>NZ_CP013070.1:2268000-2592000 GCF_000264945.2 Sphingobium indicum B90A
TTGCGCAACCCGCCCTGGCGCAGGATAGCGGTCCGGATCAGGCCGCGGCGGAAAGAAGCGCGTCGGGATCGGTCAGCACCAGCGACATCGTCGTGACCGCGCTCCGCCGGTCCGAAAGGTTGCAGGACGTGCCCGTGTCGGTGACGGCGCTGGGCAGCGCGGCGCTGTCGCAGCAGCGGCTTCAGCAGGTCAGCGATCTCGCCGGGTCGGTTCCCAATCTTCAGGCGTCGACCGTCGCCGGGGACGGGCTGCCGATCTTCTCGCTGCGCGGCGTTTCCATGTCGGACTTCAGCTTCAACCAGCAGGGTCCGGTCGCGACCTATTTCGACGAAGTCTACAAGGGCAGCTTTCCCCTGCTGGGACTGGGCATGTTCGATCTGGAACGGGTCGAAGTGCTGCGGGGACCGCAGGGAACCCTATATGGAAAGAATACGACCGGCGGCGCCATCAATTTCATCAGCAAGAGACCGGGGCATGATTCCGAAGCCTATCTGAAACTGGGCTACGGCAATTACAACCGATACGACGCCGACGGAGCGGTGCAGGCGGGCCTGGGCGACACGCTGGCGGCGCGCATCGCCTTCACATTCTCCCGCGCCGACGGCTGGTTCAAGAATCTGATGCCGGGCAGGCCCGACGGCAGCGCCGTGCGCCAATATGGCATCCGGGCGTCCCTGCTGTTCGAACCGAACGACAAGCTGGACTTCATCCTGCGGCTGACGACCAGCCTGCAAAATCCGATCGAATATGGCGTCCTGGGCGAGCCGGTCGGGTCTCTGGGCATAGGGAACGGGGTCTATGAGATGTTCGGCGCGTCGAGCTATTTCAGGACCGGGCTTGGACGGCGGGAGATGGAGGCGGACAATATCGGCCGCCATCGCCACCGCACCTATGGCGCGTCCCTGACCGGAAACTGGCATGTCGCGGACGCACTGACCGTCACGTCGGTGACGTCCTACGACTATGGGCGCCTGCGCGTCATCGACGAGGCGGACGGCACGCCGCTGCGGGTGCTGGAGGCCGACCTGAAAGGACGGGGCAAGCAGTTGTCGCAGGATCTTCGCCTGTCTTCGGACTTCGACGGACCGTTCAACTTCATCTTCGGCGCCTATTATAATATCGAGAAATTGTGGAACGAGACGTCGGCGGGATTCTACAGCGACATCGACGTGAACGGAGACGGCGCGCTCACCTGGGAAGATTGCGTCGACAGCGGCTTCGCGGTCTCCTGCATCTACCGCAACAATTATAAGCAGGTCAGGAAAAGCGCCGCCGTCTATACCGACATGAATTACAAGCTGTCGGACCGGCTCATCCTGCGCGGCGGCATCCGCTATACGCAGGATCGGGGCAAGGTCGTCGGCTACCGCGCCCAGATAGAGGGGCCGGACGGCGTTCCCATCGTCAACACCATCCCAGGCGACGATCCGTTCGATTTCGATGCGTCGACCAGCGCCCGTTTCAAGAAAGGCACGGTCACCGGCAAGGTCGGCGTCGATTTCAAGACCGCCGACAACGACCTGATCTACGCCAGCTTCAGTCGCGGCTATCGCGCCAACGCCTTCAACGCGCAGGCCTATTTTTCCCCGGCCGAATTGAACGTGGCGGAACCGGAAACCGTCAACGCCTATGAACTGGGTTTCAAGAGCCAGTTCCTGGACCGCGCCGTGACCTTCAACGGGGCGGCATTCTATTATGATTATCGCGACCAGCAGGCGATCAGCGTCAATTCGGTCACCCATATCCAGACGCTGATCAATATTCCCAAGTCCCGCATCCTGGGCGCGGAATTCGAACTGACGGTGCGCCCGGTCCAGGCGCTTCGGATCAATGTCGGGGTCGGCATATTGGACACGAAGATCAAGGAAGGATCGCTCAACGGCACGTCCCTGCGGGGGAACCAGTTGCCCAACGCGCCGAAGCTCAGCGCATCGGCGGGTTTCGATTGGGATATAGTGGAGACCGGCGGCGGAAAGCTGAGCTGGGGCGTGAACGGCAGTTTCACGTCCAAGCAATATTTCGACCTGTTCAACACGGAACGCACCGCGCAGAAGGGATATGCGCTGGTCAACAGCCAGCTCAGCTATCGATTTGCCGACGATCGCTACGGCGTCAGCCTGTGGGGCAAAAATATCTTCAACAAATATTATGCGCGTTATTCGCTGGACCTGTCCGGCAACGGGTTCGATTACACCCATCTCGCCGACCCGCGCACCTACGGGATCAGCTTCGACGCGAAATTCTAAAGCAGATTCGGATCCGACTGCTCTACCTTTTATCCCTTCCTGCGCAGGCAGGCGCCCAGTTCGGACGGCGAACCGGGGTTCCTGCCAGCGGCCCAATTCGGAAGCGTGCCGCGTCCATCAGGCGCGGCACGCTCCCTTTGCCGGACGAGATGGGCAGAACGTCCGGCAATGGCATCCCCACATCCCTGCCGATCCCTTTTGCAGGCGGCGCCGCCCGCCGGGAAAATGCTTCACGGGCGGGAAACGGACGGCAGCAGCGTATATTTGGTGGTCAGATATTCATCGATCCCTTCAGCGCCGCCCTCGCGCCCCAGGCCCGACATCTTCACCCCGCCAAAGGGTGCGGCGGCATTGGAAAGGACGCCGACATTCCATCCCATCATGCCGGTCTGGAGTTCATTGATCAGCCGCTGCCCCCGCTCGATGCTGGCGGTGAAGGCATAGCCGACCAGGCCATATTCGGTGTCGTTCGCAATGGCGATGGCTTCGTCGTCCGTGTCGAAAGTGACGATCGGCAGGACGGGGCCGAAAATCTCCTCCCGCAGGATTCGGCTGTCCCTTGCGACATCGGTGAGCACCGTGGGTTCGAAGAAGGTGCCCGCGCCGCCCCGCCGCTTGCCGCCCGTGACGAGGGTCGCGCCGCGGGACAGGGCATCCTGGACCAGCTCGTCCACCCCCGCGACCGCCGCCTCGTCGATCAGAGGGCCGATCGCGACGTCCGGATCGAAGCCTGAGCCGAGCTTGAACTGCGCCACCTTCTCCGCCACCCGCCGGCTGAATTCCTGGGCCACGCTTGCATGAACGATGAACCTGTTGGCCGCCGTGCAGGCCTGGCCGATATTCCTGAACTTCGCGACGAGCGCGCCTTCCACGGCGCGGGAGAGATCGGCATCGTCGAAGACCAGGAAGGGCGCGTTTCCGCCCAGTTCCATGGAGGATCGCAGGATGTTGGCGGAGGCCTTCTCCAGCAGCACCCGCCCCACTTGCGTCGACCCGGTGAAGCTGATCTTGCGCAAGCGGCTGTCCGCGATGATCGGTCCGGTGGCGCCGCCCGAATTCGTCGTGGGAATGACGTTGACGACGCCCGCCGGCAGGCCCGCCTCTTCAAGCAATTTCACGAGATACAGGGTGGTGAGCGGCGTCAGCGCGGCGGGCTTGATCACGACGGTGCATCCGGCGGCCAGCGCGGGCGCGATCTTGCGCGTCGCCATGGCGAGGGGAAAGTTCCAGGGCGTGATGAGCAGCGCCGGGCCAAGCGCATGGCGCGAGACGATCATGTCCCCGGTGCCCTCCGGCGACGAGCCGAAGCGTCCGGATATGCGAACCGCCTCCTCACCGAACCAGCGGAGGAATTCCGCGCCATAGCTCACCTCGGCATGGGATTCCCGCAGCGGCTTTCCCATTTCGAGCGTGATGATGCGGGCGATCCGTTCCCTGTCGCGCATGACGAGGTCGAACGTCCGGCGCAGCAACTCGGCGCGTTCGCGCGGCGGCGTGCGCGACCATGACGGAAAGGCGCGGTCGGCGGCGTCGAGCGCATCCATGGCGTCCGACGGCGTCGCATTCGCCAGCCGGGCGACGACATCCCCGGTCGCCGGATCGTGGACGCTAAATTGCTGCCCGTCGGCCGCCGCGCGCCAGGCGCCGTCGATGAAAAGTCCCGTGGGGACGGACGAAACCATGTCGGCCGCCTCCGTCAGAGCCTGCTGCTGCATGGTCGCGGCCATCATGCGCTTTCTCCCTCCCGCTCCAGCAGGGGGCCAAGGCCCATAGCCTGGCGAAGGAAGCGCGCCGCATGGTCCAGTTCGCCCCGCGCCGGAGCGATGACCCCGCCCAGCGTCAGGAAGCCGTGCATCTGGTCAGGCAGGTGTCGATGCTCGCTGCCCCGCACCTCGCGCTTCAGCCGCCCGGCCAGCGCGATCGTGTCGTCGCGCAACGGATCGTGGCCGACCGACAGGATGAGCGTGGGCGGCAGGGCGCCGAAATCCGGATGACGCGCCGGCGATGCGCGCCAGTCGCCCGCCAGCGCCACATCGTCCAGATAAAGGTCGCGGAACCAGCGAAGCGTCGAGGATGTAAGCGGATAGCCGCTGCTGAATTCGTCCATCGACGCGGTTCTGCGGCCCATGTCGCCCGCGGGATAGAAGAGGGCCAGCGCGGACGGCGTCGCTTCGTCCCTCAGCGCGAGCGCCGCGACCAATGCCAGCGTCGCGCCCGCGCTGTCGCCCGCAACGGCCAGCCCCGCCGTTTCGATGCTCAGCCCGGCCACCGCCTCAGGCACATGGCGCAGCGCGGCGACGGCGTCCTCCACCGCCGCGGGAAAGGGATGTTCGGGCGCCAGCCGGTAGTCGACCGCGACCAGGATCGCGCCCGCCTGCCTGGCCAGCAGCCGGCAGGTGGAATCATGGGTGTCCAGATCCCCCATGACCCAGCCGCCGCCATGCAGGTAGACGATCAGCGGGCGCGGCCCGATCGCCCCCTCCGGCTCGTATATCCGCGTCCGCAGCGGATTGCCGCCCGCCCCGATCGTCAGATCCCTGGCGCGGACATCGCGTTCCGGTTCGAAGCCTGCGCGCAGCGACGTGGCGCGATAGCCTTCCCGCGCCTGTTGCGCCGTGCCCTGTTCGAGCGGAGGCAGGGCCGCCGCGCGATATTGATCGACGACGCCCTGCGCCCCCGGTTCCAGGGGGACGCGAAGTTCGATTGCCTCTGTCATTGTCCAACCACTTTCTGCACGACGCCGCCATCGACCAGGAATTCGGCGCCGGTGACATAGGATGCTTCATCCGAAGCGAGGAACGCGACGACCTGGGCCACTTCGTCCATGCCCCCCGGCCGTCCCAGCGGGATAAGCGACGTGTCGACCTTCAATCCCGCGGTCATGGGCGTGCTGATCATGCCGGGCAGCACCGCGTTCACCCGGACGCCCGCCGCCGCGAAGTCGAGGGCGGCCGCCTTGGTGAGGCCGATGACCCCGAATTTGGAGGCGACATAGCCGTAACGTTCGCGATTGCCCCTGACGCCGTTGATCGAGGAGATGTTGATCACCGATCCCCCGCCGGCCGCCGCCATGCGCGGAATGCAGGCGCGCATGCCGTAGAAGACGCCGCCCAGATTGACGGCGATCTGCCTTTCCCATTGGTCGTCGGACGTGGTTTCCAGCGCGCCACCCCCGCCCACGCCCGCATTGTTCACCAATATGTCGATCCTGCCGAACCGTTCGACGCATCGGTCAACCGCCGCCCCCCAGCTTTCGCCGCAGGACACGTCCAGGCGGAGATAGTCGGCGGCATCGGCGCCCATCTCCTCGGCCAGCAGCCGGCCCTCCTCGTCGATCACGTCGGTGACCAGAACCCTGGCGCCCTCGGCGACGAAGCGGCGGACATAGGCCGCGCCCAGGCCCCGGGCGGCGCCCGTGATCAGCGCGGTCTTCCCCGTCAGGCGGCTCATTCCGCCGCCTGCGTCGTCAGCTCGCCCAAGGGGGTGAAGCGATAATCGCCCTCGGCCGGCCCGCGCGTCATGTTCCAGAACTCCAGCAGTTCGAACGGCCAGACGGCGGAAACGCGGCCGGTCTTGTTCCTGTACCAGCTCGTGACGCCTTCCGCGCCCCATGCCCGCGCCCGGTTGGCGCGGTCGATCTTCCCCACGAAGGCATCGGTCGCGGCGTCGGTAGGCTCCATGTCCTTCAGCCGCTTCACGACCAGGGTGCGGATGCACTCCAATATATATTCGATGCTGCATTCGACTATGAAGATCGCGCTGCCGTTCGCCGCCACGGCCGAATTGGGACCGCCGCAGATGAAGAAATTGGGGAAGCCCGGCACCGTCATGGTGGCATAGGCCCGCGGATCGCCGTCCCAATATTCGTGCACCTCCACGCCGTCGCGCCCGCGCACCTCCATGTCGGCCAGGAACTCGTCCGCGCGGAAGCCGGTGGCATAGGCGATGACGTCCACCTCATGCAGCACGCCGTCCGCCGTGACGACGCCTTCGGGCACGATCCGCTCTATTCCTTCGGTCACCAGGTCGACGTGCGGCTTGCGCAGCGTGGCCGACCATTGGCCATTGTCGCGCAACAGGCGCTTGGCCCCCGCCGGATAGGTGGGAATGACCTTGTCGATCAGGTCCGGCCTGTCGGCGAGCTGGCGGCGGAATTCGGCCTCCAGTTCCTGGCGGAAGGCATGGTTGATGGCGCCGATGGAACCCTCTTCGTTCCAGCCTTCATCGGCGGTGACGGTGGGCATCCGGCCTTCCGTCGCCAGCCAGAACTGCCAGAAGCGATACCAGCGCGCATAGCCCGGAATGTGCCGGAACAGCCACATCAGTTCCGGGCTGATGTCGTCCAGATAGTCGGCCGTGGGCAACAGCCAGGGCGCGCTGCGCTGGAACACCTCCAGCTTGCCGACCTCGTCGGCGATCGCCGGCGCGATCTGATAGGCGCTGGCGCCGGTCCCGATGATCGCCACCCGCTTGCCCTTCAGGCTTACGTCATGGTTCCAACGGGCGGAATGCATGCTTGCGCCCGCGAAGCTGTCCATGCCCTCGATATTGGGCAGCTTGGGCGAGTTGAGCTGGCCGGTGCCGCTGATGACGACATTGGCGCGGTGGACCCTGACCTCCCCGTCGGTGATGGCCGTCACCTCCCACTCGCCCGCTTCCTCGTCATAGATCACCGATCGGACGAGGGTATTGAAGACGATGCGGTCGCGCACGCCATAGTCATGCGCCACTTTCAGGACATAGTCCTGGATCTCCGACTGGCGCGAGAATTTCTGCGGCCAGTCGGTCTTCTGCGCGAAGCTGAAGCTATAGGCATAGTTCGACGTGTCGAGACGGCAGCCCGGATAGGTGTTTTCCCACCATGTCCCGCCGATCTCTGGATTCTTTTCCAGCACGACATGCTCCACCCCGGCCTGCTTGAGGCGATAGGCGGCGACGACGCCGGTGATGCCCGCGCCGATGATCAGCACCTTGAACGGCCGGTCGGGATCGAGTTCGGACAGGGTCCACTGGGGCGCGCCCACGTCATGGTCGGCCACCTCATGGATCAGAAGATCCCGGTAATCGTCGAAATCGCGGGTGATGAGGAAGCTGACGATCGCCCGCAGCTCCGCATCGTCGGTGTGGCCGGGCGTCTGGATCTCGCCGTCGCGATACCGCCTGATCGCGTCGAAGGCGAGCCGCCTCGCTTCCTTCTGCTGTGCTTCGTCAAGGCCGCCCTGCGGCATCGGGATGAAGGATTTGCGCGTATGCGGCGGCTTGAGCGATGGGGGAACCAGCGACGTGTCGCCCGTCAGCTTCGCCAGCGCGGCCAGCAGGGCGGGCAGTTCCGCCTTCTCCAATATACGCTCCAGTTCGGCATCGTCGATGTCGATCGGAAGATAGGTGTCGAACGCATCTGCATGGTCGATGGGGTTGGCGGACATGGTCTTTCCTCTCTGGCCGCGAACCTGCGGCATATGCGTGGCGGCGCGTGAACCGGGCCGTGAACTAGGCATCGAACATGATGACCTGGCGAAGCTGGTCGCCCGATGCCAGGGCGTCGAAGGCGGCGTTGATGTCCTCCAGCCCGATGCGGCGCGAAATCAGCCGCTCGACCGGCAGCCGGCCTTCGCGCCACAGCCTTTCCAGGAACGGAATGTCACGCCGGGGAACCGACGAACCAAGATAGCTGCCGACGATGCGGCGCGCCTCGGCGGTCACCTGCAAGGGCGATATCTGCGCCATGGCGCCGGGCGCGGGCAGGCCGACCGTCACGGTCGTGCCGCCGGGCGCGGTGATGGCGAAGGCGGTTTCGAACGCCTTGGGATGGCCGGCGCATTCCATGACGATGTCGGCCCTGATCCCCCGGTCGACGGCGTCCTGCGGCGACAGCGCCTCATCGGCGCCCAGCGAACGGGCTAGGGCGAGCTTGTCCGGAAGCGCGTCGATCGCGACGATCCGGCGCGGACGCAGCGCCTTCGCGGTGATGAGCGCGGCCATGCCGACGCCGCCCAGGCCGATGACCGCCACCACGTCCGCCTCGGTAGGCCGCGCCTCGTTGAGGAGCGCGCCGCCGCCGGTGAGCACGGCGCAGCCCAGCAGCGCCGCCACGTCCGGCGGAACGTCGTCGCCCACCGGCACGGCGGAACTGCGATGCGCGACCAGGTGATCCGCGAAGGCGGAGACCCCCAGATGGTGGAGGACGGGGTGGCCGCATTCGCTGAGGTGCACGTCGCCGTCGAGCAGCGTCCCCGCCCCGTTGGCGGCGGTGCCGCGGGTGCAGGGAATGCGCCCTTCTGTCCGGCATGCGTCGCAGGCGCCGCAGCGGGGCATGAAGGTGAGGACGACGCGCTGTCCCAGGGCGAGGTCGTCGACATCCGGCCCCAGGGCGACGACGCGCCCGCTGGATTCATGTCCCAGCAGCATGGGCAGCGGGCGCCTGCGGTTTCCGTTGATGACGGACAGGTCCGAATGGCAGAGGCTGGCCGCCTCGACCTTGACCAATATCTCGCCAGGGCCGGGCGGCGTCAGGTCCAGCGTGCCGATCCGGATCGGCCGGCTGTCGGCATAGGGCCGCGGCGCGTCCGACGTTTCCAGGATCGCGCCCCGGATCGTCATCGACCCGTCGCTCCGTCCATCCATGGCGGGGGATGCTGCGCTCATGCGATCAGACCCCGGCCATGGAGCCGCCGTCCACGACAAGGGCGGTTCCGGTGATCCAGGACGCGTCGTCGGACGCCAGGAAACTGGCCGCGCCGGCAATGTCCTCCGGCGTGCCCAGCCGACCGAGCGGATGACGCCGGGCGAGATCCTCCCGCGTGAACGTCTCGCCATGATGCGCCAGCACCGCATCCACCATCGGCGTGTCGATCACGCCCGGGCAGATGCAGTTCACCCGGACTCCCGATGCCGCGAAATCGAGCGCCATGCACTTCGTCATTCCGACGACCGCGCTCTTGGAACTGTTGTAGGCGACCGCGCCCGGCGTGCCCTTCAGCCCCGCGACGGAGGCGATGTTGATGATCGATCCCCTGGTCTGCCGGAGATGGGGCACGCAATGCCGGGCGATCAGATAGGCGCTGGTCGTGTTCACTTCCAGCACCCGCGTCCACCGCGCTTCGTCGATGTCGAGCACGGTGCCGCCCGCCCACATGCCCGCCGCATGCACGACCACGTCCAGCCGCCCGGTCCATCCGACGATGGAGGCGACGGCGAATTCGATCGAGGCGGCGTCGCCGACGTCCAGGGTGGCCGCCCGCGCCCTGCCCTGTCCGCCAATCGCCTCGGCGACCTGGCCGGCGGCCCGCGCATCGATGTCGGTGACGAGGACGGACGCGCCCTGCTCCGCGAAGCGCCTGGCAATGGCTTTTCCGACGCCCCCAGCGGCGCCGGTTACGAGAACGGATTTATCCTGCATCGAACCCTCGAAGACCCTTGGCTGAAAACGGACGGCACGCGGTCGCCGACCGCGTGCCGGAAATGGCGGCGGGGAAACGGGCGCGCCCGTCTCCCGCCTTGGTCGGAGCGGCCTTGCAAGCCTGCACGCCTGTTCCGCTCCGCATGGCCTAGAAGCGCCAGTTCATCTGGATGCCGTAGGTCGCGGGCTGCCCCGCCAGCCTGCGGACGACGTCATAGAGCTTGGCGACGTTGGTCCAGTAATAGCTGTTGGTCACGTTGCGGCCGAAGACGCTGACCTGCCAATTGCCGTCGCTGCCGCCGAAGCCGGCGCGCAGGTCGAGCACGCCATAATCCTTCATGTAGAGCAGCGGTTCGTTGCCGAAGCCCGCATTGGTCTTGGTCCGGTAGCTGTAGTTGACGCCCAGATTGGCATCCAGCCGCGATGAAATCGGAAAGCGGTATGCGCCGTCCAGATTGACCTGCCATTTGGGCGTATAGGGAAAATCATTCCCCTTGAAGTTCTGGCGCGTGCCGATGATCGTGTAGTTGATGAAGTCGGACGTGACCTTCGAGTCCAGATACGTCGCCGCGGCGGTCAGCGACAGGCCGTTGGTCGGATAGACCGTGACCTGCCCCTCAAAGCCGCGAACGCGGGACTTGGGCACGTTGACCAGCGCGATCAGCGGCCCCATCAGCGTGATGATGCGCCCCTGAAGCTGCTTGTCCGAATAGTCATAGTTGAAGGCCGCGCCGGTCACGTCGACCAGCCGCCCGAAAAGCGACGCCTTGAACCCCGCCTCCAGCGCGACCACGCTTTCCTGCTTCACCGGAACATATTGGTCGACGCTGGTGCCCGAAAGGACGGGCACGCTGCCCGCCTTGTAGCCCCGGCTGGCATTCGCATAGAGCAGGACGCGCTCGGCCGGCTTCACGTCGACGCCCACCCGCCAGGACAGGCTGTCCTCGTTGAACGTCCCTTCGATATGGCTGGCATAGTTGAGATTGGCGTCCAGCGTCGAGCAACCGTCCATCGGAATGACGGGTATCGGCCCCAGCCCGGCCGCGGCGCGGATATTGTTGAACAGCCGTGTCAGCCCGACCGCCGAATTCTGGTTGGCCGGAAGCCCGCACCCCTCATAGTCCAGGTCCGCCTTGGTATAGCGGGCGCCGGCGTGCAGCGTGACCAGGCGGCCGATGTCATAGTCGACATTGCCGAACGCGGCATAGGTGTTGAAGTCCTGATAGCCGTAGGGCGCGGCGGCGACGTCGTTGGTCAGGGGCGTGAAAAAGCTGTTCTGGGTGGAATAGTAGGTCGCCCAGATCGCATTCTCCCGCGTCTTGTCATGCGCATAGTTGACGCCCAGTATGACGGTCGCTGGCCCGAAATTGCCGGTCAGCCGCTCCTCGGTCGAAAAGGACGAGATGCGGCCGCGAATGCTCTGGTCGCCGTTCGTCAGCGACGTTCCGTCCAGGTCGATCCGCTGGTCCATGCTCATATGCGCGTAGGAATTGAGCGAGACCAGCGTGATGTCGTCGGTCAGTTCGTAATCCCCGCGCAGCACCGCCTGGTAGAAGCTGTTGTCCTTGCGGTAGGGCGTGTTGGCGTTCCAGTCGGCGGCGCGCGGCGTCTGGGGCGCGCGCGGATAGTTGGTGACGAGCGGAATGGTGCCGGCAAATGCGCCGAACAAGGGAACCACGGCGAGGAGCTGGCCCGCCTGCATATCCCCATCGTCGATGAAACCGTTGAGATTGAGCGAGAGCCTGAGGCGGTCGGACGCCTGCCAGTCCAGAAGGAACCGGCCCTGGAGCATGCGCTGGCGGCCCAGGCTGTCGTTGCGGGTATAGCTTTGCTGCCAGCCGTCGCCCCGCACCCCGCGAACCGCCAGGCGGGCGTTGAGGCCCGGCGCGAGCGGGCCGGTGACATAGCCCTGCGCGTCCAGCGTGTTGAAGCGCGCAAAACTCGCCATCACGCCCGCGCCCAGATCATCCCTGGGCTTCGCGGCGATATAGTTGATCGCGCCGCCCGTGGCGTTCTGGCCGAACAGGGTTCCCTGCGGCCCCTTGAGCACCTCCACCCGCTCCAGGTCGAAGGCGGCGCCGGTCGTCATCACGGAAAAGGGCAGCGGCGCCTCGTCGACATAGACGCTGACGGTCGGGCGCGCACCCACCGCCGTGTCGTAGAAGCCCACGCCGCGCAGCGAATAGACCGGCACGCCGCTGCCGCTCTGCACGAAATTGAGGCCGGGCGTGACCTTCGCCAGATCCTGGACATCGTTGATCCCCCGCGCCGCAAGCTGCTCCCCGGTCAGCGCCGTCACCGACATCGGCACGGTGCTGAGGCTCTGGGCGCGCTTCTGCGCCGTCACGACGATGTCGCTGACGCTGTTCAGGCCATTGCCCTGGTCGGCGGGGGCCGCCTGGCCATGGGCGGCATGGGGCAGAATAGCCGCCCCAGCCAGATAAAGCGCCGTCTTGAGCATTTTCATCATCAATCCCCCTCCTGGGCCCATTCGACCGATGGGTTGCCTTGAAATCACAGGCTTGAACGGCACGGCCCGTCGACCGCCGCCGGGCGACACGGCCCGGCAGGGAGCGACGGGGTTCCCGCTGACTGCCTTTCACGAAGCGACGCAACCGGACTCGATCCACTCCGGCATCCCGACTCGTTGCGTTATGTGTATCTACACATTCTACAATGTCAATCATGTTCCGCCGCACTCCTGCCAAGGCGCGGAAAAGCCCTGGGCAGGCCGAATCGGCGATGCGCAGCGTTGCGGCCACCAGAACCGCCCCGCCGCCGCCAGACATATCGATTCCTCGCAAGGCACTGTTTTCAGCCAATTTTAAATCCTGCCGTCCGCGCTTGAACAACGATGTTTTCATTGGTAACACTGTTACCGGATTGGGCAGACGACGAAGGAGCTTAGGAATGCGCACGCGGATCACGGAACTGTTCGGGATCGAACATCCGATCATACAGGGCGGGATGCACTATGTCGGCTTCGCCTCCCTCGCCGCCGCGGTTTCCAATGCGGGCGGCCTGGGCCTGATCACCGGCCTGACCCAGCGCACCCCTGAACTGCTGGGGCAGGAAATCGCGAAGGCACGGGAACTGACCGACAAGCCGTTCGGCGTGAACCTGACCTTCCTGCCGACCTTCAACGCGCCGCCCTATGCCGAATATATCCAGGTCATCGCCGAAAACGGCATCCGGATCGTGGAAACGGCGGGGCGCAGCCCGGAAGAATATATGCCGCTGTTCAAGCAGGCCGGCATCAAGGTCATCCACAAATGCACCTCCGTGCGCCACGCCCTGAAGGCCGAACGGATCGGCTGCGACGCGGTCAGCGTCGACGGCTTCGAATGCGGCGGCCATCCGGGCGAAGACGACATTCCCAACATGATCCTGCTGCCGCTGGCGGCGGAGGCGCTTTCCGTGCCGTTCGTCGCGTCGGGCGGCATGGCCGACGGCCGCAGCCTGGTGGCGGCGCTGGCGCTGGGCGCCGACGGCGTCAACATGGGAACCCGTTTCGTCGCGACCCAGGACGCGCCGGTCCATGAAAATGTGAAACGGGCGCTGGTCGAGGCGACGGAACTCGATACGCGGCTGGTGATGCGGCCGCTGCGCAATACCGAACGCGTGCTCAACAATCCCGGCGTGGAGAAGATCCGCCAGATCGAACGGGAAAAGGGCGACGCGATCAAGATCGACGATATTTTCGAGCAGGTCGCGGGCGTCTATCCCAAGGTAATGGTTGAAGGCGAGGTCGATGTCGGTGCATGGAGTTGCGGGCTGGTCGTCGGATTGATCCGGGACGTGCCGACCGTGAAGGAACTTGTCGACCGCATCATGAACGAAGCCGAGCAGATCATCACCGACCGGCTGGGCCGCTCCCTGGGCGCAACGGTCCAGAACGCGCTCGAAACGGCATAGGCGCATGCCGTCCGGCACGGCCCGATGGGAAGGTGGCGTCGACCTGCAACAGGTCCGCGCCACCTATCGGGACGAGACGCGGTCCGCCATCCTTGCCGCCGCCGCGCGCATTTTGAGCGAGGAAGGGCCAGCCGCGCTGACGGTCCGGCGCGTCGCGGAGGTCGTCAACGCCTCGACCAAGATGATCTATACCTGCTTTTCGGGCAAGGCGGGGCTGCTGGACGCGCTGTATATCCACAGTTTCGACGGCTTGGGCCGCGAATTCGGAAAATGCCTGGCAGAACCTGCGCCGGTCGCCCGATTGCGGGCGATATGCAAGGCCTATCGCGCCTATGCGCTGGCGGAACCGGCATTCTACAATGTCATGTTCGGCGACCTCGGCCGGGCCTATGAAGCGCCGCTGGAAAGCCGGCGGCGCGCCTGGTCGACATTCCGCGCCATGCGGGAGGCGGTCGCGGCCTGCCTTCCGGAAGATCGGCGGGACGAAGCCCGGCAACTCTCCCAGATGCTCTGGGCGACGCTGCACGGCGTCGTCAGTCTGGAACTCAGGGGCCTGCTCGGCGAAAAGACGGATGCCGGCGATCTGTATGACAGGACGAGCGAACTCTTCCTCCAGGGAAGCGGCCTGATCCCCTCCTGACCGGCGTCAGCAACCGCGTCAGGCGGCCGCCTTGTCGTCCATGCGCGAGGCCACGAAGTCGCGCGGCCCCAGGACCCGCCCGTCTCTGGCCTTCAGCTCGATCCTGGCCAGCGGTTCGCCATTCTGGCGGTCGACCATCGCATATCGGGCCTCGTCCGGCTTGAAGCATGTGCTTTCGCCCCACTGCCACAGCGCCATGAGAACGACGTACAACCCCTCTCCCTTTGCGGTGAGGACATAGCGGTGGCCAACGCCGTTGTCCGCGTCCGGCTCGATCCGGAAGATGTCATGTTCGACCAGCTTCTTCAGCCGCGCGGACAATATGTTCTTGGCCAGCCCGATCGCCTTCTGGAACTCGCCGAAGCGCTCCCTTCCCTTGAAGGCTTCGCGCACGATCAGCAACGACCACCAGTCGCCGACCACTTCAAGGGAACGGGCAATGCCGCAATCGGCGTTGCCGAGATTGGTCCGCTTTCCCTTCATCGCCATCTCCAACATCACAGGAAGGTTTTGAAGTTAAACCAACTCCGCCGATTTGTCGAGCGTTCCTCCCCGCGACGCCGCCGGGGAGACATCGGCGGGGAAGGCCCTGGTCGTCGCCGCCTTCCCGAACCGCAGGGGACGGCGTCAATCGATCTTCACGACGAGCTTGCCGAAATTCCGTCCCTCCAACAGGCCCATGAACGCCGCCGGAGCGTTGTCCAGTCCTTCGACAATGTCTTCGCGGAACCGGATCTTCCCTTCGGAAATCCACTGGCTGACCTCGTCCAGGAACTTCGGGCGCTGGTCCCAGAATTCGCCGACGATGAAACCCCGCATCATGACGCTGCGCGACAGGATGATCCGCATCGCGGCGGGCAGATGATCGACCTGTTCGCCGGACGATCCGTTATACTGGGCGATCAGGCCGCAGACCGGCACCCTGGCGAAATTGTTGAGCAGCGGCAGCACGGCCTGCCAGACGGCGCCGCCGACCAGTTCGAAATTGATGTCGATGCCGTCCGGGCACGCCGCGGCCAGATCGTCGGCGAAGGTCGGGGACCGATGGTCGACCACCGCATCGAAGCCCAGTTCCTGCTTGGCATAGGCGCATTTTTCCGCGCCGCCCGCGATTCCGACGGCCCTGGCGCCATAGAGCCTGGCGATCTGGCCGACCAGCGATCCGACCGGGCCGGTCGCCGCCGCGACGACGACCGTTTCGCCGGGCTGGGGTTTGCCCAGGGTCAGCAGCCCCGAATAAGCGGTAAGACCGGGCATGCCGAGCACGCCCACGGCGGTGGTGATCGGCTTGAAGCGGTCGTCCAGCTTCACAAGGCCAGTGCCGTCCGAAATGGCGTGCGTCTGCCATCCCAGCCGTCCGGCCACGCGTTCCCCGACCGAAAAGCCCGGATGGCGGGATTCCAGCACGGTCCCGATGATCTCGCCTTCCATCACCCCGCCGACCGGCGTCGGCGCGGCATAGGATTTCCGGTCGTCCATGCGGCCGCGCATATAGGGGTCGAGCGACAGATAATTCGCCCCGACCAGGAACTGTCCGTCCCCGATGGGCGGCAGGGGCGCGTCCTCTGCCCTGAAATTGGCGGGCGTCACCGCGCCCTGCGGACGTTCGGCAAGGACGATCCGATGGGTGGTCACCATGGCATATTTCCTTTTTCTTCTGTTCGGTCCGCGCGCCGTTGCGAATGGATCGGCGTTCCGAACGCGATTGCGTGGCGGCATGGGCCTGCGCTGCGCTCGGCCCGGTTCCGCTCTGCCGGCCGCGAGGACGCGGCCGGTTCGAATGCGGGTCAGGCCGCCTGGACGTCCCATATGTCGATGGCGATGGCGATCCGGTCGAGGATCGGGCGGTTGTCCGCGTCGGCGGCATAGACGCGCCGCTTCGTCGGGAAGATGAGGCCGTCGAACGCCTTGTGATCGGTCGCATAGTTGGCGCTGGTCGTGCCGCCCATGATCTCCACGCTGTAGTCGTGGCGCCGCAGCAGGCCCGATTGATCGAAATAGAAGGTCTGCTGGGTGGAATGGCTGGGCACGCCTTCGGGGAATGTCACCTTCAGGCGACGCCAGGTTTCGCCATTCTCGTCCCAGGGTTCGACCTCTTCCGACGTGAAGCCGGGCAGCCTGAACAGGAACGGCGTGGTCAGATAGGTCCACATCGCATAGCCGGTGAAATAGACGAGATGCTGTTCGTCCCACGGCGTCGGAATGCTGTGCCCTTCGAAGAAGGAGCGCGGATTTTCCCGCTTATCGATCAGTTCGCCGCTGTCGGCGACGATGGCGGTGCTGTCCGGCTCCCAGACGCAATGCTGCCCTTCCTTGAGGAAGGGCGTGAATTCGGTGTGCGGCTTCCGCGTGGAGATCGAGCAATGCATGTCCGCATAGGCGCCGGGCCACTGCTTCACATGCCAGACCGTGCCCTCCGCATGGAAATGGGCTTTCAGTTCATTGATCTGCTCCCAGCGGTCCCAACCGCCATGCGCCGCGATCGCCAGGTCCAACAATTCGCTCACACCTATTCTCCATCGCTCCCCGGCCAATGCCGGATAGGTTTAACTTTGCAACCATGCAGCCCATAGGCCCTTATGGTTTAACTTTGCAACCTAAATTCGTGCGATGGATTCCCGGAGAGGTCGCCGGCAGGGCGTTCGCTAAGGGGATGGGAGCGTCGGCGGGCGCGGAAAAGCGCGGCGGGACAGGATGCGGCGCGGTGGGGCGGCCGGCGCAGGGCGCCCAAGGCCGCGCCTTCAGATCATCCATTCCCGAGCCGCGGCCGGTGGGTTTCGCCGGCCGCGTCGGTTCACAGCCTGGAGCATCGCGCGGAAAGGCCTGTCCCGCGCCTGTCGAAGGGGCGGGAGCCAGCCTGCCGCTTGAAACCCGCTTAGGACCGCTCGAAGATGGCGGCGAGACCCTGGCCGCCGCCGATGCACATGGTCTCCAGACCGTAGCGCGCATCGCGGCGGCGCATCTCGTTCAGCATCGTCGCGGCGATTCGCGCCCCGGTGACGCCGATCGGGTGCCCCAGGGAAATGCCCGAGCCGTTGACGTTGAGCTTGTCCAGGCGGCTGTCGTCCTCGCCCCATTCCCACGCCTTGAGCAGCGCGAGCACCTGGGCCGCAAAAGCCTCGTTGATTTCGATGAGGTCCATGTCGTCCCAGCCCAGGCCCGTGCGCGCGAACAGCCGCTGGACGGCGCCCACCGGGCCGATGCCCATGCGGGAGGGATCGCAACCCGCCGCCGCCCAGCCGACGAACCAGCCGCTCGGCTCCAGGCCGAGCTTCGCGAGCTGGTCTTCGGCAACGACCAGGCAGGCCGCGGCGGCGTCATTCTGCTGGCTGGCGTTGCCGGCGGTCACCACGCCGCCCTCGATCGGCTTCAACCCGCCGAGCGTCTCCAGCGAGGCATCCTCGCGGAACCCCTCGTCCCGATCGAAGATCACGGGTTCGCCGCGCTTCTGCGGCACGGCGACGGGCACGATCTCGTCAGCGAACTTGCCCTCGCGCCAGGCGGCGGCGGCGCGCTGGTGCGATCGGACGGCATAGGCGTCCGACTGCTCCCGCGTGATGCCATAGTCGCGGGCGAGATTTTCGGCGGTCTCGATCATGCCCGTGATCACGCCATAGCGTTCGATCGGCTGCGACATCAGGCGGGCGCGGGTCAGCCGGTCGTGCAGTTCGAGGCTGCCCATGCGCGCGCCCTTGCGCAGCGCGGTCGAATAATGTTCGACATTGGACATGCTTTCCGCGCCGCCCGCGACCACGACGTCGGCGGCGCCGGTCTGAACCATCATGGCCGCTTCGATGATCGCCTGAAGGCCGGAGCCGCAGCGGCGGTCGAGCTGGAAGCCCGGCACATTCTGGGGCATGCCGGCGGCCAGCCAGGACCAGCGGCCGATGCTGGGCGCCTCCCCGCTGGGATAGCCATGTCCGAAGACGACGTCGTCGACGCGTTCGGGATCGATCCCGCTGCGTTCGACCAGCGCCTTGATGATCGTGGCGCCCAATTGCCCCGCCGTCAGCGCGGAAAGGCCGCCGCCGAATTTCCCGACGGCGGTCCGAAGAGGCGAAACGATGGCGGCTCGACGCAATGTCATGATGTCAACTCCTGTAGATTCAACGGATTGCGGGTTTATGGATTGGGGCGATGGCTCTGGATGGCGCGCTCCAGCTGACCGGCGGCGGCCCTCAGGTCGGGAAGATAGCGCTCGATCAGATCCTCGCGGCTGTGGGCGTCGGAGAAGGTGGCGACATTGAGCGCCGCCAGGACCTGCCCCTCGCGGTCGCGGACGGGAACGGCCAGGGATCGCAGCCCGACCTCCAGTTCCTCCTCGACCAGGCTCCAGCGCCGCTCGCCCACGGCGACCAGTTCGGTGCGGAGCGCATCGGGGGAAACGATGGTGCGTTCGGTCCTCGGCTCCAGGGCGGCGCGCGCCAGCCACCGTTCGGTCTCGCACGGCGCGAGCGAGGCGAGGAGGACGCGGCCCATCGACGTGCAATGGCTGGGCAGGGTGCTGCCGACCATCAGCGGCGCGGCGATCACCTGGTTCCGCTCGGCGCGGGCGATGTAGATGATGCGGCCCGGGTCCGACGGATCGAGCGCGCCGACCGACACCGTTTCCTGAAGGCTGTCGCGCAAGGCGTTGGCGACCGCCTGGCTGGCGCTGGCCAGGGGGGTCGACGTCAGGAACCCGGCGGCCAGCGGCAGCAATTTGGGCGTGAGCGAATAGCGCCCGTCCCGCTCGCGAACATAGCCAAGGCATGTCAGCGTGTGCAGGCAGCGGCCGGCGCTGGGCCGGTTCAGCCCGCTCAGCCGCGCCGCTTCCGTGATGCTGAGCGAGGACTGCCCCTCGAAAGCGCGCAGCACGCCAAGGCCCCGCGCCAGCGAAAGCATGAAGTTGGGATCGGCGGCTTGGCTGTCGTCAGCCATGGGCATTGACCTTTTGCGCTTAAACGAATATTGGCGTTTTTATCCGATAATCGGACAAATAGGGATTATTATGGCAAAGCGCAAGATATTTCCCGACGCTGATGCAGCGCTTGAGGGCGTTCTCTTCGACGGGATGACCATCATGTCCGGCGGGTTCGGGCTTTCGGGCAATCCGGAACATCTGATCGCCGGCCTGCTGCGGAACGGCGTCAAGGAACTCACCGTCATCTCCAACAATTGCGGCGCGGACGGCTTCGGCCTCTGGACGCTGCTCAACAACGGCCAGATCCGCAAGATGGTCTCCTCCTATATCGGGGAGAACAAGCTGTTCGCGGAACTCTATCTGTCGGGCCAGCTCGAACTGGAGCTCAATCCGCAGGGCACGCTGGCGGAACGCATACGCGCGGGCGGCGCGGGCATTCCGGCCTTCTACACGAAGACCGGCGTGGGAACCGTCGTCGCGGAGGGCAAGCCCGTCGAGGAATTCGAAGGGTCGCTCTATGTGCGCGAAACGTGGCTGCGGGCCGACGTTTCCATCGTGAAGGCCTGGAAAGCCGATCCGGAGGGCAATCTCGTCTATCGCAAGACGGCGCGGAACTTCAATCCGAACATGGCGACCGCCGGCAAGATCACCATCGCCGAGGTGGAGGAGATCGTCCCGGCCGGCGCGCTCGACCCCGACCAGGTCCACACGCCTGGCATCTATGTCGATCGCGTGATCCAGGGACCGTCCTATGAGAAGCGAATCGAATTCCGGACCACGCGTCCCCGCACGGAGGAGAAGGCCTGATGCCCTGGACACGTGAGGAAATGGCGGCCCGCGCCGCCGGCGAGCTGCAGGACGGCTTTTATGTGAACCTGGGCATCGGCATTCCGACGCTGGTCGCCAATTATGTGCCCGCCGACATAGAGGTCGTTCTCCAGTCGGAGAACGGCCTGCTGGGCATCGGTCCCTTTCCCTATGAGGATGAAGTCGACCCGGACCTCATCAACGCGGGCAAGCAGACGGTGACCACTTTGCCCACGTCGAGCTTCTTCAGCTCGGCCGACAGCTTCGCCATGATCCGCGGCGGGCATATCGACCTTGCCATATTGGGCGCCATGGAGGTTGCCGGCAATGGCGACCTGGCCAACTGGACCGTGCCGGGCAAGATGATCAAGGGCATGGGCGGCGCGATGGACCTGGTCGCGGGCGTGAAGCGCGTCGTCGTGGTGATGAGCCACAGCGACAAGGCGGGCAATTCCAAGATCGTCGAACGCTGCACCCTGCCGCTCACCGGCACGGGCGTCGTCGACGCCATCATTTCCGACTTCGGCCGGTTCGTGCTGGATCGGGATCGCGGCGAATTGATCGTGCAGGAACTGGCGTCGGATCTCGACATCGATTTCGTTCGCGCCCGGACGGGAATCCCGATCCGGTCGGCCTGATCCGAAATCAGACAGGCGCCGCCAAACGGCGGGGGGGAGAGCGTTTTCGCAGGAAGCGGAGACGCTCTCTTTTCTTTTGCCTCTGCCCCGTCCGCGCCGAAGGGGAAAAGGCCCGTTCAGGCCTGGACGCGCATCGGCGGCTGCCTGTGCGGCGCGGCGAGGATGTTGAACAGGATGGGGGCGAGCGCCGCGCTGATGATCGCGACCAGCACCATGGCCGCGTTGGTCGCGGTGTCGAGCACGCCGATCCGGGTCGCGATGTCCGACGCCGCGACGATCAGGCTGATGCGCGCGCTCAGCAATATGCCGGCGGCCATCGCCTTTCTGCGGCCGTGGATCGGGACCAGCAGCAGCGACGGGATGATCTTGTTGGCGAAGGCGACCGCCACGAAGCCCGGCACCAGCCACAGGGTCTTGGGCGATCCCAACAGCGCGGGAATATCGAATTTCAGGCCGACATTGATGAAGAAGAAGGGCACGATGAAGCCATAGCCGATGACCTCCAGCCGCTCGCGCCGGTGGCTGCCGCGCGGAACGATCTGCCCCAGCAGCAATCCCGCGAGGAACGCCGCCAGCACCAGTTGCGAATTCAGCATCTCCGCCAGCCAGGCCGTCAGGAACAGCAGCGCCAGGCTGAGCCTGACGAAGGGCAGGCTGGTCCGGTTGTCCAGCCGCGCCGCGGGCACCCGCGCCAGCAGCCTGGGCAGCAGTCGGATCGCCGGGACGGCGATGGCGACAAGCGCCAGGCTGCCCAAGGCGCCCTGCGCGCTGCCGCTGACGACGATCCCGGCCAGGGCGGAAATGGCGAT
This sequence comes from Sphingobium indicum B90A, assembly GCF_000264945.2. Taxonomy (NCBI): domain Bacteria; kingdom Pseudomonadati; phylum Pseudomonadota; class Alphaproteobacteria; order Sphingomonadales; family Sphingobiaceae; genus Sphingobium; species Sphingobium indicum. The sequence continues at coordinate 2,289,358 of NZ_CP013070.1, forward strand.
CATCGCGAAGAAGTCGACGAGCAGCGCGGCCGAGAGGATCGTCTGCCCGTATATGTCGCTGGCGATGCCCTTTTCCTGTATCATCGGCACGACGATGCCGACCGAGCTGGTGGAAAGGATCGCGGCATAGATCGCCAGGTGCACCAGGGGCGTCCCCGGGTCGAGCAGCAGCCAGGCGCCAAGGCCGGCCATGGCAAGGGTCAGCAGCGATATGAGGATGGCCAGGATGAGCGGCCTCACCCGCTGCGCCCCCTGCGGCCGGGCCAGCAACGCGCCGAAATCGACCTCCAGCCCCGCGATCACCATGGGTATGGCAAGCCCGATCTGGGCGAACAGCTCCATCGAGGGACCGGGCGACAGGAATCCCAGGCCATGCGGGCCGACCAGGATCCCGAACGCGATTTCCAGCACCAGCGCGGGCAAGAGGGCCTTGGGCATCCATTGGGCGACGACGGCGGCCAGTGCGCTGCCGGCGCAAGCCAGGGCCAATATGGAAACTATCACTTGTCCCTCTATGTCCTCATCATGGCGCGGCGGCGGATGCCCGCTTCCTGATTGCCGACCTTTTCTCCGGCGGCGCCTGAGGGTCGATCCGTTGGTGCGCGGACGGCCAGCCCTTATCCCATGAACGACCGGCACTCAACCGTTGGTTCCGGACGGATGGGACGAGTTGCGGGGAAGCCGACCCCGATGTCCGCCGGACCCGCCGCGTCAGCCGCCGAACGCCCGCCATCCGGCAACCGTCGCGCGCGCGGCGTCTCCCTGCGCCAGCGCAAGCGCGTCGGCCGCCTGGAGAACCCGGCGCTGCGCCTCGACCAGTTCGGCCAGCGAAACATGGCCCGCCCGATAGGCGCGATCCAGCGCGTCGCAGGCCGCGGTCGCGGCCCGGACCTCTTCGGCATGGACGGCTTCGCGCTCTCTGGCGGTCCGCCAGGCGACGACGGCGCGTTCGACATCCTCGGCGGCGCGCAGCGCGGCATTGCGGAACTGGGCGATGGCCTCCCGCTCCGCGCCCTTCGCCCGTGCGACCTCCGCATCGACCCGGCCGAAGTCGAAAAGCCGCCAGCGCAGGCCCAACCCGCCCTGCACCACGCTCGCCGGGCCGGAAAAGAGCCTGCCCGCGTCATTGCCCTGAAAACCCAGCAGGCCCGACAGGGTGAATTTGGGATAATATTCGGCAAGGGCGACGCCCAGCCGCGCATGGCCGGCAGCAACGCGCCGCTCGGCAGCGACCAGATCCGGCCTGCGCCGCATCAGATCGGCGGGCAGCCCCATGGCCGCGAAACCGGCGACCGGCACCGGCTCCGGCCTCTCCAGCGCCTGGACAACCGAATCCGGCAGGCCGCCGGCCAGCACCGCCAGCCGCGCCAACTGCGCCTGCGCCGCCTGGTCGAACTCGGCGATCCCGGCGCTGATCGCGGCGGTGGAGGCGCGGGACTGGTCCAGTTCGAAACGGGCAGCCGCGCCATGGACGAAGCGGGCGCGGACGATATTTTCCAGCTTCTGCGCCGCCGCCGCCTGATCGACGGCGATGGAGCGCCTGCGCTGCGCAGAACGAAGGAGGATATAGGCGTCGCCAATCTCCGCCGCCACGGTGAGGCGGACGGCCTGGCTGTCGGCGACGGCCGCCTCCAGTTCCGCGACGGCCGCTTCCCGCCCGCGCTTCAGCCCGCCGGCAAGGTCCAGTTCCCAGCTTGCCCCGCCGACCAGTTCGAAACTGTCCTGCGTCCGGTCGAAATCCGGGACATAATCGGCGATCTGCCCCAGCCCGGCCCTCAGCGACTGGCGCGTCCGGACCGCGGAACCGTCCAGCGATCCCGACGGCATCCGCGCCGCCCGCGCCGACCCGGCGGCCGCCCTTGCCTGGTCGACCCGCGCCATCGCCGCCTCCACGTCGAAGCCGCCCTTGAGGCCGCGCGCGACCAGACCGTCCAGCATGGGGTCGGCAAAATCCCGCCACCAGGGCCTGCCGCCCGGCTCCACGATCAGGGGAGCATTGTGAAAGGCGGCCGGCAGCGGCAAGGCCGGCCGTCGATACTCCGTGCCCGCGGCGCAGCCGCCCAGCAGGGCAAGGCCGATCAGGGCGGCCAGCGACCGATTCGTCGTCACGACGCTTCTCCCGTCCGGGCGAGCAGGAGATAGACGACCGGCGTCGCCACCCGCGACAGCAGGGTGGAGGCGATCAGGCCGCCGATGATCGCGACCGCCATCGGGCCGTACAGCCCCGATCCGCCCATGGCCAGCGGCAGCAGCCCGCCGATCGCCGTGACGGAGGTGAGCAGCACGGGCAGGAAGCGCATCTCGCCCGCCTGCTCGATCGCTTCGCGCATGGCGATCCCCTGCCCCCGCAACTGTTCGGTGAAATCGACGAGAAGGATCGAATTCTTTATCTCTATGCCGATCAGCGCGATCAGGCCGATCATCGCCGTGAAGCTCAGCGAATTGCCCGTCAGCCACAGCGCCAGGACGGCGCCGAGCAGGCCGAGCGGTATGATGCTGGCCACCACCGCGACGAGCCTGAAGCGCCCGAATTCCATGACCAGCACGGCCAATATGCCGAGGCAGGCGACGATCGCCGCCGCCGTCATCCCCGCATTGCCGCTTTCCTGCTCCTCCGCTTCGCCGCCAAGCGCGATGGTGTAGCCCGCCGGCAGGCGCACGGCCCCGCGCACCCGGTCGAGCGCGGCTTGCGTCACCGCCCCCGTCAGATGGCCTGCCCCGACATAGGCCGTCAGGGTGACGGATCGTTCGCGATCATGGCGTTCGATGCGCGCCGGTCCCGTTTCCATGCCGGGATCGGCAAGGGCGCGAAGCGGCACCGCCCGGCCGTCGACGGACGGAACATGGATCCGGTCGAGCGCCTCGACCCTGTTGCGCTGCGCCATGGGCAGCCTGACGCGGACGGGATAGTCGTCCCCTTCCGCATCGCGAAGGCGGCCGGAAAATTCGCCGTCCAGCGCCAGCCGGGCGGCCTGTCGGGCGGCGCCCGCCGGGACGCCCAGCGCAGCCGCCTTCGCCTCGTCGATCCCCAGCGCCAGGTCGGCGCGGTCCTGGCGGACCGGATTGTCGACGTCGCGGATGCCCGGCGTGCCGGCCATGGCCGCCTCCGCCCGCCGGGCAAGGGCGCTCAGGGTAGCGAGATCCTCGCCGGCGATGCGGATTTCTATGGGGGCGGCGATCGGCGGACCCTGAACGAAGCCCAGGACGGTGATGCGCGCCCCGGGAAAGGCGGCGAACTCCCGCCGCAGGTCCGAAAGAAGCCGGGCGGAATGGGCGGGCCGGCCGTCGCGCAACGACACCGCGACCTCCGCGAAGGCAGGGTCGGGATCATGCTGGCGGACATTATAATAGATCTGGGGATTGCCCCGGCCCAGATTGGCGGCGAACCATTCCACCTCCGGCGCCCGCGCGAGCCGCCGTTCGACCTGGCGCAGGACCGCGTCGGTCGCGGGCAGCGAAGCCCCCTGCGGCAGTTCGATGCGGACCAGGAATTGCGGCGTGTCGGCCGGCGGGAAAAGGCTGGTCCCGATGGCCGCGATCAGCGGCGCGATGAACAGGCAGAGCCCGCCCAGCAGCGCCAGCGCCAGCCCGGGCCGGTCGAGCGCGCGATGCAGCACGGGCGCGTAGAAGCGATGGATGCCCCGCTCGATCATCGCCAGCATGCGATTGCCCTTCTCATCCTCGCGCGCGGGCAGCACCCGGCTGGCGACGAAGGGAATGATCGTGAGCGCGATGACGAAGGATGCGGAAACCGTGGCGATCACGCTGACGGGAAGGGAGCGGATGAACGCGCCAGACCCTTCCGGCAGCGCCAGCAGCGGCAGGAAGGCGAGCAGCAGGCAGGCCGTGCACCCCGCGACCGCCAGCAATATCTGCCGCGAACCCTCCATGGCGGCGGTGACGCGGTCCTCGCCGGATCGCTGGCGGCGCGTGATGTTCTCGACCACCACGACGCTGTCGTCGACGAGCAGCCCCAGCGAAAGCACGAAACCGCTGATCGAAAGCTGGTTCAGCCCGAACCCCAGCGCCTGCAGGATGGCAAGGCCGGCAAGCAGCGACAGCGGGATGGCGAACATCACCACCCCGGCGGCGCGCAGCCCCAGCGGAAGCAGCGTGATGGAGACGATGGCCAGCGCCAGCAGGAAATCCCGGTAGAGGCCGTTCAGCCGCCGCTCCACATTGCTGGCCTGGAAGAAGCCATATTCGAGCTTGACGCCGCCGGGGACCATCCGCTCGAAACGGGCCAGTTCCGTCCGGATCGCCTGGGTCAGGACGCCGATGTCCACGCCCTCCTTGGCCGTGGCGGTAAGCAGCAGGGCACGCCGGCCGTTGAAGCGGACGACATGCTCCGGCTCCCCGCTCGCCCATTCGACCCGCGCCAGGTCGCCTATGCGCGCCACCGCCCCCTCGCGGGAAAGGACCGGAACCCGCCGCACATCGTCGAGCGAGCGAAAGGCGCCGCCGGTCCGGACGATCAGGCGGCGCTGCCCCGCATTGACCGATCCGACGGGCGCCTCGTCGCTGGCCCGCTTCAGCGCGTCGACGACCAGCGAGGCGGGCAGGCGCAGTTCGGCGAGGCGGCCCGGATCGATCGCGACGCGCACCTCCATCGGCGGCGCGCCCCAATATTCCGCCCGGCGCACGCCGGGAATGCGGGCAATATCCTCCCCCATGTCGTCGGCGAATTTCTCCAGCCGCCGCATCGGCAGCCGGTCGCTGACCAGGGCGGCCTGGAAAATCGCCGTCTCGCTGGTCCGGTTGCGGACGACGTCCAGCCGCGTGACGCCGTCGGGCAGCGTCGGCCGCAGGGCCGTGACCTCGCGGACGACCTCCTCATATTTGCGCTCGGCGCTGCTGGACCAGTCGAATTCGGCCTGGATCGTCGCCGCGCCGTCGGTCGCGCTGGCCTGCACGTCCTTCAGGTCGTCAATGCCGTAGAGGGCATTTTCGACCGGCTTGATCACCAGCTGCTCCAGATCGGCGGGCGTGGCCCCCGGCATCGCGATGCGGATGCTCATGCCCGGAACCGGGAATTGCGGGTCTTCGGACCGCGCGACGCTGATCCAGGAGGCAATCCCGACCGCCAGCGCCAAGCCTGTCAGGACCAGGGTCAGGCGGCTGCGCCGGATGAGGAAGGCGGCGGGGTTGAAGCCCATCTCTCAGTTCCCGCCCGCCACAAGGACAGGATCGCCGTCTTTCAGATAGCCCGCTCCCGCCGTGACGACGCGCGTGCCGGGGGACAGGCCGGCCACGACCGCATCGTCGGCCTCGAACCGGACCAGCCGCAGGCGGACGAACCTGGCCCGGCCGTTCGCGCCGACGGTGAAGACGCCCCCCTCCCGGCCCGATCGGGGGACGAAGGCTTCGGCGGGGACGGCCGCCAGCGAAGGTTGCGCGGGGGCGGCGGAGGACGGGAAACGGACGGAGGCGATGGCGCCGCTTTGCCCATGGCCGCCCGACGGCAACCGGACCTCGACCATGCGCGTGCCCGTCGCGCCGTCGACCAGCGGCTGGCTTTTCGCGACCCGTCCGGGCAGCGCCTGCCGCCCTTCGAAACGGACTTCGGCAGGCGTGCCGATGGCGATGCCCTCGGCATCCCGTTCCGCCAGCGGCACCCTGATGACGAGCGGGCTGTCATAGTCCGCGACCCGCAGGATCGCCTGTCCCGCGCCGACCGTTTCGCCAAGCTGCGACAGGCGTTCCAGCACCACGCCGGAAAAGGGCGAGACGAGCGTTGCCGATTGCTGGTCGTAACGCGCCGCCGCCGCCGCCGCCCTCGCCTGTTCCACCGTGTCGCGCTGGTCCTGAACCGCCGCCGACGCGACCGACCCGCTCTGCGCGAGCGCCTCCAGCCGCGCCAGGGTGCGCGTGGCGCGGGCCAGCTCCGCATCCCGCGAAGCGAGCTGTTGCTGGATGTCGGTGCCGGCGATCCGGGCCAGCGGCTGACCCACGCGGATGCGGCTCCCCATGTCGACCGTCAGGCGGGAAATCACGCCGCCGACGCGAAAGGACAGGGTGGATTGCCGCTCATAGGCCGCCGTGCCGGAGGCGCTGACCCCCTGTCGCGCGGAAGCCGGCGCGGCGAGAGCGACGCGGACGGCCGTGGGGGCCGGTTCCGCCTCGTCGCGCCGCGCCGCGCCGCAGCCGGGCAGCAGCAAGGCGGCGAGGGCCGCCGCGACGGCCATGAGACGGCCCGCCCGCACATCCATGGCGGGCAGGCCTGCGGGGGAATGATCGGTCATCGGGCCACTTCGGCAGGAATGAAGGCGGCGCTTGCGATCCCAGGGATCAGAAGCTGAAGGAGAGGGCGAGGCCGGCAATGGCCTGCACCTTCGATCCCTCCTCGACGATCGGGCTGTCGCCGGCGTCTCCAAGATAACGGTTGGCGCCGGCCCGCGCGATCAGCCCCCACCGCCGACTGAGCCGATAACCCAGGGTCGCGCCCGCGCCGACGTCGCGAAGGCCGCCGCCGGGCCGATAGGCGGCAAGGCCGGACCGTAGCGACTCCTCCGCCGTGACGCCGAAATAGCTGCGCATATATTTGCCGTCGCCATAATTGGCCTGCGCGTCGACATTCACGAAAACCCGACCGCCGCGATAGGCCGCGTAGGAAAGCTGCGCGGTCGCCACCAGGCCGTCATGGCCGTCATTGACGTCCTTGAGCACGGTCAGGTCGACGGCGACCTCCCCCTGCCCCTTTTCATCGCCGCCGAAGCGATAGCCGACGAACCCGCCCAGCTCGACAGCCTGTCCTACATCGTCCAGCAGCTTCACTCGTCCGTCGCCGTCGCTCGAACTGTTGCGCTTGAACCGCAGGTTGATCGCCGGGCCGAACTGCACCGGGCTGTCGCCCAGCAGGTCGAGGCGGGCGCGCAGCCCGCGCAGTTCGAACTCCATCCCCTTCCAGCGCAGGTCGGCTATGCCGAAGGGAATGAGCTGATAGCTTTTGGCGCCGTCATAGGCGGGCGTGGCGCCGGGGCCGAGCGCGATGAAGCCCGTAGGCCCCTTCCCTTCACGCCCGTCCTCCATCTTGCGGCCGCTCTCCGCCGTATCGCCGAGCGCCTCCTGCGCGGCCGCGGGGGCGGAGGCGATGGTGAACAGGGCCAGGAGGGGCCCGATGACAAGTCGTTTCATGCGCAATCTCCAGGGCGACGGCACGATGCCGCCGGTGCCCCACCCGGCTAATGGGGGAAGGGATTTGCGGGCAAAGCGATATTCGCACTTGCACAATTTACTTCGTAAATTTACACTGTACGCACGGCAAATGGACATTCACGATGCATGATTTCGCGAAATTGCATGTCGAGGATTGGGCGAAGCGGCACGGCCTGCTGGCGGGAATCGCGCTGTTGTTCGCGGCCACGCTCGCCTGGCTCGGCGCCTTCGGTTCCCATGATTTCGAACCGTTCGCGCGGGTCGGCTATTGGACCGTCATCTTCCTCGTCCAATATGGGCTGGCCGCCGTGACGATGCCTCTTCTGCGGGCCTGGCCCCCGCTCGCCGCCGGTTCCATGGTCCATCGCGTGGCGCTGGGAACGGCGATCACCTCCGTGCCGATGTTCTTCGTCACCGCCGCCGCCTCTATGTCGGAGGGGACGTGGACCCCGGTTCCCAGCGAAGTGTTCGAACTGATCCTGGCGATATGGATCATCGGCGGGGCCTATCTGTTCCTCTGGGAAAAACTGTCTTCCGCGCCCTTCCCGGCGGGACGGTCCGTCGAAGCGGCGACGCCGCCGATCCCGAACCCGCCGGCAGAGGCCGCGTCCCGGCACGCCCCCGCGACGGACGGCCTGCTGTTCGAACGGTTGCCGCCCGAACTGGGGCGGGACGTCATATGCCTGGGCAATGAGGATCATTATGTCCGCGTGCACACGACCCTGGGCAACGCCCTCATCCTCATGCGCTTCGCCGACGCGCTCGACAGCCTCTCGGCCATGGAGGGCCAGCGGGTCCATCGGTCCTGGTGGGTGTCGCGCAGCGCGGTCGTCCGGATCGACCGTTTCGGCCGCACGGCGCGGCTGCAATTGCGCAACGGCCTGACCGTGCCGGTGTCGCAACCCTATCTCGCGCTTGCGAAAAGGCTCTGGGGTCCGACCCACGGCACGGTCGCGGCATGACCGCCGGGGACGGGCGCCACCCGCGCTGGCAGGGGGGGGAGGCGTTCGCCTCCTCCCAGGCGATCTTTCGAAACGCCGCCCATGCCATGATCCGGGCCGGCAGCCTGTCGACCCTGTCCATGCGCGGCCTTGCGGCGGCGGTCGGGGCCAGCGCCATGACCGCCTATCGCTACTATCCCGACAAGCATGCCCTGATCGCCGATGTGCGCGAGGAGGTGTGGCGGCAATTCGCGGCCTGTCTCGACCGTGCGACGGCCGGCATTTCCGGCGCGGAGGATCGGTTCCGGCGCGCCTGCGACGCCTATGTGCGCTTCGCGCTCGACCGGGAACATGAATTCCGCCTGCTGTTCGAAACCGACAAGCAGGAAACGGCCGCCAGGCCGGAGGGGTCGAGCGACGCCGCGTCCTGGACCCTGCTGACCGGTCTGGTCAGGCAACTGATGCCCGACGCGGATCGGGACGAGGTTCTGGAGCAGGCGCACTGGATCTGGGCGAGCCTGCACGGAATGACGATGCTGCATCTTTCCGGCCGGCTGATGCTGGGCCGGTCGCTCGACCAACTGGCCGCGAAGGTGATCGAGGCCCACCTCCAGGCCTTGCGGCAAAGCGCCGGCGGGCGCGCGTCCCCGGTCGCGCCGCTTCTATAGCCGGGACGTCCGCTCCGTCATGGCCGCCGCGTCGGAAGTAGCCCCAGGCGAGAGATTTCATGTCGGAGGCGGAATCCTTGGCACTTGCGCGCTCCCCCGCAGTTCCCTGCCGCAAGGAGGATGCCGTGTCGGACAAGATCGTTTCCATTGGCCTGCTGACCGCGAGGGATCTTGAGCTTCTGGGCCAGGGATTCCGCCGGCACTTTCCCATCAGGGATGACGACCTGTTCAAGGATCTGCTGGCTAAGCTGGACGAGCTGCCGGCACGGCCGGACCCGCGCGCCGATGGCAAGCGGTGAAGGGGCGGCCAAGAAGGCTCGGCCTTTGCCTGCTGCTGGCGGCGATGCTGTTGATCCTTGCCGCCATCGTCGGCCTGATGGTCCATTCCAGCATCGAGGCGCCCGACCCCGCATCGCGCACGCCCAAGGGCGCCATGCCGCCGGAGGGGGAACCGATGCGCCCCGCGGATTAGGCGGCATTGCGGCTCGCCATCTCGCGAAGGCCGGTCGTGCGATAAGGTAGTGCATGCTTGTGGAGGAGGAAAAGATGATCCGCATGTTCCTGGTGGCGGGCAGCCTGCTCGCCGCGGCCTGTTCGGGCGAGCCGGCTTCCGACCGGAACGCCCTCGGCGGCGCAGCCATCAACCGGGCGGACGACGCGCCGGGCAATGGCGCGGCCGTTCCGCCGCCGACCAGCGGATCGGGCGCCGTGCCGCCCAATGCGCCCGCCGCGAACAATTCCCCATGAACCACCGACGGGGCGGGATGGCCGAAGCCGAACGTCCGTTGGAGCCGCAATCCGGACGCCGCGCCCGCTATCGGGACGCCCTTTTCGCGGCGAACCAGATGACGTGCCTTGGCCCCTTGCCGTTGCTGCGGGCGCGCACGGCGACCTCCTCCACGGCCAGGCCGGCGCGGGACAGGCGGCGGGCGAAGCTCGCGTCGGGCGCGGCGGACCAGATCGCCAATATGCCGCCGGGCCTGAGCGCGGCGATGGCCGCCGCGATCCCCTGCGCCGAATAGAGGCGGTCGTTCGCCTGGCGCACCAGCCCGTCCGGCCCGTTGTCGACGTCCAGCAATATGGCGTCGTACAGCCCCCGCGCCGCGCCGATCACATCGGCCACGTCCGCCTGGACCAGGCGCACGCGCGGATCGTCCAGGCACTCCGCGGCCAGTTCCGCCATCGGTCCCCGCGCCCATTGGATGATCTCCGGCACCAGTTCCGCCACGGTGACGGTTGCCGTGCCGTCGAGCGCGGCCAGAGCCGCCCGCAGCGTGAAACCCATGCCGTAACCGCCGATCAGCAGATGCGGGCGCGCCCGGCCGCGCAGCCTTTCGCAACTGAGATTGGCGAGCGCCTCCTCCGATCCGCTCATCCGGCTGCTCATCAACTCGTTGCGGTCGAGCACGATCATGAAATCCCCGCCCCGCCGATAGAGGGTCAGTTCCTCTCCGCCGGGAACCTGCGCCGATCCGATGAATTCGCGTGCCTGCATGCCACTTTCTCCCGGCGGGGTCCGCCGCCGGGGGGCTTTACGGCAATGCAGCGCGGCGTCAAAGGAGCGAGATGCGATATTTCCTCGATACAGAATTCAACGGCTTCGGCGGCGACCTCATCAGCCTGGCGCTCGTCCCCGAAATCGGGGACCAGGATTTCTACGTCTCCCTCCCCCTGCCGGCCGAAATCCACCCCTGGGTGGAGAAGAATGTGATCCCCTATCTGCGCTTCGTGCCGCCGGGCGTCGACCATCAGTTGAACCGGGTGGAGGCCGCCCAGCATCTGGAGGCCTATCTGGCGCATGACCGCGATCCGCTGATCATCGCCGACTGGCCCGACGACCTGGCCCATTTCTGCGCCCTGCTCGTGACCGGCCCGGCCGAGATGATCAGGCTGGACGGGCTGCGCCTGGAACTCATCAACGGCGCGGGGTTCAGCGCCGCGTCCAACAGCCGGATGCCGCACAACGCCCTGCATGACGCCCATGCGCTCAAGGACTTCTATCTCAACTGGGCCGTCTGACCGGGCGGGCCGAAGGGTTCGACCGATCTTTTGACAGCGGGCGCGGGACGGCGCATGGGCGGGGCATGCACCTCGCCCGTTTCGACATCGACCTGTTCCTGCGCGACCATTGGCAGAAGCGCCCGCTGCTGATCCGCAACCCGTGGAGCGCATGGCGCAATCCGCTGGCGCCCGACGAGCTGGCCGGCCTCGCCTGCGAGGAGGGCGTCGAATCGCGCCTCATTACCCGGCAGGCGGATCGGCTCGCCATGGAAAGCGGCCCGCTGCCGGAGGATCGCTTCACCGAACTTCGCGACGCCTGGACGCTGCTGGTGCAGGCGGTCGACCATCATGCGCCCGATGTCGCGGCGCTGATCCAACCCTTCCGCTTCATACCCGACTGGCGCATCGACGACGTGATGGTCAGCTATGCGACCGACGGAGGCGGCGTCGGGCCGCATTTCGACCAATATGACGTGTTCCTGGTGCAGGGCCTGGGCAGAAGGCGCTGGCGCGTCGGCCCGCGATGCGATTCCGCGACGCCGCTGCTGCCGCATGACGACCTGCGCCTGATCCCGGATTTCGAGGCGACGGAGGATCATATCCTCGAACCCGGCGACATTCTCTATGTCCCGCCCTGCTTCGCCCATGACGGCGTGGCGGTGGGCGGCGACTGCATGACCTATTCCATCGGCTTCCGCGCGCCGTCCCGCGCCGAACTGGTCGAAAACTGGTGCCGCCATCAGGCCGACGCCATGGCGGACGAGGATCGCTATGCCGATCCCGACCTCATCCGCCAGTCCAATGCCGGCGAGATCTCGGCGTCGGCCATCGACCGGATGCATGCCATGGCGATGGAGGCCCTGTCCGACCGCAACGCCTTCGCCCGCTGGTTCGGCCTGCACAACAGCCTGCCCAAATATGCGGACATGGACTGGCGGCCGGATGAACCGGCGGACCGGCGGACGGTGCGCGCCATGCTGGCCCAGGGCGTTCCGCTCGGCCGCAATCCGGCCAGCCGCTTTGCCTTCATCCGGCCGGGCGAACCGGAACTGCTGCTGTTCGTGGACGGCCATGGCTTCGATTGCGACGGCGACGCCGCCCTGCTGGCCGAAGCGCTGTGCAGGGAACCGATGACGGTCGTGGACGCGAAACTCGCCGCTTCCCCGGCCGTGGTCGCGCTGGTGGCGGCGTTGATCGACCAGGGCAGCCTGGCGTTCGACGCGGACTGATCCGTCATGGCGCTCATCCTGTTCAACAAGCCTTATGGCGTGCTCTGCCAGTTCAGCGATGAACGGACGGGGCGGCCCCGGCCGACGCTGGCCGCCTATATCGACCGTCCCGGCTTCTATCCGGCGGGCCGGCTCGACCTCGACAGCGAGGGATTGCTGCTGCTGACCGACGATGGCCGCCTGCAGGCGCGGATAGCCGACCCCCGCTTCAAGATGCCCAAGACCTATCTTGTCCAGGTGGAGGGCGATCCGGACGAGGCCGCGCTGGCGGCGCTGCGGCATGGCGTGCGGCTGAAGGACGGTCCGACCCTGCCCGCGCAGGTCGAACGCATCGAGGCGCCCGCGCTCTGGCCCCGCGACCCGCCGGTCCGGTTCCGCAAGAGCGTGCCGGACCGCTGGCTGCGGCTGACGATCCGCGAAGGACGCAACCGGCAGGTCAGGCGCATGACGGCCGCCATCGGCCATCCGACCCTGCGGCTGGTGCGCTGGCGGATCGGCGACTGGACGCTGGACGGCATCCCCCAGGGGCAATGGCGCGACGCATGAAGATATGGCGCGCAGGACCGCCGCACAGGATTGGCCGGGGCGCGGCTTGATCTGGGTGATTCCTTTTGCCGTTGCCCGGAACGGGCGCGGTCCGCATAGCGATGGCATGGACGCGAACACGACGACTCTGATCATGACCATTCTCAGCCGGGCGCCGCAATGGATCAGGCACGACCTGCTGTCGAAGGATGCGAGCGTCAAGCAACGGGCGGAGGAAACGCTGGCCGCCATGATCGCCAATGCCCTCGCCACGGGAACCGACGAGTCCACGGCGAGTTAGGGACCGAGTTCCTTCAGGCAAGGCTCCAGCAATGACATGCCGCTCCTTTTTCGGCGCCCTCATGCCGGCGGCGGCCCTATGGGCGGCCGCCGCGACCCCGGCGCCAGCCGGCGCGCAGGGACCGGCCACCGACATGGAGGTGCGGTGCGCCGCCGGACGGCGCTTTTTTCTCCGCGCCGATGCAGACCGCGCCACGATCGTCTGGAAGGACGGACAACTCACGCTGGAACGCGGGGCATTGCCGCTGGGCCTATATTATCGCAGCCCCAGGGCGGCGCTCATCATCGACGGCGACTATGTTTCTTTCGTGCCCAGGGGCGACCGGAACTGGCGCGACTGCCGCCTCCTGCCCCGGACCGATGCCGTGGAGCGCGACTGATCATCCCGGCGGGGCAATCCGCCGTTTACAATCCGCATTCCTTTGCGCAAATAGCGCTAACATCCTCCTGAAACGGGTTCGCTGACATGGCCGACGAAGACAAGAACGACATCACCGCCCTCACCGTCCAGTTGCTCAGCGCCTATGTTTCCAGGAACAGCGTGCCGAGCGACAGCCTGGCCGACCTGATCAGGACGACCCGCGCGGCGCTGACGGAAAATGCCGCCGCGGCTGTTGCGGAACCCGCCGCCGAAACCTTCACGCCGGCGGTTTCGGTGCGCAGGAGCCTCGCCTCGCCCGATCGCATCCTCAGCCTGATCGACGGCAGGCCCTACAAGACCCTGAAGCGCCATCTGGCCGCTCACGGCCTGACGCCGGAACAATATCGGGAACGCTACAAGCTGCCCAGCAGCTATCCGCTGGTGGCGCAAAGCTATTCGGAGGCGCGCCGCGCCGTGGCGGAAAAGGCGGGACTGGGCAAGAAGCCGGTCGCCGCCGCAAGCCCGACCGCCGCGCCGCAGGCCAAGGCGGCGGCGCCCAAGGCACCCGAAAAGGCCGCTCCCGCCTCCCGTTCCGATGCCCCGGCAAAGGCCGACGCGCCCGCAAAGGCCGCGGCTCCTAAGAAGGACAAGGCAAAGGACGCGCCCACCCCCATCATATCGAACCGCGGCAATCGCGCCGCGACGTCGGCCTCCGCCAAAAAGGCGCCCGCGCAGGAAAAGGCCCCCGAAGCCGCGACCGCCAAATCCTGATCATGGGCGGGAAGCGAGCGACCGCGGCCCCGCTTCCCATCCCGGCGGTCCCGGCGCCGGATTCGATCAGGCGCGGGTGAAGCGCCAGCGGTCCGGCTCGCTCTCCCCGGCGTCGAAGCGATAACCGTCGCTGTCGAAACCGCGCATCGCCTCGACATCGGTTATGTGATGTTCGCACATCCATCGGGCCATCATGCCGCGCGCCCGCTTGGCGTTGAAGCTGACGAAACGCGGTCCGTCGGGGCCGGGTTCGCGAAAATCGACGTCGATGACGCGGATGCCCGCCAGCTTGCCTTCCACCGCCGCGAAATATTCCTGGCTGGCAAGGTTGAGGATCACGCCCGACCCTTCCTGCGCGACCTGCCCGCGCAACAGGGCGGCGATGCGATCGCCCCACCAGTCGGTCAGCTTGCTGTGGCGCGGCGCCCAGCGCGTTCCCATCTCCAGCCGATAGGGCCGGATCGCATCCAGCGGCCGCAACAGGCCATAAAGGCCCGACAGCATCCGGACATGGTCCTGGGCGAAGGCGATGCCCGCTTCGTCCAGCGTCTGCGCTTCGAAACCGGCATAGACGTCGCCGGCGAAGGCGAACAGGGCCTGCCGCTCCGGCAGGTGGGGAAAATCGCGAAAGCGGTCCGCATTGAGCTTCGCCAGGCGCGGCGAGATATGCATCAGCTCCGACAGCCGCTTCTGCGACAGGTTCGCCGCCGATCTCGCCAGGCTATGCGCCTCTTCAAGGAAATGCGGCGCCGTGACCGGTAGGGGCGGCGGCGCGCTTTCGAAATCCAGCGTCTTGGCGGGGGATAGCAGCACGATCATCGCAGCCTCCGTAGCGGCCGCCCGCCCCTGCGTCAAAAGCCTGCGCCATCATGTTCCGTACGCCGCCGCAGCCGGGAAGTGGCCTAGGGTGTGTGGGGATTCAGCCCATGGCGGGCTGCAAATAGCGGCTTTCTCCGCTTCCGGTGCTCACGTACTGAAGTACGCTGCGTCGAAACGAGTCACCTGCCTCGTTTCGAGGTTCTCGAAATCCACTATTTTCGCCGCGCCCTGAACTGAATCCCCACACACCCTAGACAGCCTCGTCAGGGCTGAAGTCGATACCGCCCAATAAAATCCATCTTCTTCTGCGGAACCGAAACGACTTCGCCGCGCGATTCCGGCTGGGCGCGCCGCCCAGGCGACGATTCTCGCCGGATCGGATCGAATAGTGGCCGCTATTATCCATTCATTATTGGCCAATGCATTGAAATCCTTGCCTGGAATTTACCTGGATCAAGATTTCGAAGGCCTTTCCACCGCTTTCCATCCGCATCCCTGCATCGACCGACCTATCCTCTGGTCGCCCGCATATTGTTCCGTATTGGGAATGACGAAAAGGGTTCGCATGCACATATCACAGGACACAATCTTTTCGAATCAATCGCCTAGCGAAACAAATTCCGTCTTATCCTGATCTACATCAACATTCAGATTTTTGTCGCATTGACCTGTCTTTCTATTAAGAAAGATATAGTAAATTAGCTGTAATCAACAATATACCATTCGTTCACGCATATGGGGGGCCAATGCGCCGCGACGCTCGCAAATTGCTGGAGAAGCTGAACCGCAGGGATTTCGCCTATCGCGAATTCGAGGACAGGTTTTCGGAAACGGAATTATGGCCCATTTTCGCGGCTGTTCTGGGCGACCAGAAGGTGGTGGGCGACGACGCGGCGCGGCTTCCCGTCCCGCAGGTGCGGCAACAGGACGAACGGCCCGCCCCCAGGGCGCCGCAACCCCCGGCCGCGCCCGGCCAGATCTTCGCCCGATATGACGCGCAACCGCGCCGGGCCGCGCCGAAGGCCAATGTCGACCTCAAGGAATTCTTCAACCGCTTCTCGGAGCTGGATTGATGGCGGTCGTCCTGGTTCAATCGCCCAAGGGGGGCACCGGCGCGACGTTTCTGGCGGCCCAGCTTGCCCTGCACCTGGCGGGCAAGGGCTATGAGGTCAACGCGCTCGACTGCACCTTCCAGGATTCGCTGAAGATGCATTTCGGCTTCATGCCGGCGCAGGCCGTGCCGGAATGGGGCGCGGCCGGCGGGGAGCCGCTGGTGGCCTTCGGCGTCAGCGTCATGCAGGGCCATGGCCAGAGCCGCTCCGCCGCCTTCGCGGCGCGGGCCGACCGGGAATATGAGCGGATGTTCGACCCCGGCCATATCTGGGTCGTCGACGTCGCGTCGGAGGACCGGCGCCTGCTGGAGCTGCTGATGCCGCGCTGCGCGCTGCACATCTGCCCGCTGCTGCCCACCGCCGCCTCGCTCGCCACGCTCAACCGCCTCAGCGAGACGGCCCCGGCGATGAAGCTCGACCGCACCGTCTTCGTCCTCAACCAGCTTGACGACCGGCAGAAGCTGTCCCGCCACAGCCACAGCTTCGTCCGCGACCTGTTCGGGGACCAGTTGCTGGCCACCATCCGCCGCGACGAGGCGGTCAATGAAGCGCTCGCCCGGTTCGAACTCATCGGCAAATATGCGCCGACCAGCGCCGCGTTGCAGGATCTGCGCCTGTTCGCCGACGCCGTGGAGGAGCGCATCGGGCTGCGACCCGCCCCGGAAGACGCGAGCATACAGGTCACGGGGGACGCCTGATGTCCCTTCCTTCCCGTTTCGCGCCGCAGGCCCTGCTCAGGCTTGCGGCAGGGCTCCTGGTGGCGGCCGTGGTCATCGTCGTCGTCACGGTGCCGCTCGACCTGGAATCGCAATGGATCTTCGCGCTGACCACCATGGCGGGCGTGATCCTGTTCAACCGTTCGCCCGGCAAGCGGTCGACCATCGCCATCGGCCTGCTGTCGCTGCTGGTGTCCACCCGCTACCTGTTCTGGCGCACGACCCACACGCTGGACTTCGACAGCCTGCCCGCGGCGCTGCTGGGCACGGGCCTCTATCTGGCGGAACTCTACGCCTGGGTCATCCTGGTCCTGGGCCTGTTGCAGACCAGCTGGCCGCTGGACCGCCCGGTGGTGGAGATCGAGGGCGAACCGGACCAGTGGCCGGTCATCGACGTCTATATCCCGACCTATAATGAGAGCCTGGCGATCGTCCAGAACACGGTCTTCGCGGCGATGGACATGGATTATCCGCGCGACCGCTTCCACGTCTATATCCTGGACGACGGCCGCCGCCCCGAATTCCGGGCCTTCGCGCGGCAGGCGGGCTGCGGCTACCTGACGCGGGCCGACAATCTGCACGCCAAGGCGGGCAACCTGAACGCCGCGATGAAGAAGACCGACGGCGAACTGATCGCGATCTTCGACTGCGACCATGTCCCCACCCGCGCCTTCCTGCAGATGACGGTCGGCTGGTTCCAGAAGGACGCGCGGCTGGCGCTGATGCAGACGCCGCACCATTTCTATTCGCCCGACCCGGTGCAGCGCAACCTGGGCAATGTGAAGGAACTGCCGGGCGAAGGCGACCTGTTCTACGGCGCGGTGCAGAAGGGCAACGACCTGTGGAACGCGACCTTCTTCTGCGGGTCGTGCGCGGTCATCCGCCGATCCGCGCTGGAGCAGACCAATGGCTTTGCCGGCGAGACGGTGACGGAGGACGCGCATACCGCGCTGAAACTGCAGCGCATGGGCTGGAACACCGCCTATATCGGCATCCGCCTGTCGGCGGGCCTCGCGACCGAGCGGCTGGTGCTGCATGTCGGCCAGCGCATCCGCTGGGCGCGCGGCATGACGCAGATCATGCGGATCGACAATCCGCTGTTCGGGCCGGGCCTGAACTGGCACCAGCGGCTTTGCTACCTGAACGCGATGCTGCATTTCCAGTTTCCGCTGCCGCGCATCGTGTTCCTGACATCGCCGCTCGCCTATCTGATCGGCGGACAGAACATCATCCATGCGTCGGCCGCGCTGATCTTCGCCTATGCGCTGCCGCACCTGTTCATCTCCACCATGTCGAGCGAGCGCATCCAGGGCGGCGACCGGCGGCCCTTCTGGGGCGAGATCTACGAAACGCTGCTCGCCTTCCATCTGGTGAAGCCGACGCTGTTCACGCTGCTGAACCCGCGCAAGGGCAAGTTCAACGTGACCGACAAGGGCGGCCTGCTGGACCAGACCTATTTCGACGGCACCACGGTGCGGCCGCATGTCATCACCGCGCTGCTGCTGGTGTTCGGCGTCGTCTTCGGCTTCATAAAGCTGAACTTCCCCCTGCTGTTCGACGCGCAGTGGGACACGGTGCTGCTGAACACCGCATGGGCGAGCTTCAGCCTGCTGATCCTGATCGCGGCGATTTCGGTCGCACGGGAACAGCGCCAGGTGCGCGAGAATATCCGCATCACCGCGCAAATGCCGGTCACGCTCTATTTCGACGACGGCTATGTCGTCGACGGGACGACCGTGGACATTTCATTGGGCGGGCTGGCGGCGGAGCTGCCGGACGGTTTCGCGCTGCAGGGGCGCAAGGTCACGGACATCTCGCTGCCGATGGGCGACGAGACGCTGACCATTCCGGTCGACACGGTCCGGCTGGACAATGGCCGGGCGAAGCTGCGCTTCCAGCCGCTCGACATGGTGCGCGCCCGTCATCTGGTGCGCGCCGTCATGGGCCGCGCCGACGCGTGGCAATCGGACAAGCCGCTGGCGCCGGTCGCCGGCCTCAAATCCATCAGGGATATTTTCAGCGTGGGCATCGACACGATCATCGACATATGGCGCCTGCCGCGCCGCCGGAAGAAGGCGATGCGCGCCATGGCCGCCGCCGCGGCCGCCGGGGCGCTCGCCACCACCTCCGCCAACGCGGTTCCGGCCGTGCCGGCGATCAGCCCCGTGGCGGCCGCGCCGGTCCCGGCTTCGACGGGCAGGCCGCAGCGGCTGCCGCTCAGGGACCTGCAGGTCAGGAATCCCATCCGCCTCGCCGGAACGCGGGGCGAATATGGCATTCCCTTCGGCCTGCGCAGCAACCAGGTCGTGACCGCCGCCTCGCTGACCCTGGCCTTCAACTTCTCGCCCTCGCTGCTGGGCGACCTCAGCCAGATTGTCGTCCTGCTGAACGGAGAAGTGGTCAACGCCCTGCCGCTTCGGCCTTCGGACGGCACGACGCAGACGGTCAACGTGCCGATCAACCCGGCGCTGTTCCTGCCGGGCGACAATTCGCTCAACCTGCGCTTCATCGGCCATTACACCCGCGACTGCGAAGACCCCTTCCACAGCTCGCTATGGGCCAATGTCAGCAACACGCGGTCGGTGCTGAACATCACCACCCAGTCGCTGCCGCTGAAGCCTGACCTCGCGCGCCTGCCCGCGCCCTTTTTCGACCGCAACGACAATGTGGCGCTGAAACTGCCCTTCGTCTTCGCGGGCAAGCCCACCAATGGCGAGCTGGAGGCGGCCGCCAGCACCGCATCCTGGTTCGGCGGCATGGCCAGCTATCGCGGCTATTCCTTCAAGCCCAGCTTCGGCCAGATCCCCGCCGGCAACGCCGTGCTGTTCGTGACGCCGGGCCGCCGCATCCCCGGCATCGATCTGCCCGCCGGCCCCGCCGCCACGGTCATCGCCAATCCCGTGGACAGCGATGGCCAGTTGCTGGTCGTCAGCGGCAGCGACGAGAAGCAGTTGAAGCAGGCCGCCGCGGCGCTCGCCATCGGACGGGGCATGCTGGGCGGGGCGAGCGCGTCGCTGGACGGCGTGCGCCTGCCCTCCTTCCCCCGCTATTCCGCGCCGCGCTGGCTGCGGACCGACCGGCCGGTGCGCCTGGGCGAGATCGTGCCGCGCTACGCCCTTCAGGGCATCGGCCTGCCGCCCGGCCCGCTCAGCGCCGGTTTCCATGTCGCGCCCGACCTGTTCTTCTGGCCGCGCCAGGGCGCCAAGCTCGACCTGCGCTACCGCTATCCCTCCGCCCCCTGGCTCGACAAGTCCCGCTCGCGCCTCGACCTGTCGATGAACGGCCAATATCTGACCACCCTGCCGCTGACCGGCGAGCATTGGTGGGACAAATGGTTCGGCGGCGGACGGCCCGCGGCCTATACGTCCCGCGCCGACGTCGTGCTGCCGCGCTACGACCTGTTCGGCCAGAACTCCCTGGTGTTCGACTATAATCTGCTGGTCCAGTCCAAGCAGCGCTGCGAGGGGATGCTGCCCGACAATGTGCGGGTGAGCATCCTGCCGGAAAGCTCGATCGACCTCAGCCACGCCTATCACGCGCTGCACATGCCCGACCTGGCGAGCTTCGCGGGCGGCGGCTATCCCTTCACCGTGCGCCCCGACATGGCGGAGACGGTCGTCCTGCTGCCCGGCGACCCGACGCCCGCCGTGGTCGAGGCGTTCCTGAACGTCATGGGCCGCTTCGGGGACGCCACCGGCGCGCCCGCGATCCGGGCCAGCGTCACCCGGTCGGTCGACGCCGCGCGGATGGCGGGCAAGGACATATTGGTCATTGGCCCCATACAGATCGCCCAGTCGGAATCGCTCTTTTCCGGCGCGCCCGTCTTCTACCAGGACGGCCGGCTGCGCGTCACCGAACGCACGCCGGTGGAGCGCGCCTTCGACCTCTTCTCCCCCTATGAGCGCAGCGACAGCGCCACCGTCGACGGCTTCTTTTCCGGGTCCGACAGTTTCAGCGGCATCGTCGGCTTCCAGTCGCCCTTCGACGCGGAGCGCAGCGTCGTCGCGCTGCTGGCCAGCGATCCCGAAGCGCTGCCCACGCTGGTCAACGGCCTCAACGACACCCGGATCAACGCGCAGGTCCAGGGCGACCTTTCGGTGGTGGACGGCGAAGGCATGGCGAGCTTTGCGGTGGGCGACGGCTATTGGGTCGGATCGCTGCCGATCTGGATGAAGATCGCCTATTGGATGAGCCAGCGGCCGTTCCTGATCGCGCTCGGCGGCCTGCTGGTCGCCTTCCTCATCTCCGCCCCGGTCTATCTGCTGTTCAAGCGGCAGGAAACCCAGCGCCTCGAAGCGGTGAAATGAACATGAAGAAGACGATCTCCCTCCTCGGCCTGCCCCTGCTGGCCATCGCGACGATGCCCCTGGCGCAGGCGGAGGTGCAGGGCGTCGCCCCGCTGCTCAAGCAGGCGCGCTACTGGCAGTCCAAGGGACGCGGCGACCTGGCGCGGCAGGCCTATAACCGGGTGCTGGCCATCGACCCTTCCAATGCGGAGGCGCGGCGCAGCCTTGCCGGCAATGCGCCCCAGGCCAGGCCCGCCCCCCAGGCCAGGCCCGCGCCTCAGCCGAAAGCCGCGCCCAAGGCGCCACCCGCGCCCGCCCAGGCGGCATCCGCCCCGGCACGCACCGCGTCCGCGCGCCCGGCCCGCGCCGACCGGGGCGGCGATGCCCGCGCCGCCGGCTTCCGCGCGCTGGAGGCCGGACAACTCGACAGCGCGGCCGCCCGATTCCGCGCAGCGCTTTCCGCCAATCCCAACGACGCGGACGCGTTGGGCGGCATGGGGATCGTGCGGCTGCGCAAGTCCGAATTCGCGCAGGCCCGCGACCTGCTGACCCGCGCCTCGCGCATCGGCGGCGCGGGCAAATGGGCGGAGGCGTTGCAGTCGGCCCGCTTCTATGCCGATCTCGACTCTGCCCGGACGGCACTCGACAAGGGCGATCTGGCGCAGGCGGAGCGGATCGCCACGGCGCTCACCCAGTCGGACTTCCGCGACAAGGGGCCTGCCGTGTCGGTGCTGGCCAGCGTCTATGAACGGCAGGGCCGCTATAATGAGGCGGCCGAACTCTATCGCCAATTGGGCAAGGCCGGCGCTGGAGCCGCCACCGCCCAGGCCAGCGCCACCCGCAACGAGGCGCGCGCCGCCCTGGACGCGGGCGACGCCGCCCGCGCCGAACAGTTGCTGCGCGCCGCCATGGGCAATGCGCCCGACGACCCCTGGGTCGCCTACGACCTTGCCGGGCTGCTCCAGCAGCAGGGCCGCGTGGCG
The DNA here is from genome assembly GCF_000264945.2 of Sphingobium indicum B90A. Lineage (NCBI taxonomy): Bacteria > Pseudomonadati > Pseudomonadota > Alphaproteobacteria > Sphingomonadales > Sphingobiaceae > Sphingobium > Sphingobium indicum. Next base: position 2,311,225 of record NZ_CP013070.1, read on the forward strand.
GAGCAGGACGCGCTCGTCCGCCAGCTTTCCTATTCGGAAAAGGCCGAACCGCTCTACGCCGCCTCGCTGATCCTCGACCGGGCGGGCCGCACCGGCGATGCGCAAGCCGTCGCAGCGCGCATCCCGGAAGGGCAGCGCACGGCGGAGATGCGCAATTTCATTGCCGGCCTCGGCATATCCGCCACCATCGCGCAGGCGAAGGCCGCAGGGGCGCGGGGCGCGCAGGGCCAGGGGCTCGCCATGTTGCGCCAGGCGTCGGAGATGCGCGGCCTGTCCGCCGACCGCATGGGCGCGCTGGCGCAGGGCATGCTGGAACTGGGCGATGCGCGCGGCGCGGGTCAGCTGGCGGCGCAGGCGCTGGACGCCCCCGCCAATGACGCGGGCGCCTATGACGCGGCGGTGCGCGTGCTGGCGCAGACCGGGCAGGATGGCCTGGCCATGAGCGCCGTGCAGAAGGCCTCGGCGCTGGCCGGCCCCTCGCTCCAGGGCCAACGCAGCCTCGGCAATCTGAAGGCGACGCTGGCCGCCGCGCAGGCGGACCGGATGCGGCAGGCGGGCCAGTTCGCCCCCGCCTTCGACCTTCTGCAGGCGGCATGGAACGATGCGCCGGGCAATGAGGAAATCCTTTCGGCCCTGGCGCGGCTGTACCAGTCGGGCGGCCTCAACGCGCAGGCGGCGCAGACCTTCCGCATGCTGCTGGCGCAGAAGCCGGCGGATCGCGACGCCATGGTGGGCCTGATCGACACGGCCAGCGCGTCGGGCGACATGGACACGGCGCGCGCCGTCGCCCAGCAGGCGATCCAGACGCACCCGGCCGATTACCGCGTCTATATGGCGGCGGCCCGCATGGCCCAGACCCGCGGCAGCGACGGCGACGCGGCGCGTTACCTCAAGACCGCCAGGGCGCTCTACATGCGCGAAACCGGCATGGCGCCCGGAGCGGTCATGGCGAACGGCAACCCGTTCGCGGCGGCGCCCCAATCGGCCAATCCCTTCCGCGCCATGGCCGCGCCGCAGCCGGTCAATCCCTTCGCGCTCGGCAGCAATCCCACGGCCCTGCCGGCGCCCTACGCGCCGCCCATGGGCTTCGCCCCGCAGCAGCCGGCGGGATCAGCCTATGCCCCGCCCGCCCCGGCTGCCATGCCCGCCTACCCGCCCGCGCCGGGCTATGCCGCCGCCGGTCTTCCCGGCATGGCGGCCCCTGCGCCCTATTATGGCGATCCGGCCATCGGCATGGCGAACCTCCCCGCCGATCCGGTGCTGGCGGAGATCGACCGGCAATTGCAGCAATCCGCCGAGGAAAGCGGCCCCCGCGTGGACGTCGACACCGGATACCGCTCCCGCTCCGGTGAAACGGGCCTCAGCAAATTGCGCGAAATGACCGGCGGCGCCTCCCTCTCCGCTCCTGTCGCGGGCGGCCGGGCGGGCATCAAGGCGACGGCGGTCGTGCTGGATTCCGGCCGCCCGACCGGATCGGGGCTCGCCCGCTTCGGCACCAACGCCACGCCCGAAGCGCAGGGGATCGTGGACGAGCAGCCGTCCCAGCTCGCCAATGCCGAAACCCAGCACCAGTCCGGCGTCGCCGTCACCGCCAGCTATGTCAGCAAGCTGCTGAAGCTGGAGGCGGGCGTCACGCCGCTGGGCTTCCCCAAGGAGCATGTCACCGGCAGGATCGAACTGACGCCCCGCCTGTCGACCAACGCGACCGCCCGCATCTGGGCCGACCGGAAGCCGGTGACCGACAGCATCATCGCCTATGCGGGCACCGACGATCCGCGCAGCGGCGCCTTCTGGGGCGCGGTGATGAAAAGCGGCGGCGGCCTGTCCCTGTCCTATGACCGCAACGGCAACGGCGTCTATGCCGACGGTTCCTTCTATCATTATGACGGCACGGCGGTGCGCGACAATGACAGCGTGGAAATCAATGCCGGCGGCTATTTGCGGGCGTGGCAGAATGCGCGTTCCGGCGTTTCGGTCGGCTTCAACGTCAATTACCAGAATTACGACAACAACCAGAACTATTTTACCTATGGCCATGGCGGCTATTTCAGCCCGCAGAGCTTCCTCAGCGTCAATTTCCCGATCCGCTACTGGACGAATGACGGCCCGATGAGCATCCAGGCCAGCGTCGCGCCCGGCTATCAAAGCTATGATCAGCAGGGCGAGCCGGTCTATCCGACGGAGCCGGGCGCGCAGGGCGTGCTGGATTTCCTCAAGAGCCAGAACAGCGACGTGCGTTCCAGCTATGACAGCATCAGCAAGACCGGCTTCGGCCTGTCGGCGAGCGGCGCGATTTCCTATCGGGTCAGCCCGAATACGCGGCTGGGCGGGGAACTGAATATCAACACTTTCGGTGAATATAAGGAGTTCAAGACGCTGATCGGACTCAAGCAGAATATCGGAGGCAATTGATGTTGTTCGTAAAGGATTTCCCGGTGGCGGGCGATCAGGACATCGCCATGCTCGCATCCGGCGCGGAGGCCGCGCAGCGCTTCGTCAGCCTGATCCTGGCCGAAATCGCCTCCGCCGCCACGGCGGAACAGATGCAGGGCTTTTTCCGGGCGGTCGGCGCGCGGCTTGCCAAAAGCCATCCGATCGTCAATGCCAAGGATATGGACAGGCTGACCCAGCACGGCAATCTGGTCTGGGACAGGCTGCATTGGGGCAGCGTCCGATTCGAACTGGACGATGAAGGCATCGACATCTTCCATGACGGCCTGCCCGAAAGGCTGGAGGGCGATGCCGACGGCATATGGGCCGGGGTCGCGCCCTTCATCCTTGAGGGCGCCTATGACGCCTGGTTCCGGCAGATGGGCAGCGGCGAACGGCTCAGCACCCGGATTTCGCGCAGCCAGGGCGGGCATGTCGAACTGCGTCATGGGATTTGAACGGCGGGCGATCCTGACCGCCCTCGCCTTTGCTCTCACGACCGGCTGCGCCCGCGCCAGACCCTCGGACGGCCTGATGCTCGATCCCACGCTCTGGCAGGGCTACAAGACCCGCTTCCTGACGCCGGAGGGCAGGATCGTCGACAATGGCAATGGCGGCGTCAGCCATAGCGAGGGCCAGGGATATGGCATGGCGCTGGCGCAGGCGGCGGGCGACGGCGCGGCCTTCGAGGGCATGGCGCGCTGGACCGCCCAGACCCTGTTGCGCAAGGACGTGGCGCTGCATAGCTGGCGCTACACGCCCGGCCGCGCCGATCCGGTGGCCGATCCCAATAATGCGACCGACGGCGACCTGCTGATCGCCTGGGCGCTGCTGATGGCGGGCCGCCGCTGGGGCAAGCCGGACTATCTCCAGCAATCGGCGGCGATCCGGGGCGCTGTCGCGCAGAAGCTGATCGTGCAGCGCCACGGCTTCACCCTGCTGCTGCCGGGCCTCGTCGGCTTCGCCAAGGCGGACCGGGTGATCGTCAACCCATCCTATTATGTCTGGCCGGCGATAGACGCCTTCGCCCGGCTGGAACCGCGCATCTGGGGTCCGCTGGCAACCGACGGGATGAAGATCCTGAAGGCGGCGCGCTTCGGCCCATCGGGCCTGCCCGCCGACTGGCTCGACATCAAGGGCAAGGGCGTGGTCGAACCGGCGGAGGGACGCGATCCCGTCTTCGGCTTCGAGGGCATCCGCGTCCCGCTCTACTGCCTGATGAGCGGACGGCGCGGCGCATGCGACGCGATCGCGCGCTATTGGCTCGCCCTCGTCCGCGCCGGCAAGCCGCTGCCCGCCTGGGTGAATGTGGTCACGGGCGAAACCGCGCCCTATGCGCTTTCCGCCGGCGCCACCGCCATCGCCGGACGCCTGCTGAACCGCAACCTGCCGGCCGGCGGCGTCGATCAGGACTATTATGCCGCAACGCTGGGACTGATGAACCAGATGCGGATTTGACCGGCTTTCCAGGTGGTTTCCCGTCATTCTCCGTTCGTCACCCCGGGCTTGACCCGGGGTCCCGCTTTTCTTGTAAACCAGCGCCCAGCCCAAGGCATCGGGAAGCTACAGCGCCAAATGGCGGCAGGTCGGCGCGGATTGGGTCATCGAAGCGGAAATATACCTGACGCTCGCCTGACCGGAAACGCTTGAACCGCCGCCAGCCAGCGCCCAATTAAAGGCTGTTCCTCATCCCGCAGAGGCCAGCCAGCCGCGAGTAGCCATGACCGCCGACAATCCCCTCCTTGCCGATAGCGACCTGCCCGATTTCGCCGCCATCCGGCCCGCCCATGTCGTCCCCGCCATGGAGACGGCGATCGCGGCCCACCGCGCCGCCGTCGAAGGGATCGCCGCCGGCGGGAAGGACGATTTCGACGCGGTCATCCTCGCCGCCGAGCGCGCCGATTTCCTGCTGTCGCGGGTCTGGTCGCCGGTCGGGCATCTCGCCTCCGTCGCCGACACGCCCGAATTGCGGGAGGCGCATGCCGCCGCCCAGGCGCTGATGACCGCCTATCTGATGGAGGCGGGGCAGAACCGCGCCCATCACGACGCCGTCGCCCGGCTGGCCGCCCGCCCCGATTTCGCCAGCCTGCCGCCCGCCGCCCGGCGCGCCGTCGATCTCGCCCTGCGCGGCTTCCGCCTGGCGGGCGTCGCGCTGGAGGGGGAGGCGCGGCAACGCTTCCTCGACATCGGGGTGGAGTTGAGCGACCTCAGCACCAAATTCGGCAATGCGGTGCTCGACGCGACCGAAGCCTGGAGCGAGCATGTCACCGACGAAGCGGCGCTGGAAGGAGTGCCGGACAGCGACAGGGCGATCCTGGCCGCCTATGCGCGGGAAAAGGGGCTGCCGGGCTGGCTGATCACCCTGCGCCAGCCCAGCGTGCTGGCGATCCTCTATCACGCCAGGGATCGGGCGCTGCGGGAGCGGGTCTATCGCGCCTACAACACCCGCGCCTCCGACCAGGCGGACGACAAGAGCCACGACAACAGCGAGAGGATCGACGCGATCATGGCGCTGCGCCATGAGGCCGCGCAGATTTTGGGCTTTGCCGATTCCGCCGCCCATTCGCTGGAAACCAAGATGGCGGCCGACGCTGACGAGGCGCTGGCATTCCTCGCCGACCTCGCCCGGCGGGCGCGGCCGGTGGGGGAGCGCGAACTGGCCGAAGCCCGCGCCTTCGCCGCCGAGCATCTGGGGCTGGACGATGTGCGGCCCTGGGATCTTTCCTATGTCGCCGAAGCGATGCGCCGCACGCTGCACGGCGTCGATCAGGAGGCGCTGAAGGCCTATTTCCCCCTGCCCCGCGTGCTTGCCGGGACGCAGGCGTTGATAGAGCGCCTGTTCAACCTTCGCCTCGTCGCCCGGCAGGGCGTGTCGACCTGGCATCCCGACGTGCTGTTCTACGACCTGCTGGACGCGGACGGCGCCGTGGTGGCGGGCGTCTATCTGGACCTGTTCGCGCGGGCGGGCAAGCGGGGCGGGGCGTGGATGGACGTCTGCCGCTCGCGCTTCCGCGATGCCGACCGGCTGCATCTGCCCATCGCCTATCTCACCACCAATTTCGCGCCGCCCGCCGGCGACCGGCCCTCGCTGGTGACGCATAATGACGTGGTGACGCTGTTCCACGAATTCGGCCATGTGCTGCATCACCTGCTGACCGAGGTGGACCTGCCCTCCATCGGCGGCATCAGCGGCGTGGAGTGGGACGCGGTGGAACTGCCCAGCCAGTTCATGGAGAATTTCGCCTGGGACCGGGACACGCTGATCGGCCTGTCAGGCCATGTCGACAGCGGCGAGCCGCTGCCGCGGGCGATGTTCGACCGGCTGCTGGCGGCGCGGCAGTTCCAGGCGGGCCTGGCCATTTTGCGCCAGATCGAGTTCGCGACCTTCGACCTGCTGCTCCACCGCGACTACGACCCGGCGCGGGGCGCGCGGGTGAACGCCATGCTGGACCAGGTGCGCAAGGCGGTGGCCGTGGTCCATCCGCCGGAATGGAACCGCTTTGCCCATGCGTTCAGCCATATCTTCGCGGGCGGCTATGCGGCGGGCTATTATTCCTATCTCTGGGCCGAACTGCTGTCGGCCGACGCCTTCGAGATCTTCGCGCATGCCGACATTCCGGGCGGGGGCGCGACCGCCTTCCGGCGCGAGATCCTCGCGGCGGGGGCCAGCCGCCCCGCCGCAGAGAATTTCCGCGCCTTCGCCGGGCGCGCGCCGGAGGTCGACGCGCTGTTGCGGATGCGGGGATTGGCGGCCTGAGTGGCGGGTGGGTCGAGAGCGGACCTATCCTGTTCTCCCCATCGGGAGATGGAGGGGGACCGCGCGAAGCGTGGTGGAGGGGAAGATGCGCAGGTCACGCCATTTCCCCTCCACCGCCGCCTTCGGCGGCGTCGAAGAGAGTCGCGTGCCTCTCTTCGACCCTCCCCGCGCTGCGCGTAGGGAGGAATTTTGGTTCTTGCTTTCGCGGGAACGGCTTGGATTAAAAGTGGGCGGTGTAGCCGCCGTCCACCGCCAGCACCTGCCCCGTCACATAGGACGCCGCGTCCGAAGCCAGGAACAGGACCGGCCCGACAATCTCCTCCGGCCGTCCCCATCGCCCCAGCGAGGTGCGCCGGGCCAGATGATCGGCGACGGCGGGGTCCGCGGTCATCTCCTCATTGGCCTCGGTCGCGAAATAGCCGGGCGCGACGGCATTGACGGTGATCCCCCGGCCGCCCAGTTCCGCCGCCAGCGCCCGCGTCAGCGCGTCCAGCCCCCCCTTCGCCATGGTGTAGGCCGCATCGCCCGACCGGGCGATCTGCCCGGCGATGGAGGTGATGTTGACGATCCGCCCGCCCGCCCCCATGCCGGCCGCGACCGTCCGGGCCAGGTCGAAGGGCGCGACCAGATTGATCTCCAACATCCGCCGCGCCGCCGGCCGGTCCAGCTCTCCGATCGGCCTGCGGTCGCGATGGCCGGCATTGTTGACCAATATGTCGACCGGCCCGCATGCGCCGAGCGCCGCCCGAAGCGCCTCGCCATCCTCCAGGTCGAAGATCAACGGCGCGCTCGTCCCGCCCAGCGCGGCGATGGCGGCGGCCGTCGCCTGGAGCGGCTCCGCCCTTCGCCCATGGAGCAGCACATGCGCCCCCGCCCCGGCAAGGCCCAGCGCGATTTCGCGTCCCAGGCCGCGCCCGGCTCCGGTGACGAGGGCGATCTTCCCTTGCAGCATCCATGCCTCCTCCACCCGGCCGCTCAGGCGAGGGCGAAGGTTTTGCTCCGCCCGCGATTGATCAGCAGCACCATTCCCGCCCCGATCAGGCACAATATCCCCGCCGCGACGAAGGCGGGCATATAGCTTTGCCAGACGGTGCGGGAAAGGCCGCCCGCCAGCGCCGCGCTCGCCGCGCCGAGCTGATGCCCGGCGAAGATCCAGCCGAACACCACATTGGCCCGCTCCGGCCCGAAGCGCTGCGCCGTCAGCTTGACCGTCGGCGGCACGGTCGCGACCCAGTCCAGGCCATAGAACATCGCGAAGACCGTCAGGCTGTAGAGAGAGAAGTCGCTGAACGGCAGGTAGAGCAGCGACAGCCCGCGCAGGCCATAATAGCAGAACAGCAGCCAGCGATTGTCGAACCGATCCGACAGCCAGCCCGACCCCAGCGTGCCCGCGAAATCGAACAGCCCCATCATCGCCAGCATCGACGCCGCGCCCACCGCCGCCAGCCCGTAATCGCCGCACAGGGCGATGAAATGCGTCTGGACCAGCCCGTTGGTGCTGGCCCCGCAGATGTAGAAGGAGAAGAACAATATCCAGAAGCTGGGCACCCGCGCCGCATCGGCCAATATGCGCAGCGGGCTCATCAGCAGGGCGCCCAAGCCGGCCGGCTGCGGCGGGGCGGGATGCACCGCGCTCTCGCCATAGGGCGGCAGGCCGAGGTCGGCGGGACGGTCGCGCATCAGCAGCAGCACGACCAGCGCCGCCAGCAGGACCGCGCCGCACACCAGCAGGACGGATGCGCGCCAGCCGAACCGCTCGGTCAAGGCGGCGAGCAGCGGCAGGAAGGCCAGTTGGCCCGTGGCGGTGCTGGCCGACAGCAACCCCATGACCAGGCCCCGCCTGTGCGTGAACCAGCGCGTGGCGACGGTGGCGCCCAGCACCATGGCGGTCAGGCCCGTGCCGATGCCGATGACGACGCCCCACAGCAGGACGAGCTGCCACAACCGGGTCATGCCCATGGACAGCAGCAACCCGACGACGATGATCGCCAGCGAGACCAGCATCATCCGCCGCACGCCAAAACGGTTCATGAAGGCGGCGGCGAACGGCCCCATCCCGCCGAAGAGGAGGAAGCGTATGGCCAGCGCCCCGGAAATGTCGGCCGCGCTCCAGCCGAACTCCCTTTGCAGGGGGATGATGAACACGCCGGGCGCGCCCACGGCCCCCGCGACGACCAGCATGGTGAGGAAGGTCGCGGCCAGCACGGCCCAGCCATAATGGATGTGGCACGCGCCCATTTGGCGGGCGAGAGTCGCTGACAGCATGAAGGCCCCGTTCCCGATGGATCGACCGGCGTTAAATGACGATCGTCATCGCAGGGTCAAGGGGCCAGTTGGCGCAATATGGACATGGATGGGCGGGCGCCCGGCTGTCCCGACATTCGGCTCGCGCTGGACTGATGTCGATACAGCCCAGGCAGCGGGACAAATTCAAGACCCGCCGGACTGAGTTGATTAGGATGGGAAGCGTCATTCCCCCTCCCGCAAGCGGGAGGGGGTTAGGGGGTGAGCTGGCGCAACATCCGCGTTGTTTTGCAACGGCCAAGTCAGAAGCTCCCCCGGATCAAGTCCGGGGTCGCGCCCACCCCTGGCCCCTCCCGCCTGCGGGAGGGGAATGTCTTGGACCGGCCACTTCCCGACATGTTCGAACTTGTCCACGCGACCCAGCGCAGTGAGGCCCATCGCATGTCTCCACCCGCCCCATTCGCGCGCCGAACCGGGCCTTGGCCAATGAACTCCCCGGCAGGCGGCGAGTTCTTCGGGAAAGGAGATGTGCGATGCCCGACACCGAAGAGATGATCCATGAGGATGGCCTGCCCGGCCATGAAAGCCGGCTGGAGCCCAAGCCCGAATGGGAACCGCACTATCCCGGCTCAGGCAGGCTGGCGGGAAAGATGGCCATCGTCACCGGCGCCGACAGCGGGATCGGGCGGGCGGTGGCGGCGCTCTATGCCCGCGAAGGGGCCGACATCGCGATATTCTACCTGTGCGAACATGACGATGCGGAAAAGACCGCGGACATCGTCCGGGCGGAAGGGCGGCGGGCGCTGACCATCGCGGGCGACCTGGGCGACCGGGACTTCTGCCATCGCGCCGTGGCGCGGGTGGTGGAGGAATTCGGGCGGATCGACATACTCGTCAACAATGCGGGGGAGCAGCATCCCGACAGCGACATCACCGACATCAGCGAGGAACAGCTGCGCCGCACCTTCCAGACCAACATCTTCGCCATGTTCTTCCTGACCCAGGCGGTGCGCCCGCATCTGAAGCGCGGGGCGGCCATCGTCAACTGCACTTCCGTCACCATGTACCAGGGGTCGAAGGAACTGCTCGACTATTCCAGCACGAAGGGCGCGATCACCGCCTTCACCCGGTCGCTGTCGGAAAATCTGGTGGGGGACGGCATCCGGGTGAACGCCGTCGCGCCGGGGCCGATCTGGACGCCGCTCAACCCCAGCGGCGGGGCAAGCCCGGAGAAGCTGGAACATTTCGGGGAGAGCACGCCCATGGGCAGGCCCGGCCAGCCCAATGAGGTCGCCCCCTCCTTCCTCTTCCTGGCCTGCGACGACGCCAGCTACATGTCGGGCCAGGTGCTGCATCCCAATGGCGGCACCATCGTCAACGGCTAGGCAGCGCGGACAAATCAAGCCTCGCCAGACTGAGTGATTTGGGTGGGGAGCGGACGTTTCTGATCCTCCCCATCGATAGATGGGGAGGTGGCAGCGCGAAGCGGCGTCGAAGAGCCTCTTCAGGCGCTCCGCGACCCCGTCCGGCTTTCGCCGCGAATGCCGGGCGGGGGCCAGGCCGCGGCCCGCCGGTTCAGGGTGACGATGGCGCTGTTCTCGCCCCAGGACTGGATCAGCGCGGGGATATTCTCCGACGGGGCGGGCCGGCCGAAATAGAAGCCCTGGGCATAGTCGCAGCCCATCTCCCGCAGCCTGATCGACTGGTCGGCTTCCTCCACCCCTTCGGCCACGACCTTCATGTTGAGCGCCCGGCCCAGCGTGACCAGCGCGGAAACGATGGCGCCGTCGCTTTCGCGCGCCGTCACCCCGCTGACGAAGGATCGGTCGATCTTCAGCGTGCTGACCGGCAGCGACCGCAAATGGGAAAGAGAGGCGAAGCCCGTCCCGAAATCGTCCAGGGCCAGCGGGATGTTGCACATGTGCAGTTCGTCGATGGAACGGCGCACCGTATCCGACGCCGCGCCCAGGAACACGCCCTCTGTGATCTCGATCTCGATCGAATCGGGCGCGATCGAATAGCGGTCCATCGTCTCGATCAGCCGGCCGGCGAAGCGCTCCCGCCGCAATTCGGCCGACGACACGTTGATGGCGACATGCCCCACCGGCAAGCCGCGCGCGCGCCAGGCGGCCATGTCGGCGAACACCTGGCTGGTCATGGTCTGCCCGATCATGTCGGCCACGTCATGATCGTCGAACGCGGCATAGATCTCCGCCGGCGATCGGATGGTGCCGCAACTGTCGCGCCACCGCAGCAGCGCCTCGAACCCGACCAGCTCGCCGGTCTGCAACGACACCTTGGGCTGGTAATAGCTGATGATCGTGCCGTCGCGCACGGCGGTCCGCGCCCGGTTGATCATGGCCACGCGTTCCTGCATGTCCTCCAGCAGCGACTGCTCGAACATCTGCATCCGCCCGCGCCCCAGCGACTTGGCGCGATAGAGCGCCAGGTCGGCATGGCGCAGCAGTTCCGTCGCCACGCGCCCGTCTTCGGGGAAGGCCGCCACGCCGATGCTGACCCCGCATTCGAGCGATCGCCCGGCGGCGAACAGCGTCTCCCTGATGGTGAGGACGCGATTGGCCAGGTCGGCAAGCTGCTGCCGGCTTTCGACATTCTCGATCAATATGGCGAATTCGTCGCCGCCCAGCCGCGCCACCACGCCGTCTCCGGCGAAGATGTCCTTCAGGCGAGAGGCAAAGCTTTTCAGCAGATCGTCGCCGGCATGATGGCCCATCAGGTCGTTGACGTCCTTGAAATTGTCGATGTCCAGCAGGAACACGCCGACCTTCCTGAATTCGGTCAGCGCCTTGGCCAGCGCCTTGTCCAGGCAGGCGTTGAACATCGCCCGGTTGGGCAGCTCGGTCAGCGAGTCATGCTCGGCGTTCCAGCGCATCTGCTCCTCGATCAGCACGCTTTCATGGATGTCCTCGGTATAGCCGTACCAGCGGATGATCCGGCCTTCCTCGTCCCGCCGGGGATAGGCCTGCGCCCGCATCCAGCGATACTGGTCGTTGACCATCAGCCGCACCCGCACGTCGAAGGGTTCGCCGGTGGCATGGGACTGGGCGACGCGCCGGGTCACCGGCTCGATGTCGTCGGGATGGGTGGCCGAAAGCCAGCCCGACCCTTCCGCCTCGTCGCGTTCAAGGCCGGAACTTTCCAGCCACCGATCGGTGAAGTCGATGATCCGGCCTTCCGCATCGGCAATCCAGGGAAGTTGCGGATTATATTCGACGATCAGCCGCAGATTTTCCATGCTGCGCCGGAGCAGCTCGATTTCCGCATGCTCGCTGGTGACGTCGATCGCCACCAGTTCGAAAACCGTCCGGTCCAGCGGCGCGGACCGTGCCCGCGCAAGAATGCGAACATTCCTCAGCTCGCCGAAATCGCCTTTCAGCGTCAGCGTCGTTTCGGCTTCCCGCTCCTTGCGAACGGCGCGGACGAACTGAAAGATCGGCTTGCGGAATATGCCGCACACCCCGCGCAGCCAGCGGAAAAATTGCTGCGATTCCCGAAGGCCAAAGCGATGCGCGGCGGCAGGATCGGGGTGGAGCCGGCCATCGCCGTCCACCGCGCACCGCAAAACGCCAGCCGACGCCAGTATCTGCTGGTCGCCATCCATCGGGTCCTGCCTGTCTTCCCACTCATCAGGTGACCGCGATGAAATCTGGTCCGCCATTCTACTCCCGCAATTCCGACGCCGATCGCGCTACGAATGATTCACCATCCGCTGGCTAAGATTTGATTAATGGCCCGCCCTGGGGGACCACCGCCCAGCATGCTCAAAATGTCGACGAAAGGCTGACGCCATAGGTGCGCGGGGCGCCGTAGGCCGCCGTGCGGAATACGCCCAATCCGGATCGATCGTCGGCATAGGTCCTGTAAATCTCGTCGGTCAGGTTCCTGACCCAGGCGGCGATGTCCCATTTGCCGCGGCGCAGGCCGAGACGCAGGTTGACCAGGGTCCGCGGACCGGATTTGAAACCGTCGGAATTGGTCGGTTCGAAATAGACGGTGGAGCGGTGATCCATGTCGGCCCGGGCGAAAATCGTTCCGAAAGCCACGGGAACCTCGTAACTGACCGCGCCATAGCCTGAAAAATGCGGCGCCAGCACCAGGTCGTTACCCGCGCAGTCCATGCTGCCGCCGCCCACCGACGCGGGCACGCCGCAATTGTCGAACCGGGCTCTGTTGCAAAGATTGGCGGCAGTCAGAGGTAGGCTGTCGCTCTGCGCCGATCAGGCGGCTGCTGCGAAATGGTGGTTGAGCATGCCCATGGCCTCCGTCAGCGCCGAGGGCCCAATGCCAAAAGCTCTCTCCACAAGGCGCACCTCGCCCCTGATGCCGGGCTGCAGGCACCAGGGGCGAGCCTGTCCTTTGCGCAGGGCTCGCATGACTTCGAATCCCTTGATCGTGGCATAGGCCGTGGGGATCGATTTGAAACCGCGCACCGGCTTGATCAGTATCTTGAGCTTTCCGTGATCGGCCTCGATCACGTTATTGAGATACTTCACCTGCCGGTGGGCCGTCTCCCGGTCCAGCTTTCCTTCGCGCTTCAATTCGGTGATCGCTGCACCATAGCTCGGCGCTTTGTCGGTATTGAGCGTGGCAGGCTTTTCCCAGTGCTTCAGGCCTCGCAGGGCCTTGCCCAGGAACCGCTTCGCTGCCTTGGCGCTGCGGGTCGGCGACAGGTAGAAATCGATCGTGTCGCCCCGCTTGTCGACTGCCCGGTACAGGTAGGTCCACTTGCCCCGCACCTTGACGTAGGTTTCATCCAGGCGCCAGCTCGGATCAAAGCCACGCCGCCAGAACCAGCGCAGCCGCTTCTCCATCTCCGGGGCGTAGCACTGGACCCAGCGATAGATCGTCGTATGGTCGACCGAAATGCCGCGTTCCGCCAGCATTTCCTCAAGGTCGCGATAGCTGATCGGATAGCGACAATACCAGCGCACCGCCCACAGGATCACATCACCCTGGAAATGGCGCCACTTGAAATCCGTCATCGTTCCGTCCGTCCAATCTCCGCCAAGCATGCTCAAGCTTCACGATTTTTGCAACAGAGCCCGCTACTCGATCGGCGTTGGCGTCACAGGATTCGAGCTCGATTTCTGGGGCCGGGTGCGCAACCTTTCTGACGCAGCGCGCTCGCAATATCTAGCAACCGTGCAGGCTGAACGGGCGTTCCGCCTCGCGTTGATCCGGGATGTGGCCTCGACCTATTTTGCTTCCCGGGAAGCCGACGAGCGGATCGCCCTTGCCGAAGCTACGGTACGCAGCCGGCAGGAAGGCCTCCGCATAGCCGAGCGTCGCCTTGAAGCCGGGGTGACTTCAGCTCTTGATTTTCGACAGGCGGAGTCGCTACTGACTCAAGCCGAAACGGAGTTGGCCAGCCTGCGCTTGGCCGAGGCGCAGAGTGAGAACTTCCTGGCCGTACTCTTGGGCGGACCCGTTCCTGTCGGGCTCACGGTGCCGCTGACGCTGGCTGACCAGAAAAACGGAACGGTGATTGCCGCCGGATTACCCTCCGAGCTGATGGTGACTCGACCGGACATATTGGCGGCAGAAGAGAAACTGCGGGCAGCGCGTGCCAATATCGGTGCTGCTCGGGCAGCCTTCTTTCCATCCATCTCACTAACCGGTAGTATCGGTTTCGCTTCAACTGATCTTGGGAATTTGATCGGAAACGAAGGACTGAGCTGGAGCTTTGGACCTTCGATCAGCCTACCCATCTTCGATTGGGGTGCGAGGAAGGGCAATCTGAGCGTGGCTGAGGCACGTGAGGATATTGCCATCGCCGAATACGAACGCACCATTCAGGGAGCTTTCCGCGAAGTTGCGGACGCCCTTGCCGGGCGCCGCTGGCTTGCTGAACAGGTCGCCGCGCAGGTTCGTGCCACTGCGGCACAGCGAGCGATCGCCGATCTTGCCCGCACTCGCTACCGCGAGGGCGTCGCAAATTACCTTGAAGTGCTCGATGCCGAACGGAATCTGTTCATCGCGGAACAGACACTGATACAGCTGCGTCGCGCCGAGCTGGATGCTCTCGTCTCTCTGTATGTCGCTCTGGGCGGCGGCCAGCAAGGGTAATGGTGGTAATGTTCCACCGACGGGCCTTGGCTATTGATCATGACAACCTACAGATCGGTCCGCCGATAAATTCCCTGACCTATATATGATAATGTCCTTTATCACATACTAATGCGGGGCGGACATGAAGGCGGTTCACGACAAGATAGAAGGCCCATTCGCGATCGAGGAGGATCTAGCTCTGTACGGCATGGTGATCGGCAGTGCGACGCTGCGCAGCGGCATCAAGCTGATCCTGCATGGCACAATCGCCGGCGACCTGATCCTTGAGCCAGGAGCGCGCGCCATCATCCACGGCACAGTCGCCGGGCGTATTTGCAACGAGGGCGGGCGAGCCGAGATATTCGGCTTTGTTGATGGCGTCGAAGACCTTTCCCCGGACGCCGTAACGGTCATCGACACCGCCGCCCATGTTCGCGGTCGGCGATGAACCAGCTCGCCCCTCTCCCGTCACCCAGCTTAGCGCTGCCCGCGCTCATCGCGTCGGCCGATGAGCGGGCGCGGCTGCGCTTCCTCGAGTTCTTCGCCGTCACCATCCGCAATCCCCATACGCGCCGTGCCTATGCGCGCGCAGCGGGCGAGTTTTTGGCTTGGGTAGCGGCGCGCGGCATCACATCGCTCGCCGGCTTGCAGCCGCTTCATGTCGCGGCCTGGATCGAGGCGCTGGGACGCGAGGTGAGCGCGCCCACCGTCAAGCAGCAGCTCGCGGCCGTGCGCCACCTGTTCGACTGGCTGGTGACAGGCCAGGTCATGCCGACGAACCCGGCCGCGTCGGTGCGCGGGCCGGCGCACAGCGTCCGGCGCGGCAAGACGCCGGTGCTGGCCGCCGACGAAGCGCGGCGACTGCTGGATGTGATCGATGCGACGACGCCGGCAGGTTTGCGCGATCGGGCGCTGATCGGGTTGATGGTCTATTCGTTTGCCCGGATCGGCGCGGCGCTGGCGATGCGCGTGGAGGATGTGTTCGTGCAGAATCGGCGACTATGGGTGCGGCTGCACGAAAAGGGCGGCAAGCGCCACGAAATGCCCTGTCATCACAACCTTGAGCATTATTTGGCCGAATATCTCGATGGCTGCGACTTGCGCGAGGACCGCAAAGGGCCGCTGTTCCGTACGATCGCGCGCGGGACCAAGCGCTTAAGCGACACCCCCCTGCCCCAGGCCAATGCCTTCGCGATGGTGCGCCGTCGCGCCGTCGCGGCCGAGATCGAGACGGCGATCGGCAACCATTCGTTCCGCGCTACGGGGATCACCACCTATTTGAAGAACGGCGGCACGCTGGAGACAGCCGCGACGATGGCGAACCACAGTTCGACCCGCACTACCCAGCTCTACGATCGCCGGCCCGATGACGTGACACTCGACGAGGTAGAGCGGGTGTTGATCTAGGCGGCGACCGGCGGCGCACATTCCCAGCGGCCCCCCCCGCCATTGAAACCCGACCCGTTGCGCGTTGCCGATCGCGGGCGGCTCGCCTTTGCGCCAGAACCCAAGCATCTTGCCTCGATCGTCCAGATGGGCGTCGGCGACGATCGCGTGCGCGGCCTGGATGAACTGCCCATGCCCGAACACATAGACCAGCGGGCTCTGTTGCAAAAATCGTGAAGCTTGAGCATGCTTGGCGGAGATTGGACGGACGGAACGATGACGGATTTCAAGTGGCGCCATTTCCAGGGTGATGTGATCCTGTGGGCGGTGCGCTGGTATTGTCGCTATCCGATCAGCTATCGCGACCTTGAGGAAATGCTGGCGGAACGCGGCATTTCGGTCGACCATACGACGATCTATCGCTGGGTCCAGTGCTACGCCCCGGAGATGGAGAAGCGGCTGCGCTGGTTCTGGCGGCGTGGCTTTGATCCGAGCTGGCGCCTGGATGAAACCTACGTCAAGGTGCGGGGCAAGTGGACCTACCTGTACCGGGCAGTCGACAAGCGGGGCGACACGATCGATTTCTACCTGTCGCCGACCCGCAGCGCCAAGGCAGCGAAGCGGTTCCTGGGCAAGGCCCTGCGAGGCCTGAAGCACTGGGAAAAGCCTGCCACGCTCAATACCGACAAAGCGCCGAGCTATGGTGCAGCGATCACCGAATTGAAGCGCGAAGGAAAGCTGGACCGGGAGACGGCCCACCGGCAGGTGAAGTATCTCAATAACGTGATCGAGGCCGATCACGGAAAGCTCAAGATACTGATCAAGCCGGTGCGCGGTTTCAAATCGATCCCCACGGCCTATGCCACGATCAAGGGATTCGAAGTCATGCGAGCCCTGCGCAAAGGACAGGCTCGCCCCTGGTGCCTGCAGCCCGGCATCAGGGGCGAGGTGCGCCTTGTGGAGAGAGCTTTTGGCATTGGGCCCTCGGCGCTGACGGAGGCCATGGGCATGCTCAACCACCATTTCGCAGCAGCCGCCTGATCGGCGCAGAGCGACAGCCTACCTCTGACTGCCGCCAATCTTTGCAACAGAGCCGCAGCGCTTTTGATGGATCGAAACCGTCATTGCCTCCCTAGGGCGCCTGGTTGGACAGGATCAGGGAGGCCGCCGACCAGAAAAGCCCGCCGACCCCCTGGACGAAGCTGAGTTTCATGTCGGGCACCTGCACCACGGCTTCGCCGCGCAACTGGCGCACGGCTTCCTGGATGGCGTACATCCCGTACATGCCGGAATGGGTGTAGGACATACCGCCGCCATTTGTGTTGATCGGCAGGCGGCCGCCCGGCCGCGTGTGCCCTTCGGCATGGAAGGCGCCGGATTCGCCGAAACCGACGAAGCCCGTATCCTCCAGCATGTAGAGCGGCAGGTGCGCGAACGCGTCGTAGAACATGGCATGGTCGATGTCGGCATGGGTGACGCCGGCCGTTTCGAACGCCTCCGCGCTGGCCCTGCGGAAGGAGCCGAAGGAGGTGAGGTCGTCCATCTGCGACACCAGCACGCTCTCGCAGGATTCCCCGGACCCCATCAGATAGACGGCGCGCTTCGCGCTCGGCAGGTCGCGCGCCCGCTCCGCGCTGACGAGGACGAGCGCACCGCCGCCGTCGGTCACGACGCAGCACATGTCGCGGGTGAAGGGATAGGCCACGCGCGGTCCTGCCAGAACATCCTCGACCGTCACCGGCGTCCGGCGCTGGGCGCGTTCGTTGGGGATCGCCCATTCGCGCTGCGCCACCACCACTTCGGCCAGGTCGCGCTGCCCCATGCCCCGCGCCTCCAGGAAGGCCAGCGCGGGCAGGGTGAACAGGGAATAGGGGGCGATGGCGCCATAGGGCTGCTCGAACTGCCCGTCCGGCCCCCTGGGGTTCATCGAATAGTTGGGCATGCCCACCCACGACCGGCCGGATTCGCCATGGGTGATCAGCACGACGCTCGCCTGACCCGTGGCGATCGCGGCGGCGGCGTGGCGGACATGGGCCATGAAGCTGCATCCGCCGATGGTCGTGCCGTCCATCCAGCGCGGGCGGATGCCCAGCATGGCGGCGACTTCGATGACCTGCGTCTCCGCCGTGGCGATGCCGTCCACGTCGGCGGGCGTCAGCCCGGCATCCTTCAGCGCCCGCCGGGCGGCGTCGGCATGCAACTGGATCATCGACATATCGGGAACGACGCCGACGCGTTCCGTCTCCGACGCGCCGACGATGGCGATATTGCCGCCATTGGGGGAAGATAGGGGCATGCTCATATCCTGACGGGCTTGAAGACGGGCAGGAACTGGTCGCCGCGCGGTTCGAACGCGACCTGCAATTCCATCCCCAGCGGCAGATTGTCCGGTTCCGGTTCGACCCCGACGATATTGGTGCAGAGGCGCGGGCCTTCCTCCAGCGTCACCAGCGCGATGATCTGCGGGTCCTTGCTCTCGAATTCCGGCGAAGGGCGATAGTTGATGATGTAGGAGGCCAGCCGCGCCCGCCCCGACACCGGCTTCCATTCGACCTCGTCCGAATTGCATTTCGGGCAGAAGGGACGCGGATAGAAATAGAAGCTTTCGCAACGGACGCAGCGCTGGATGCGCAACTCTCCTTCGGCCGCGCCCTGCCAGAAGGGCGCGGTTTCCGGGGTAGGTTCGGGAATGGGCCCGATCGACATCATGAATCTCCGTCAGTCATGGCCCGGTTCACATCTGCGAATCGAAATAGATGCTGGGCGCCAGCCCGTCCGCGAGCGGGCGGAACTCCCTTTCCACCGTGGCGGCGAAGGTCGCTGCATCCAGATCGGCCATGCCGTTCAGGGTCTTGATCATCTCCGGCACATTGTAGAGCATCAGCTCGCCCCCCGCCGCGCCGATGGTCCGCCCGGACATCCAGCCCGATTGCTTCGAACCCAGGAACACCGCGATGGGCGCGACGCGGTCGGGCGTATAGGGGTCGTCCGCCCGCGCCGGGCCGTCCACATTCTTGTCTTCGGGCGCGGTTTCGGTGAGCCGCGTCGTCGCGCCCGGCGCGATGGCGTTGACCGTGACGCCGTAACGGGCAAGGCCGTTCGCCAGCGACATGGTCAGGCCGACGACGCCCATCTTGGCGGCGGCGTAATTGGGCTGGCCGGGCGACCCGTGCAGGCCCGAAGCGGAGGTGAAGTTGACGATCCGGAAATCGCCCTGCGGATTGCGCAGCGAACGCCAATAGGCGGCGGCGGGCTTGATGGTCGAATAATGCCCCTTCAGGTGGACGCGGATGACCGCATCCCAATCCTTCTCGTCCAGGTTGAAGATCATCCGGTCGCGCAATATGCCCGCCACATTGACGACGATGTCCAGCCCGCCGAACTTCTCTATGGCCAGGCCGACCAGCCGTTCGCCGGTCGCGACGTCGGCGATGTCGCCGCCGTCGGCAATGGCCTGCCCCCCGGCGGCGATGATGTCGCTGGCGACGGCGGCGGCCGGTCCCAGGTCGCTGCCTTCGCCCGTCGTGTCGCCGCCCAGGTCGTTGATGACGACCTTCGCGCCCTCCGCCGCGTAGCGCCGCGCTATCGCCGCCCCGATGCCGCGCCCGGCCCCGGTGATGATGGCGACCCGTCCTTCCAATGCACCCATGACATATCCTCGACTTGTTGCTTGTGGTTTCGTTGTTCCGCTTTCCTCAGGCCGCCGCCCGCCTGGGGGGCGCGTAGAGAAGCTGGATGTCGGTGAAGCCGTGCAGGCCCCATGGTCCGTTTTCGACGCCGATGCCGCTCGACTTCAGCCCGCCGAAGGGCAGATGGGGTTGCAGGCCCATGGCATGGCCGTTGACCTGCACCTGCCCCGCCTCGATCCCCAGCCCGACATTGGCGGCGCGGATCGGGTCGGACGACCAGACCGACGCGGTCAGGCCGAACGGACCCGCATTGGCGCGGGCGACCGCATCGTCGACATCGCTGTAGGACAGGATCGGCAGCGCCGGGCCGAACTGCTCCTCGCTCACGATCCGCGCCCTTTCGTCCAGATCGGCGAGGATGGTCGGCTGGAAGAAGAAGCCGGGCCGGTCCATCGGCGCGCCGCCCGCCGCCACCCGCGCTCCCATGCCGATGGCTTCCGCGACCAGTTCCTTCACGCGCTCGAACTGCGGCCGGTTGCAGAGCGGCCCCAGCAGCGCGCCTTCCTCGTTCCAGGCGCCGACCGCCACGGAACGGGCGCGCTCCGCCAGCGCCTCGACCAGTTCGTCATGGCGGCTTTCATGGACATAGATGCGCTTGATCGCGACGCAGACCTGCCCATTATTGGCGAAGGCGCCCCAGAACAGCTCGTCCGCGATGGCGGATATGTCGGCATCGTCCAATATCACCGCCGGATCGTTGCCGCCCAGTTCCAGCGTCACCCGCTTCAGGTCGTTGGCCCCCGACGCCATCACCTTCCTGCCGGTCGCGGTCGACCCGGTGAAGGTCAGCTTGCGCGGTATGGCATGGGCGGTCATCGCCGCGCCCAGCGGGTCCGGGCCGGAAATGACGTTCAGCACGCCGGGCGGCAGGACCGATTGCAGCGCCTGCCCGACCGCCAGCGTCGAAAGCGGCGTATAGGGCGATGGCTTCAGCACCAGCGTGTTCCCGGCGCGCAGGGCGGGCGCGATCTTCCAGAAGGCGAGGGCGATGGGATAATTCCACGGCGTAATGCCCGCCACCACGCCCAGCGGCCTGCGGACGATTTCCGCATAGGCCGCCGCATCGTCCTGCACCACCTCCCGCGGCAGTTCGAGATCGGCATAATAGCGGAGCCATTCCGCCGACGCCTCAAACTCTATGCCGGTGTCCGCCAGCGGCTTGCCCTGTTCCT
Organism: Sphingobium indicum B90A; assembly: GCF_000264945.2. Taxonomy (NCBI): domain Bacteria; kingdom Pseudomonadati; phylum Pseudomonadota; class Alphaproteobacteria; order Sphingomonadales; family Sphingobiaceae; genus Sphingobium; species Sphingobium indicum. The sequence continues at coordinate 2,331,972 of NZ_CP013070.1, forward strand.
GGGCCAGTGTCGGTCCCAGATCGGCGGCCATCTCCATCACCAGCCCGGCGGCCTCCTTCAGCGCCCTGCGGCGCAACCCCTCGTCGCGGCTCCACGAAGCGAAGGCGTCCTGCGCGGTCGCCATCGCCTCCTCCAACTGTTCGGGGCTGGCGGCAGGGGCCTCGGCAAAGGCTTCGCCCGTCGATGGATCGATCACCGGGAAGGTGGCCCCTGTCCCGACGGATCGACCGTTGATGGTCATTGCGATGGCGTTCACGGCTGTTTTTTTCCTTATGCTTGCGATCCGGGGCTCAACGATAGGCGTGCGGCAATATCTGCGGCATGGGTCCGCCGACCGCGACGGCGCGGCGTTCGATCAACTGGTCGATGGTCGCAGGATCGATCCCCGCATCCTCCAATATCCGGACGCTGTGCTCGCCGATCCCCGGCGGCTTCAGCACGCCGCGCCATTCGGTCCTGCTGAAGGATGCGATGCGGCCCGGCGTGGCGATGAAGCCGCCATTGTCGGAAGGATAGACATGGGCGAAGCCAGCCTCGCACAGCCGGGGATCGCGCAGCACCTCCGTCACCTTCCTGACGGATGCCGACGGCACGCCCGCCCGGTTGAGGCGGCGCGTCGCCTCCTCGCGGCTGAGATCGATGATGGCGGCCCCGATGGCGGCAATGGCCCCATCCTTGTCCGCCAGCTTTTCCTCAGGAATTTCCAGGGCGCTGGCGATCTTCGCCGGGGCGTCGGGCGCGGCGATCCGGACCCAGCCGTCCGCCGCCCGATACATGCGGTCGAACGCGCCGTCCCCCTGGAAGTCGACGCCGCCGACGATGGCGGGCGGGCGGCCTTCGAACCGGATGATCTCCGCCGACTGGAGGTAGGTTGCGGTGCCCAGCAGCGTGTCCCATGTCCGCTGGCCTTCCCCGGTGCGCAGCCGGTGGAACAGGGCAAGCGCGATGGTGAGCGAGGACATGGAGGCCGTGCTGATGTCGCAGACGGATATGGTGTTGACGATGGGTTCGCCGTCGCCGCCCTCCGCCGCCATCATCCCGGCCATGCCCTGCAACACCATGTCCACGCCGCCGCGCCCGCCCAGCGGGCCGGTCTGGCCGAAGGCGGAAAGCGACATGGTGACGATGCCGGGGTTGATCGCCTTAAGGGAATCATAGTCGATGCCCAGGCTTTTCGTCACGCCGGGCCTCAGGCCGTCGATGAAGACGTCCGCGCCCTCGATGATCTTGTGGAAGGCCCGGATGCTGTCGGGATGTTTCAGGTCGATGGCGATGCTGCGCATGCCCCGGTTCGCGCCATAGGCGGGCTTGCGGAAGGGGTCGCCCTCTCGCGGTTCCACCTTGATCACGTCCGCGCCCAGCGCCGAAAGCAGGCATCCGGCATAGGGGCTGGCGAGGAACGGCCCGCTGTTGACGACCCTGATGCCCGACAGCGGGCCGGATCGCACGAGCGGGCGCGCATCGGCGGCCGGACGGGGCTGCGCGGGCCATGGCGCGACCTTGCCGCTATGCTCGCCAAGGGCAGGGGCGGGGCCGCGAACGGCGCCCGGCGTCGCGGTCAGGTTGATCGGGACGCCCGGCATGACGACAGGACCACGGTCGGGATCGTCAACCTCCACCCGCATGCCCATGGCGGCGACCTGGGGATGGTCCAGCCACCCCTCGCGCCCGTCGATCGGTCCGGAGGGGATGCCGACGGCGTCGAGGCGGTCCAGCCAATATTGGCGGGGCTGCTTCAGCACCGCTTCCTCGACCGCCTTCTGCACCCAGCCGATATTCTCCGGCGCGACCATGTTCGCCAGGCTGCCGCCCAGCCGCTCATCCTCGACAATCGAACCTAGCCCGATCACCTCCATGAACATCGCCTCGAACCGGGGACCGAGCGCGCCGCTGGTGAACCATTTGCCGTCGCCCGCGATCATCCGGGAATAGGTCGGATGGCGGCCCGCGCCCCCCACGGCGGTGCTGGGGTCCGGCGCGTTGGGATCGACCACCAGCGATATCATGGTAAGCTGCTGAAGCGCGTTGATGCCGGACACGGTGACGCGCTGCCCGAAACCCGAACCCTCGCGCTCGATCAAGGCCGCCACCGCGCAGACCGACGCCCACAGGCCATGCGCATAGAGCAAAGTCTGATAGACGGACTCGACCGGCTCCCCCGATACGGAGGACTGGCGGGCGAACTGGCCGCCATAGGCCCCCAGCAGCGCGGCGGATTCGACCCCGCCCGCCCAGGGGACATGGCCGGGCAGATAGACGGGCATCTCCAGCAGGATCAGCCGGGGATGGCTGGCCAGCAGTTCGTCGCCGTCCAGCCCGAAGGCCGCCAGTTCCTCGCCGTCCCTGGTGATCAGCATGTCGGCCCCGCCGATCCGGTTCCGCAGCCATGCGCGCCCCTCGGCCGATCCGGGATCGATCACCACGCTGCGCTTGCCGCGATTCCACATCGGAAAGCCGGGACGGCCGCGTTCCGGGTCGCCGTCCGGCGTCTCGACCTTCACCACGTCGGCGCCGAAGTCGGCGCAGAACATGCCGACTATGGGGCCGGCGACGCCGGTCGCGAGTTCGATCACCCGAATATCGCCAAGAGCATCCATTGGTCGTCAAAGCTCCCGAAAAATTATCGTTCTTGCGGCCATGGTCAGGCGCGGGACGGAACCGCCACGATGGCGCGCCCCGGCGAAGTGCCCTTGCCGTCCTGATTTTCCACGTCGATCTGAAGGTGGATGAGGGCCGCGCCGTCATCCGCGACGGACTTTTCCACGACCACCGCCCTGGTCGACAATATGTCGTTCTTCTGGTTGATGGCGCGGAACTGCATGGCCAGTTCCCTGATCTCGCTCTCGTCGCCCGCCCAGTCGCGCAGGGCGTTCAGCATATAGGCCCAGCGCAGATTGCCCATGCCGAACGCGCCCGGCTGTCCCGCCGCCTGTCCCGCCTCATCGTCCATATGGACATAGACGAACTCCTCGTTCACCGCGGCGAAGCGGCTCCATTCCATCATGGTCGTCTTGCGGGTGAAGGCCGGAATCTGGTCGCCCACGGCGATGTCTTCGAAGAAAATGGACAAGGCGAAGCTCCTAATAATGAATGAGGGTCATGACGCGGGACTTCACCCATTCGCCGCGCTGGTTCGTCCATTCGGTCTCGTTATAGGTGTAGAGCGTCAGGCCGTTGCGGCCCTCCCGCTCCTCCCAATGGGTCAGGCGGGAACGGCTGGAGATGACGTCGCCCGGCCGCATGCGCGCCCCGAACCTGTCGACCTGGCCGCCGTTCAGGATATTGTCGCCCTTCTTCGTTTCCTGGCCGGGGATCGCGCCCTGAAGCCGCAATTCCTCCTCGGTCAGTTCGCGGGGCAACTGCCAGGCGAAGGGGTTGAAATCCTCCGGCGCGACGATCCCGCCCCAGCGGGTCGTCCGGGCATATTCCTCGTCCCAGAAGAGACGCGGCGGCATCTGCCCCCAATAGGTCGCTATCGCCCAGCGGCGTATGTCGGTGGCCGTGATCGGAAAGCTGGTCTCGAACGAATGCCAGACGCCTTTCGACGCCTCCATCTGCGGCGTGACGAGGGTGGTCGCCTCTTCCATGGTCGGTCCTCCCATCGGTCCTAGAGCGCCACCGGCAGCCGGGCGATGCCGTTGATGCTCGCATGGCTCTTGAACTGGATGTCGGCCGGATCGGTCGCCAGCCGCACGTTCGGAATGCGCCGCAGCAGCGTTTCGAACACGATCTGCAATTCGATGCGGGCCAGCGCCTGACCGATGCACTGGTGCACGCCATAGCCGAAGGCGACATGGTCGCGCGGGCGGCGGCGTATGTCGAACTTCGCCGCATCCGGGAAATGCCCGTCGTCGCGGTTCGCCGCGAAGTTGAGCGGGATGATCCCTTCGCCCGCAGGGATCGTCACCCCGCCAATCTCTATATCCTCCGTCGCGATGCGCAGGATGATGAGGTGCACGACCGTCAGATAGCGCAGCAGTTCCTCTATGGCGTCCGGGATCAGGGCCGGTTCCGCCTGAAGCTGCGCCAGTTGATCCGGATGCTCCAGCAGCGTCAGCATGCCCAGGCCGATCATGTTCGCGGTCGTGTCATGACCCGCGACCAGCAGCAGCCATGCGGTGTTCAGCACGTCCCGCCGCTCGATCTGGCCCTCCCGGCTGGCGCGCACCAGGTCGCCCAATATGTCGTCGCCCGGATCGTCCAGCTTCTCCCGCTCGGCGATCAGCCGGTCGACATAGTCGTTGATGTTCGCATAGGCCTCCGTGGCGCGCTCTATGGCTTCCTCCGTCCCCAGGCTGGCGGCCAGCAGCGCCTCCGTCTCCCGGTTGAAGAAGGGATGGTCCGACGGCGGCACGCCCAGCAGCCAGGCGATCACCGTGGAGGGGACGGGCAGGGCGATCTCCTCCACGAAATCGAACGGCTCCGAACGATCGATGATATGGTCGATATGCTCGTCGACCAGCGCCTGGATGCGCGGCCGCATGACCTCCAGCTTCTTCACGATGAAATGCTTGGAGATGAGCCGCCGGAACAGCGTGTGGCGCGGCGCGTCCATGTTGAGGAAGGTGCTTTCCTCCTCGCTGGGGCGCGGCAACAGTTCGATCTGGGGGAAGCCGGGCAGATTCTGGTTCGAACTGACCCTGGGATCGGCCAGGATGCTCCGGACGTCGTTATAGCGGGTGACGAGCCAGGCCGGCGTGCCGTCGTGCAGGACGACGCGCCGGACCGGCTCGTGCTCGCGCAGCCAGGCATAGGCCGGCGGCGGATCATAAGTGCCGCGCTCCCAGGGGAAGGTGGTTTCGGGAACGGGCTTTTCCTGGATTTGGGTCTCTGTCGTCACTGGCTCGTGCCTTCTTCGTAGTGGGTGTCAGCGGTTCGTCGCGTCATCGGCCCGGCAGCAGGACCGGCTTGATGACCGAACCGGATGCAAGGTCGCGCTCGGCATCGTTGATCTTCTCCAGCGGATATCGGGCGATCAGCCGGTCGAAGGGAAAAAGCCCCTCCGACCAGAGTTCGATCAGTTGCGGGATCAGCAATTGGGGCACCGAATTGCCCTCGATGATGAAGGAAATTTGCTGCCCCTTCATCAGCGCCTCCTGCGGCAGGTCCAGCGGCGCGCCGCCGCCGCCCACCAGCCCCAGCTTCCCCCGCGCGCGCAGGGCCGCCAGGGCGCCGGCGATGACGGCGGGCGCGGCGGTCGTGTCCAGCGCATGGGTCGCGCCGCCCCCGGTGATGGACATGATCTGCTCGACCAGTTCGGGATCGCGGCCGGAGATGCGATGCGTCGCCCCCAGTTCCTGCGCGAGTTGCAGGCGGTTTTCGTGCAGGTCGACCGCGATCACCTTCCGCGCCCCGGCGATGCGCGCCGCCATGATCGCCGCCATGCCGACCGCGCCTGTCCCGAATATGACGACGCTGCTGTCGAAACGGACCTGCAGGGCGTTGAGGACAGCGCCCGCCCCGGTCTGGATGCCGCAGCCCAGCGGCCCCAGCAATTCTATGGGCAGGTCCGGCGACACCTTGACCGCATTGCGCTCGGTCGCCAGCGAATGGGTGGCGAAGGACGACTGGCCGAACCAGCGCGTCTGCAATTCGACCCCGTCCGAATCCCGGCCCGACCGATGCGATCCGGGCCGCAGCCCCAGTTCGTTCCGCTCGCTGAATTCGGAGCAGAAGGATGGCGTGCCGCCATGGCAATTGTCGCACCAGCCGCATGAATCATAGGTCAGGACCACATGGTCCCCGACGGCGAAGCGCGTGACGGAGGGGCCGACCGCCTCGACGATGCCGGATCCTTCATGGCCCAGCACGGCGGGCAGGGGCGCCCATTCGGCGGGGATATGCCTGACCACCAGGTCGGTGTGGCACATGCCGACACCGGCGACGCGGACGAGGATCTCGTTCCCGCCGGGTTCGGGCAGGTCCAATGGCTCGATGGCGAAAGGGGCTTGCGCATGGCGCAGGATCGCGGCGCTGGCGTGCATGTCTTCGACACTCCTCCTGGAAGCGGAAAGCGGACCTGGAGGTCAGGCCTTCGGGGTCGCCGAAAGTCGGATCGCCGCCGCCGGGCAGACATTGGCGGAGGATCGGACCGCGGCTACGCTGGCTTCGTCGCCATCGTCCACCGTGTCGCGCAGCAGGAGGACGACGCCATCATCGTCCTGATCGAAAACCCCGGGCGCCAGCATCACGCATTGGCCCGACGAAACGCACCTCTCCGGCAAGGTTTTTACTTGCATCATCCACGCCTTGTTTTTTGTTATTTATGGCCGAATAGAATCGACAATGAACAAGCTAAATCTTCAAATTTTAAAATAAAGAATAATAATTATCACCTATTGTCTCTTCAGTTCCGGAGGATTTGCAAAGTTGGCGCATATGCCCGGCGTGATACGCCCTGTCTTTGGTTATGACCTGTAACTTTCGCCATGGATGTTCGCTGGACGCCGAAGCCAATTTGCCGGTCGGCGCGCCGCGACATCGACAGGGCCATGGCGATCTGATATGCGGTTGAATCCACGCTTGGCCGATGGTCGGCAACAGATCGAACGCGCTTGGAGGACAGCAAACGCCCCAGCGCCGCCGAATGCCGGAACAGGGCCCAAGCGCCATAAGGCCGAGCGCCAAAAGAAAATGTCGGGAGAGGAGATGACCCAGATAAGAGCCTTCCCCATGAGCGAGTCCCCTGTCATCCCGTTGCGGGAGCGTCGCCGGCAGGAAACGATGAACGAGATTCTCGATCTGTCGATCGAGGTCATAAGGCAGCAAGGCGTCGCCGGACTGAATCTCACGACGGTGGCGCGGCTTCTGGGCGTGCAGCCGACCGCGCTGTACAAATATTTCCCGTCCTTGATGGCGGTCTATGACGCGCTCTACCGCCGCGCCGAAAACGATGTCCTGCATGAAGTCGAAAATGCCGTCGCGAGCGCCGAACCAGGCATGGCGGCGATAAGGGACGCGATGCTGGCCGTGGACCGATGGGCGACGGTGAACCCGGAAATGGCCCAGCTGCTCATCGGCCGGCCGATCCCCGGCTATATTCCCGCTCCCGACGCGCTGGACCCCAGCATCCGGATATTGGGCATTTTCCGCCAGTCGCTGGACCAGGCCGTGGCGCGGCGGCAACTGGACGCCGGCGCGGCCGGATCGCGGCATGTGCTGATGCTGGCCGCGCTGCTGACCGGGGCCTCCACCCTTCGGATGCTGCACGCCGAAGAACCGCCCTGCCAGGCGGATATGGAGGGGTTGATTCCCGATCTGGTCAGCATGTTCTTCAGGGCGTTCCCGCCCCAGGACGCGCCCGTCCCCGCCACCGACCTCTGATCCGTCGCATTCCCTTTCCGCCGGGTCCGTCGAGGACCGATAGCCGCCCGCGCAGCGCTGCGGTTCGGCCTGGACAGGACGAGCTATAAGGCGGGGGCGCCGGCCTGCCCGCGCCATTCCCATGCCGTCGGGAGCCGGCGGCGGCAGTCGTCATCCTTGAAAATATTATGGTTGCAATTTTAAACCATAGGCGGCACTATCCGCATGGTTGCAAAATTAAACCGTAACGAGGCGCCGGGCGCGCCTGGTCGAAAGAAGCGGCCATGCCGTCCTGGAGTAGGGTGTCGGATGATCGATTTGCGCGGACAAGCACGTCAGCCATGGCCCGGCCCCTTCGGATCGTCCGCGCCCGGCTCCCTTGCGGAGAGAGCCGAACGACAGGGATGAAGTCCCGCGACCCTCGCCCCCTTTCCTCAGCCAGCATTGCCAGGAGTTGCCAATGACCCAATCCGCCTTGTTCCAGCCGCTCAGGATCGGTCGGCTCGAACTGTCCCACCGCGTGGTGATGGCTCCGCTGACGCGGATGCGCGCCGGTCCGGGCATGGTGCCGCGCGACATCGCCGTCGAATATTATCGCCAGCGGGCGACGCCGGGCGGCCTCATCGTCGCGGAAGCATCCCAGGTGATGCCGACCGGCCAGGGCTATCCGCAAACCCCCGGCATCCATACGGCGGAACAGATCGCCGGCTGGAAAAGGGTCACCGACGCGGTGCATGAAGCGGGTGGCCACATCTTCCTCCAGCTCTGGCATGTGGGGCGCATTTCCCATTCATCCTACCATGGCGAAACGCCGGTCGCGCCGTCCGCCGTCGCCGCCGCGGGCGATCATTTCACCGCGAGCTGGAAGCTGGAGCCGTTCCAGACGCCCCGCGCCCTTGAGCTTGAGGACATCGCCGCGATCGTCGAGGCCTATCGCACCGGCGCCCGCAACGCGCTCGCCGCAGGATTCGACGGGGTCGAGATCCATGGCGCGAACGGCTATCTGATCGAGCAGTTCCTCCAGTCCCGCTCCAACAGGCGGCAGGATATTTACGGCGGATCGATCGCGAACCGCACCCGCTTCCTGCTCGACGTCACGCGCGCCGTGGTGGAGGAGGCGGGGGCCGACCGCGTCGCCGTGCGCCTGTCGCCCTTCGGCACCACCAACGATTCCGGCGAGGACGATCCGCTGCCGCTGTACCGGCATGCGATCGCCGCGCTTTCCGGCTTCCAACTGGCCTATCTGCACCTGATCGAACCGCGGATAGCCGGGACCGGCAAGGCGGACGTCCTCAATGATAGCGCGCCCTCCGCCGCTGAACTCTTCCGCGACTCCTGGCCCGGCGTCCTGATCGCCGCCGGCGGTTATGAGGGGGCTTCCGCCCAGGAGGAAGTGGGCAAGGGGCTGGCGGACGCGATCGCCTTTGGGCGTCCGTTCATCGCCAATCCCGACCTGGTCGAACGAATCCGCCTGGGCGCTCCGCTCAACCCCTGGGACCGTCCGACCTTCTACGGCGGCGATGCCAAGGGCTATACCGATTATCCGACGCTGGAAACGCTGAACGCAGCGGCCTGAACGAAGGTCGGACCGGGCCGCCTTCGCCCGCGGAAGGCGGCCCCCTTGAAGAGACGTCAGAGAATTCGGGAAGGATGCAGGAATGGCGGTCTACACAGTGGCTCAGGTCAAGATCAACGACGGCGAGAGATATGAGAAATATCGGGAGCGCTTCGGCGCGGTGCTCCAGCAATATGATGGCCGGCTCGTCGCCGCCGACGACAATCCGGTCGTCCAGGAAGGCCAATGGTCTTATGAGAAGATCGTGATCCTGGAATTCGCCGATCTGGACGCCTTCAACGCGTTCGCCGACAGCGAAAGCTATCGCGAGATCGCGGCCCATCGCCATGCCGGGGCGGACAGCCTTATCCTCGTCGCGAAAGGACGCTGAACCGGCGCGCAGGCGCTCCATCCGGGGGAAAACGCCGGCGGAATCCCTATTGCGACCCCCGGCCGGCACCGTACGGCCGGCTTCCCCGGCGCGGCAATGCGCCTGGGGGGTCGACAGGCGTGCGCCATAAGTGTATGCTCACACAATGAGCGCGCTACGACCCATCGCCTTCCTGGAGGAAGTCAGGAACACGCCCCACATCTGCCTCGCGGAAGGTCTGCGGGCGGCCAATCGCGCCGTCATGAAGCATTATGTCGACAGCATGGCGGGATCGCCGGTCAATCCGGTGCAGATGTCGCTGCTCATGCGCGTCTATTATCTGCGCAACGCGACCATGCAGACGCTTGCCCAGCATATGGAGACCGATCGCACCACGACGACGCGCAACGTCGATGTGCTGGTGCGGGACGGATTCCTGGAGATCGGGGAGGGCAAGGACAGGCGCCAGCGGCTGGTGCGCTTGACGGAGCGCGGGCATGAGGCGCTGGAGGTGTCGATCCCCAAATGGCGCAAGGCCCAGGATGAGCTGAAAAATGCGCTGGGCGACGAATTGTGGAACAATATCCTGCGCGAAGCCCGGACGTTGATCGAGCTTGGCGGCATCGCCTGCGATCGCACTGCCCAAGCGGCCTGAGGCATTCCCGACCGATCGGGCCGACATGGCCACCGCGCATGCGTTCGGGCGGCGCCGCAATGCCGCGGCCTGTCTACATCCAGAAAATGGATAAGGGGTTTTCATAATCCGCGCTTGAAAGCGGGGGCGCCACATCCTTTGTGGTTCCGCATAATATGCGCGTGGAGAGAGAGAGAATGGCCTCATCGTCCGTCCTGCCGGAATCCTGTGGCCCTGTCGTCCTTCCTCGTTCTGACGGATTTCGATCCCATGACGCGCCGGCGCAGCATCCCGGATGCGCGGGATGAGCGCCGTCTCTCGCCGATCATGCGCGAACCTGCCCGGCATCATGCGAAGCGGATCGGCCGGGCCGAAGATGGAGATACCGATATATGGGCCTGTTGGTTGACGGCGTCTGGCGCGACGCCTGGTATGACACGAAATCGAGCGGCGGCAGATTCGTGCGCAAGGAATCGCAATATCGCGACGGGCTGGACGGCCGTTTCCAGGCCGAGCCGGGCCGCTATCATATCTATGCCGGCTTCGCCTGTCCCTGGGCGCACCGCGTCCTCATCATGCGCGCGCTCAAGGGGCTGGAGGGGTTGATCTCCGTCTCCATGGTCAATGCGTTCATGGGCGAGAAGGGCTGGACGTTCCTGCCGGGCGAGGGCGTCGTGCCGGACAGCGTCAACGGCGCGCAATATCTCTATCAGGTCTATCTGGCGGGCGATCCGACCTATACCGGCCGCGTGACCATCCCGATCCTGTGGGACAAGTTCGAGAAGAGGATCGTCAACAATGAATCGTCGGAGATCATCCGGATCCTGAACTCGGCGTTCGATCATGTGGGGGCGCTTCCCGGCGATTATTATCCGCAGGAATTGCGCGCCGAAATCGACGCGATCAACGCGCGCGTCTACGAAACGCTCAACAACGGCGTGTACCGTTCGGGTTTCGCGACGACGCAGGAAGCCTATGAGGAGGCGGTCCATCCGCTGTTCGAAACGCTCGACTGGCTGGAGGAGCATCTGACGGGCAGGGAATGGCTTGTCGGAGACAGGCTGACGGAAGCGGACATCCGCCTGTTCACCACGCTGGTCCGCTTCGATGCGATCTACCACGGGCATTTCAAATGCAATCTGCGCCGCATCGCCGACTATCCCAATCTTTCGCGGCTGACCTGGAAGCTGGCGTCCCATGAGCGCGTGGCGCCGACCATCGATCTGCGCCATGCCAAGGCGCATTATTACCGCAGCCACACCAGCGTTAATCCCACGGGCATCGTGCCCGTCGGCCCGGCCGAACCATTGGGGCCGGGCCATTCGCTGACCGGAATCCAGCCTCTTCCGGCTTGATCCTGCCGGTCCGCCCAAGGCAGCGGCCCGGCCGCAAAAGCGCCAATAGTCGAACAGGGGTCGTCCCGATGAAGCATCTGCTCCCAATATTGATATTCGCACTAGCCGGAACCGTGGCTGCGCGGGCGGAAACGCCGCCTGCGCAGCCGCCGCGCCTCATCCTGCTGGGCACGGCCGGCGGGCCGATAGCGCGGCTGGAACGCTCCCAGCCCGCCAATGCGATCGTCGTCGGCGGGCAAACCTATCTCATCGATGCGGGCGACGGCCTTTTGAGGCAGATGGCGGCCAGCAAGCTGGGGCTGGGGTCGGTCAAGGCCCTGTTCCTAACCCACCATCATATCGATCACGTCGCCGATGTTCCCGTGCTGATGATCGACCGCTGGCTTCTCGCCAACGCGCCTCCGCTGGAGATATACGGACCGCCGGGATCGGCGCAGCTCGTCGCCGGGACGCTCGCCGCCTTTCGGCCGGTGGAGCTGGCCCCGGTGACGGTCGGCGGCCCGGTCAAGCCGCCCCTCGCCGGATCGGCGGTCGGCCATGACCTGCCGCTTGACCTCAATGAACCGCGGCTGGTCTACAAGGACGATCGGGTGCGGGTGTTCGCCATCGGCGTCGATCACTATCATTATCCGGCCGGATCGATCGAGGCGCGGTCGTCCCGTTCCTATGCCTATCGCGTGGAGGCGGGAGGCAAGGTCTATGTCTTCAGCGGCGACACCGGACCGTCCGAACGCCTGAAGATCCTGGCGAAGGATGCCGATTATCTTGTCTGCGAGGTGATCGACATTGCCCGCATGGAAAAATTGCTGCGAAGCTATCCGGGCTTCTCCGCCGATCAGATTCCGCCGCTGATGGAACATATGCGCGAAGACCACCTGACCGGGGAGCAGATCGGCGAAATCGCCGCCGCCGCGGGCGTCAAGAAGGTCATCCTCACGCATTTCGCGCCTGGCAATGACGGGGAAACCGATGTCGAATCCTATGCCGCGGGAATATCCCGGCATTTCCACGGCGAAGTCGCCCATGGCCGCGACCTGGACCAATATTGAGGAGCGGACAGTAACGGCCGGATTCGCCGACCCGACATAATCCGAATAATGATTATTCATCCTGAGAGATACTCGACGGGATTGGGAGCCAGTAGGGGAATTTCCCCATATTCACTGTTGAGCGGTGTCGACATCGCGATCTGAAAGCAGGCGGGCGAGTGATCATTTCCGTAATAGCCTTGGCATGTGCCGGCAGCGCGATAGCTGCCATCCTCGCCCGATGGATGCCCAGGGCATTGTTGCCGGCCCTGGTGCTGGAAATCGCCTTCGGCATCCTGATCGGTCCCAACGGCATGGCGCTGCTGGCGCCGGGACCGGCCATGGAAATGCTCGCCAAGCTGGGATTCGGCGTGCTGATGCTGATCGCCGGACTGGAAATCGATCTCGGCATGCTGCTCGCGCGCGGGCAGAAGGCGAAGCAGGCGAGTCCGCTCATGCTCGCGGTGATGATGTCGCTGATGACCGTGGTCATGGCCGCGTTCGGCGCCTGGCTGTTGCTCGACTCCTCGACGCCGCTGCTGCATCTGGCGATCTATGCCGTGATCCTGTCGACGACGTCGGTCGGGATCGTCGTGCCGACCATACAGGAACGACGCCTGGCCGACGGCGCCTATGGCCAGACCATCCTCTCCACCGCGTTGCTCGCGGATTTTTTCACGATGATCGCCATCTCGTCCCTGGCCGGCATCGTCGTCAGCGGCCGCGCCGAGGGCGCATTGGGCAGCCTGGCGCTCGTCGGCATCGCCGGGCTGGCGATCTGGCTGCTGCCCAAGCTGCTGGCGCGGGTGCCGGCCGCGCAGTTGGACAGCCGGACCAGCCTGCCGTTGGTCAGGCTCAGCCTGGCGCTGCTGTTCATGGTCGCCTGGCTCGCGGAGCGGCTGGAATCCGAACTGGTGCTGGCGGCCTTCCTCGCCGGATTGCTGCTGGGGCAGATCATCCCCCGCAACAGCCATCGGCGCGAGACGCTGGAAGCGATCGGCTACGGCTTCATCGTTCCCTTCTTCTTCATCAATGTCGGCCTGAAATTCGACATTCCCGCCCTCTTCGCCTCGCCCAAGGCCTTGCTGCTGGTGCCGGGCTTCGTGGCGGTCGCCTTCGCCAACAAGATCATTCCCGCATTGCTGCTGGTTCCGGCGCATGGTCGGAAGATGGCCGTCGCGGCCGGCCTGCTGCTGAGCGCCCGCCTCAGCCTGATCGTCGCCGCGTCCGACATTGCGACGCGGATCGGCGTGCTCGATACGGCGACCAATGCGGCCATGGTGCTGGTTGCCATCATCAGCGCAGCCCTGGCGCCCCTTCTGTTCAACATATTGGTCGATCGGAAAGCGCCCATATTGGCGAATGCCGAAGCGTAAGGGGCAGGGGCAAGTGCCCCCCCTATCCCCCCTGCCGGACAGGCGGGCGCCCTGAGACCGGCCCGGCGCGGGTTCGTTCCAGGGGGGCCATCCCATCCATCACCGGAGGGCCGGAGAGCAGTCGCCAAATTTTCGCCGGAGTTGCTGTCCCGTGCGGGCAGATGTTGCCCGGATCAGGCGGCTTATCGGCATCGAAGCCCCTGCGCTTGGGCAACGTCATCCTCCTCTTGGAGCGGTTTCGATTGCTTGGAAATCGCTCCAAAGAACCCCTGCGTTAAATCACCGGAGTAGCCGTCGAGTCATTCGACATGCTTAGAGTCCGTTTCGAAAGTCATGATGCGCGGGCCATGCGGCGGACCAAGACCATTGCCGCAGCCGCGTAGAGGAAGGCGGTGGCGGAACTGAGGGTGGCTTCAAAGTCCTTCGCCAACCGCCTGTTTCGTCCGAGCCAAGCGAAGGTGCGCTCGACCACCCATCGACGAGGATGAACGGTAAAGCCGACCTGACCGGCTATTTTTCTAACGATCTCAATGCTGATGGATGTGGCGTTGATGACACGAGCGGCGCTGTATGCACTGTCCGCGAACGCTTTGGAGACAAAGGGGTGTCGGTGTCGAGATTGCTGCAACAAAGGGATGGCTCCGTCGCGATCCTGAACATCTCCAGCATGGATCAACAGTTCTAGGGCGCGGCCATCGGTATCGACCATGGCATGCCGTTTTCGCCCCATGACTTTCTTCCCGGCATCGTAACCGCGTGGTCCGCCTGCCTCCGTGGTTTTCACAGACTGGCTGTCGATCACGGCAGCAGACGGTGCCTCCTCTCGTCCTTGACTGCTACGGTCAGCGATGACGAGGGCATGATTAAGCGCCTGAAAAAAGCCTCGGTCACGTAGAGACGCAAACCATCTGTAGACGGTTTGCCATGGCGGAAAACCGGGAGGCAAGCAGCGCCACGGAGCGCCCGTGCGTAGGATAAACAATATGCCATCGAGCAACGCGCGCCACGACCAGCGCCGTGGCCGTCCGTTTGTCGGGGTATCCTGCGGATGACAGGCGATAATCTGCCATTCGGCGTCCGTTAGGCTGGTTGGATATCGAAGATGATCGCGGCTATGCTGCCGCCGAGTGTCGCGGGTCCACATGATCTGTCCAAGGATGGTGTAAGCAACCCCCTTGAATCAGACCATGCCGCGATGCTCAACCTCTGTCCCACCGCGAGACGTGAAGATGAGCGAAGAGCGCGATGAATATGGCTTGCCCGTCGATCCGGCGGAGCGAATGCAGCAAGTGATGCTGGGTCTCTACGATCTCATGGACGAAGCCGGTATGGCCGACTTTCCCGCTGAACTGATCGGCGAACTGAACATTGTCCGGCTCAAATTTATGGACGAATTCGAGGCCCGCTTTCCCGGATATGGAAAGGGTCGTGCCGTTTGGCGCTGACTACCCTTCGACCTTTCGAAACGGGCTCTTAGGGCCTGTCGAAGAGGCGTATCGAAGGACTGATGCTTCGATATGGGCCTTCGACTTCGCTCGGTTCCTGCTCGGCGAGTTATTGCTCGATGCTGCAAGGACATTCCGGCAATAGCCGTCCTCTCCTTTCCCAGGACTTCAAGGTTCCAGGACGCAAAAAAAGAGGCCCGACATTTGCCGGGCCTCCCTTTCTTTCCTGCGTCAGCGATCAGACGACGATCGGATCGTCTTCCATCGCCTGCTGGATGAGGTGCTTCTTGTCGTCGAACTGCGGCGAAACCTTCAGGTCCATGCCGAGGGTGTTTTCGTCCTCGTCATGGGTGAAGCCCAGGCTGTGGGTCGCTTCGAACATCACGCCGCCCGGGGTACGGACATAGGTGGATTCGAAATAGCCGCGGTTCTTGCGGTCCGAGAAGTCGGTGAAGCCGACGCCCTCGGTGTCGAACTTGATCCGGGCCTGGACGTCCATGTCGGGCACGGCGAAGGCGCCGTGGTGGATGATGCCTTCCGCGATCGTCCAGCTACCCTGGCGCACGTCGGGTTCATGAAGCAGGTCGATGATCGTGCCTGCTTCCGTCGAACCCTTCACGCGGTAGCGGTGACGATTGCCTTCCTCGCCGATCTTCTCGAAATTCCAGCAATTCTCCATGAAGAAGTCCATGTCCTCCAGCTCGCGCACGGAGGCCGTCCAGCTATGGAAACCGCGCTGGGCATATTCGAGCGGCACATAGGGCGAATCATAGGGCGCCCGCGTGTCGGTCTCGTCCTCCAGCACCTCGAATTCGATGCCGCAGTCGGGATGCTGGAAGCTCACGAAGCGCTGACCGAAGCGGGTGCCCGGCGCGCTGGTCTCGATGCCATGCTTGTTGAGGTGGCCGATCCACCATTCCAGCGACCCCTTGGGGATCGAATAGGTGCAGACGGTGAACTGGTTGGAACCCTTGCGGCCCTTCAGGCCCGTGCGACGGGTGGGGAAGGTCGTCATGACGGTGCCGGGCGTGCCCAGTTCGTCCGCGAAGTAAAGGTGATAGATGGGAATGCTGCCATCATAGAACAGGGTCCGCTTCACGAAGCGCTGGCCCAAGACCTTCACGAAAAAGTCGATGTCGCCCTGGGCTGTGCCGGTGCAGATGGTGATATGATGCAGGCTGGTGATATGGTTCGTATCCACGATCACTCTCCAAGATCAAAATATAGTCCGAAAATCGCGCCTCTGCTTTTCGCCTGGCGGCGAGGAGCGGGACCTCCATTGAAATAGCACTCCAAAGCCGTTTACTCCACGCGGGTTCACGAATATCCGGCATTCGAAAAGCGAATGTTCCTGGCCATGCAGCGCTTTACGCAATAGCAGGGTTTCCGGTGCTTTCTCATTCGGAAACCGGAAATGGCGCAATGATTTCCTTCATGCATTTGACTGTGTTTCAGGCCCTGATGCGGGCGAAAAGCGTGGGGGTGGCGGCGGAGATGCTGGATATGCCGCAGCCCACGCTCAGCCGTCATCTCAAACAGCTCAGGGAGCATTTCGGGAACCAGCTTTTCGTGCGGACCAGCCGGGGCCTGGAGCCCACGTCCCTGGCCATCACCGCCGCGCCCGCCGTGTCGCAGACATTGGAACTCTATCATTCCCGCCTGAGCGGCGAGCCGACATTCGATCCCGCGACTTCGAACCGCGATTTCCACATCGCGGCTTCGGACGTCGGGCATCTGCTCGTCCTTCCCCGCGTCCTGCAATGGGTGCGCGATCTGGCGCCGGGCGTGCGGTTCAAGGCCATTCCCCTGGGAGGGGAAAAGCTGATCGCCCGGCTCGAGACCGGCGAGGTCGACATCGCGATCGGCAGTTTCCCGGCGCTCTATGCCGGCGTCGTCGAACAGACGCTTTTCCCGGAGGAATATGTCTGCGTCGTGCCGCGAAGCTATCTGCCCGCCGGGCGCCTGACCATGAACAGGTTTAAGGCCGCCCGGCACGTCCTGGTCGACGGCCGCCACCTTGGCCACATCCATGAGGATGTGGAAAAGCTGCTTCGCAAGATCGTGGGTCCATCGAACATCACCGTCATGGCGGAGAGCTTCCTCCTGAGCGCCCATATAGCCGAGCAGTCGGAACTGATCCTGACCACGCCCTCCCGCCTTACCGGCTTGCTGAACACCAAGAGCGTCCGCATTCTCAAGCCGCCCGTCGCCCTTCCAGGCTTCACCGTGAAGCAATATTGGCATGAGAGATTCCATGACGATCCCGGCAATCGCTGGCTGCGCGGAATTCTGTCCCGCATGCGCGGCCTTTCGGAGGAGGGCGAAGGCCCGTCCTTGCCCGAATTCGCCGGCGGCGCGGCAGAGGGCGATGGCGCTTCGAATCCGGATATTCGCAATTCGCTCTATGAATAAGTGCCGCGCCGCGCCCCGCCGGAAGGCGAGCCATGCGGCCGGCGAGCCAAGGATGGGGCGGGTCGGGAAAAGGAAAAACACTATAAAATACATATGCTTGCGGGAATTTTCTTCATGTCCGGACCGGCCCGTTCCGGTCGTTGCGACAGCCCTGCCGAACAGGGGGCGGGCGGTTCCCGCACCGGCATGGGCGGGCCTGGCCCCTTGTGCGTCTGCCCGATTTCCCCTTTTATCGGTCGACTTGGCTCATGGCGAAGCGCTGGCAGCAGGCAAAGATCCTCTGCCCTGGATATTCGCCAATTCTAATGAGATAGAGAGGAAGCGTGATGCAATTCGTTTATGATCCCCTACCCTATAGGGTCATTTTCGGCGCGGGTTCGGTGCGGCGGGTGGCTGACGAGCTTTCGCATGTCGGCAGCCGCGCGCTGGTGCTTTCGACGCCGGAGCAGGCCGGCAGCGCGCAGGAGCTTGCCGCCACCCTGGGCGACAAGGCCGTGGGCCTGTTCAGCAAGGCGGTCATGCACGTCCCGGTCGCGACGGTCGACGCGGCGGCTGCCGTCGCCAGGGAACTTGACGCCGATTGCACGGTCGCCATCGGCGGCGGGTCCACCGTCGGGCTGGCCAAGGCGCTCTCGCTTCGGCTCGACCTGCCTTCGCTCGTCGTTCCGACCACCTATGCGGGTTCGGAAGTCACCCCGATCTGGGGCCTGACCGAAGATGGGATCAAGACCACGGGTCGCGACAAGAAGGTGCTGCCCAAGGTGGTCGTTTACGACCCCGATCTCACCCTGTCGCTGCCCGCCGAAATGTCGATCGCAAGCGGCCTCAACGCCATCGCCCATGCGATGGAGGGGCTTTATGCCTTCGACGGCAATCCCATCGTCTCCTTGATGGCGGAGGAAAGCATCAGGGCGCTCGCCAGGAGCCTGCCGCTGATCAAGGCCGATCCCACCGATGCGAAGGCGCGGGGCGACGCGCTCTATGGCTGCTGGCTCGCCGGCAGCGTCCTGGGCGCGGCGAGCGTCGCGCTGCACCACAAGCTCTGCCACACGCTGGGCGGCACCTTCGACATGCCGCATGCGCAGACCCACACCGCCGTGCTGCCCCACGCGATCGCTTATAATGCGCCGTCGGTGCCGGAGGCGATGGAACGGGCCAGCCGCGCACTGGGCGGCGGCGACCCCGCGACCAAGCTGTACGAACTGGCGGTGGGCCTGGGCGCGGAAATGTCGCTGGCGAAGCTCGGCATGCCCAAGGACGGCATCGCGAAGGCCGCCGCGCTGGCGGTCGCCAACCCCTATCCCAACCCCCGTCCGATCACGGAGGAGGGCATCGTGCAGCTTCTGAGCCGCGCGGTGGAGGGGCTTCCGCCGATCACCGCATAAGCCAAGGCCTGATCCTGGAACAGTGCCGGCCGCATCCGATCATTTCCGGATGCGGCCGGTTCTCGATCATCCGGCGCTCCCGTTCGGCCAAGGCCAAGGACGGGGCGAAATTCAGCGGCTTTCCGCGCCGAGCCAGCCCTGCACCGCCGCCTTGATCGGCAACGGCAGTTCATGCCCGCCTTCATAAGGGATGAAAGTCGCCCGCGCGCCGCTGGGGCCGGAGAGATAGGCTTCCGCCTGCTCGAACTTGTGGCGCGGGATCACATCGTCGAATTGGCCCCGGCAGAAGAGGACCGGCTTGTCGAGCAGGCCGTTGTCCGGCAGGTCGCCGTCCTCCACCGCGAAGCAGCCGCCGATCATGATGAGGCCGCTATAGGCCCCCGGATTGCTGAGCAGAAGACTGGCGGCCATCGCGGCGCCGTTGCTGAAACCGCATAGCCAGGGCCGTTGGCGGCCGGTATCTGCGGCGATCCAGTCGCCGACCTTCGACGTTTCGCCCGACAGGCTGGAGGGCAGGGCGACGCCGATCCCGGCATTTTCGAACCAGGCGAACCCCGGCCCCTGGGGAAGCGGCCCGCGATAGGAGCGAACATTCGCGCGGCCGAAAAGGGGCAGCGCGAACCCCGCTTCCCTTTCGGTGCTGCCGCGGCCGTGAAGATATACGATGTCGCGGCCGGACGGAATGTCGGGATTGTCGTATCGCATGACGATGGCATTGTCTCGAGACATGTTCGCTTCCAATTCCTGGCGATGCGAAGCCGAAGCGGCGTCCGGTCCGACGGCGTCGGCCCGGCTGCTCCGGCTTCCTGTTTTAGCGGGCTTTCCGGTCGGCGGATATTCCGCCTGCCGGGAAATGCTCAAGGCGACCATAGCATGCGATGGCTGCTTTCAAAGCGCGGTCGCTCAATCCCCATGACGATTTGTGGGCAGTTGGCCCCGTTTCGATCAAATCCGTATCGCGAATATTCCTAATTCATTTGCAGCAATTTCCTCCGCAGGCGAAAGCTGCGATCCTTTCCGGACGGCCCGATAAGCATAATAATCACCGACGTGCCGGATAAGACAGGCGCTGATCCATAACAGCGCATGGAGAGGATATTCCTATGCTTCGATCTCCGGGCAATGCGCGGCGCGTCCGTCGCAATCCGCTCCCGGCCTCGACGTCCGCTGGCCCGCTCGCTGCGTGTCCGGCCCATGCGCAACATGGTCCAGGGGGAAACCCCGCCGCCTGTTTTCCGGAACGGCGGGAATGGCCCGATGAACTGCGCGGGCAGGCAAGTTGCGACCGTGCACCGGCTGGAATTCGTCAGTAGGGGAAGATCGAATGCCTAATGGAATGCGCTGTTTGGATCCCTCGATCGCCGATCGGATCACATCATTGTCGACGATGAGAAATAATGAGGAGATATTCGAAACATTCGGCTTCAGCTATAACACGCTGAGAAAAGTCTCGAACGGCATGCCGCTTCGCAGGTCACTTGCGGATCGGATTGAGGAACGTGCCAGAAAGGTTTTCGAAGCCGATGGATTTTTGAACATTTCGGCCTGATCGCATCGGATGGAATGCTCCGGCCTGTCGTTTCGGAGCGTTTTCCGACCGGGCGGATGATTGCTTCCGTTCGGGGCGACGCTCCGGTGCCGAACATATGCATTAAGCCATTTTTTGCCCAGTCCGCAGGAGAATTGCAGGGACATGTTGAAGCTCTACTACAATCCAGGTTCATGCTCATTGGCGTCCCATGCCGCATTGGAGGAAGCCGGCCTTCCTTATGAGGCGGAGCTGATCGACCTGACGCAAAACGCCCAGTTTTCAGACGCCTATCGTCAGAAAAACCCGTGGGCGCGGGTGCCCGCGCTCCAGATCGGCGATGATGTCCTGACCGAAAATATCGCCATCCTCAACCATATCGCGGAACTCGTGCCCGAAAAGGCCTTGCTGCCCACGGAAGGCCTTGCCCGCGCCCGGGCCCTGGAATGGCTCGCGCTGCTGTCCAGCACCGTCCATGTCGCCTTCCGCCCGATCTTCCGGCCCGGTCGCCTCGCAGAAACCGCGGAGGGCCAGAAGGATGTCGCCGCCACGGGGCTGAACAGCCTGAAAAGCGTGCTTGCCCTGCTGGACGAACGCCTCGGCAAGGGGCCTTATGTGCTGGGCGACAAGTTCAGCCTGTGCGACCCCTATCTTTTCGTCTTCGTCTTTTGGGCGCGTCGCCCGATCCTCGAAGGCAAGCTCGACCCGCTTCCGAATCTGGATGCCTTCGCGGAACGGATGAGGGCCCGTCCGTCGATCAGTGCCGCCCTGGCGCAAGAGGGTCTTGCCTGACCGATGGAAATCCAGTGCGGTTTGAGGGCCGGCGGAATGTCCGCCGGCTCTGTTGCAAAAATCGTGAAGCTTGAGCATGCTTGGCGGAGATTGGACGGACGGAACGATGACGGATTTCAAGTGGCGCCATTTCCAGGGTGATGTGATCCTGTGGGCGGTGCGCTGGTATTGTCGCTATCCGATCAGCTATCGCGACCTTGAGGAAATGCTGGCGGAACGCGGCATTTCGGTCGACCATACGACGATCTATCGCTGGGTCCAGTGCTACGCCCCGGAGATGGAGAAGCGGCTGCGCTGGTTCTGGCGGCGTGGCTTTGATCCGAGCTGGCGCCTGGATGAAACCTACGTCAAGGTGCGGGGCAAGTGGACCTACCTGTACCGGGCAGTCGACAAGCGGGGCGACACGATCGATTTCTACCTGTCGCCGACCCGCAGCGCCAAGGCAGCGAAGCGGTTCCTGGGCAAGGCCCTGCGAGGCCTGAAGCACTGGGAAAAGCCTGCCACGCTCAATACCGACAAAGCGCCGAGCTATGGTGCAGCGATCACCGAATTGAAGCGCGAAGGAAAGCTGGACCGGGAGACGGCCCACCGGCAGGTGAAGTATCTCAATAACGTGATCGAGGCCGATCACGGAAAGCTCAAGATACTGATCAAGCCGGTGCGCGGTTTCAAATCGATCCCCACGGCCTATGCCACGATCAAGGGATTCGAAGTCATGCGAGCCCTGCGCAAAGGACAGGCTCGCCCCTGGTGCCTGCAGCCCGGCATCAGGGGCGAGGTGCGCCTTGTGGAGAGAGCTTTTGGCATTGGGCCCTCGGCGCTGACGGAGGCCATGGGCATGCTCAACCACCATTTCGCAGCAGCCGCCTGATCGGCGCAGAGCGACAGCCTACCTCTGACTGCCGCCAATCTTTGCAACAGAGCCATTGAGCTTATGTTGATAATGCTGCCTCGCCCAAGAGGGGCCATGCGGCGGGCAACGGCCTGGCCGACGCGCCAGACGCCGGTCAGGTTGGTATCGAGAACCTGTGCCCAATCTTGTTCCGTCATATCGAGAAAAGGCGCGGTCGCCGCGACGCCGGCATTGTTGACAAGGATCTGGATCGGGCCGAGCTCGTCCTCGATCCGTGCGACGGCCGCATCAACGCTGGCCCGATCGGTAACATCGAGCGCTACGGCAAGTGCTTTGCCGCCTTGGTCGGTAATCGCCTTTGCCGTGTCCGCGACCCGGTCGATGCTGCGCGCCGCGAGGGCGACATGTGCGCCGTTCGCCGCGAGCAGCAGTCCGAAATGGCGCCCAAGACCGCTCGATGCGCCGGTCACCAATGCGATACGGTCCTGGAGAGGATATACTTCGGACATGATCACCGGTCCTGTTTTCCGCAGAGGATATCTCTTTGGCTACCCCGCAGGCGGCCGTGAAAAGCGTTCGCCTTAGCGGAGCGTCTCGTTGAGCCACCTCAGTCCCGCCTCGGCGGCCATCATGCCTCTCGCCTTGTCGGAATAGAGCGTTATGTGGGTCGTGTGCGGCAACACCACAAGTTCCTTGCGGGGGCAAGGAATGGCATTGAACGTATCGATTTCAAGATCCCATAGGGTAATATCGTCCCCTTCGGCAACCACCATCATGACAGGTGTGTTGATGACGCGACCAACAAAGCTGTTCACATTGTAATTTAGGAGCAATTCGACCGATTCGACAGTGCTCTTGTTCTGATAGAGCGGCGCGTCATTTTTCTTGATCTCGTTAAAGACAATTTCCGCTTCCGGCACCGGCCAGCAAGGAATGTCATTGACGTAATCAATGGTGGCGTGCGGCAAATAGAGTTGCTCACCGGGCTTTTCATAACGTAGCGCGCGATCATCGGCGATCAGCTTCAGAAGTTGGCGCCAGCCGTTTACGCCATGGATACGACGCATATTCTCATATCCGTCGATAACGGGAACATGGCTGATGACCGTTTTCACCCGCTCGTCGATCGCTGCAAGGATGATGACATGGCCGCCGGAATAGGAAATGCCCCAGGCCCCGATCTTGTCGGGGTCGACCGCAGGGTGGCGCTCGAGGAAGCTGATGGCGTTCTGATAATCCCGGATCTGCGCCCAGGGATCCAGATGCTGGCGATTGTCGCCGCCACTGACCCCGAGGTTGCGATAGTCGATGATGAGCGCGTTAAAGCCATTTTCAGCGAACTTCTGCGCATAGGTCGGCATCGTGACCTCACGCACATAGCACCAGCCGCCAGCGAGCACGACAGTGGGCCGACGCCCGCCTTCGTCGGGTGTGTAGAGCCAACCCCGAACAGTATCACCTTCGGACTGGAACTCTACGTCGAGCCTCTGCACCATTACCCTTGCCCTCCCTCGCTTAATTAGAGCCGCGGCCGGACGGTCGCGCCGTGGCGCCCATCCTCATCGCTATCATTGCCCTAACTAAGTGACCAACTGGTAACGTGTCAAGATAGCTTCTCTGCGCCTCCAGAGCTTGGCACCCGATATGCATGGGCCTCGGCCCAATGGGGCCGAGGCCGTGCCGTTAACTTATTTGAAAGCAGGAAGTTTTGCCGGGTTCAGCCTATCGACGCTACATCAAGGGGAGAAGGCCTTTTTTTGGTGGCCCTGGCCAGTCGTGGCTTGCGGACGCGGCGCTGGGGAGGAGCCACCAGCCCGGGATAAATGTTGACGACCCCATCCAGAAACAGAATAATTTCCATCTCTACCCAGGCATCGACGTTTTCAGGCGTGTCGACCCCATATATGAATTTCCGGACGCCGAGATAAAAGATGCGCGAATTGACGCCAAGCACGAGTTCGGATTCGTTCTGTGTGAGAGGCATCTCTTCAATCGTAGGCAGGCCAAGATCGTGACGAAATTCGGCGCAAACCGGCCTGACGAGATGTTCTTGCATGAAAGAATACCAGCGACCGTTTATGTCGGATCCCTTAAGACCTGCGAACATGAATAGGCGGACCCAGTCATAATTAAGCACTGTCTGGGCGAGCGCCTGGTATACATTTACCAGCCGCTCTCGCAACGGAACATTGCGGTTGCTGATTACAATTTCCCAGTATGGATTCCACCGGCCGATGAATACTTCCTGATACACGCGTTCAATCAGTGCGTTCTTGCTGGCAAAATAGCGAAATAACAAAGGGTGCGTGATGTTCAGCCGCTTCGCTAGCTCGCGTGTGTCACCACCAAACCCTACTTCCGCGAAGAATTGCACGGCGCCTTCCACGATAAGCCGCTCGCGTTCGGCGCGCGGCAACCGCGGAGTGTCGGTCTGCGTTTTCTTACGCGGGGTCGTCACCTCATTCCCTTCTTTCATAACCAAGCGCCTTGGCGCCGATGCCAATGGTCGTGAATGCTAAAAAATGACCGGCTGGTCAAGTGCATAGGCGGATGCTTCGCTCCAGCTGACGGCGGTGCGCGCTGAATACGCGCCGCCGCTGGAAGAGGTCCTTACTCTGTGAGTTGTTGCATGTGCGCTTGCAGCATTGTGGCCGGCGGGCAGGAGTTGGGAATTGGTCGTTACGTAGCTTCTTTTTGGCGATGTTTGTGGCGCATAGGGCTATTGACAAATGCCCAAACGGTAACCTAAAGTTTCAAACAGACGCAGAGACGATAAGCGCCGTGCAAGTTGGGGCCATCCGGCCGGAAATGCTGAACGGATGGATCGGATGCTGCCAGGGGCCTGCGTGAGCGGGTTGGCAGGCTAGTTTCCCATGTACGGAAGACGAATCGGGAAAGCTCGTGGTCGGTGTGTTTCGCGAGTGAGGGGATAGACGTGCGAAAGGACGTGAGCGGTTGGATCACCCGTCTGAACGACGCGATGATCGACAACTACACAGCTTCAGGCGCATGGCGGAATGAGTCGATCGCCGATATCGCTGCGCGTCTGGTGATCGAAAAGCCTGACATGCTCGCATTTATTGAGGGCGATCGCTCGCTTTATCTGGGTAATCTTGTTACCAAGGCAAGAAAGATTGCTGCGGTACTTGCCACGCGTGGCCTAGTTCCGGGCGATGTGGTAAGCTTCCAGCTTCCCAACTGGCTCGAAACCGCGGTAATCAACCTGGCTTGTTGTATCGGCGGCTTTGTCTGCAATCCCATCATCCCAATCTATCGCGAGGCGGAGGTCGGCTACATCCTGCGCGACGGCCGTGCTAAGATTCTGTTCGTGCCGACGAGCTTCCGTGGCTTCGATTATGTCAATATGGCGCGCGCGCTTCAGGCGGGCCTTCCCGATCTTGCCACCATCGTTACCGTCCGGGGTGAGGCGGAGGGCTGTCTTGGTTATGAGGAGCTTCTCGCTTCAAACGCGCCTGACGTGGCAAGCGGCCATCCCGATCCCAATGCCGTCAAGCTGCTGCTCTATACATCGGGCACGACAAGCCATCCCAAGGGCGTTCTGCACAGCCACAATAGCTTAATGGCCGAGCTCCTTGCCGCTCGGGACTATTGGGGCCTTGGTGCGAGCGATGTGGTGCTGATGCCCTCGCCGGTTACGCATATAACCGGCTATCTTTACGCGCTCGAAATGGGTTTCGTCACCGGCTGTGCCGCGGTGTTGATGGAGCGATGGGACGCCTCTGAGGCGGTCGAGCTGATCAAGCGGCACGGCGTAACGATGAGCGTTGGCGCAACTCCCTTCCTCAGGGAACTTACGGATACGGTCGTGTCGGCCGGGGCTCTGCTCCCCACGATGCGTTTGTTTATCTGCGGCGGGGCGCCGGTTGCGCCGGAACTTGTGCGCCGGGCGGCGCAGGCGATCCCGGGGTGCGCCATATCGCGCGCCTTCGGAAGCAGCGAGGCGCCAACGGTCACGCTGGGTGTCCGGGGCGTCGAAGAGCTTGAGCTTGGCGCGACCACGGACGGGCGCATCGTCAACAATGAAGTGCGGATCATCGACGAAGCGACGGGAGCGTTGCTGGGCGAGGGGGCGGAAGGAGAGATCCTTGTTCGCGGCCCGGAGGTGATGCTGGGCTATACCGATCAAGCGCTGACGGACGATGCGTTCGATCAGGACGGCTTCTTCCGCACGGGTGATCTCGGACGGATCGAATTTGGCGATTTCCTGGCGGTGAGCGGCCGTAAAAAGGATGTTATCGTGCGCGGGGGCGAGAATATCAGCCCTCAGGAAATCGAAGATGCGCTGCATCGCTATCCTGCAATCACCGACGTCGCAGTGGTGGCGATGCCGCATGAAAGGCTGGGTGAAGGGGTCTGCGCCTATGTGATTGCGGATGCGCCCGTTTCCGTCGCCGACATTGGCAGCTTCCTCGGGGAGCAAGGGCTAGCGCGACAGAAATGGCCGGAGCGCGTGGAGATGGTCGACGCGTTTCCGCGCACGGCTTCGGGCAAAGTCCAGAAGAATATCCTGCGTGATCGCCTGGTTGCGCAGGCTCAGCCCACGGAGGCGTCCTTATGAATGGTCCGGACCTTCAACGGTCATTACAGCTTTTTGAGCGCATGCTGCTTATCCGCAGGATGGAGGAGCGGCTTGGTGACCTCGGGAAAGCCGGCGAACTTCCTGGCAATGTGCATCTTTATATTGGCCAGGAAGCGGTGGCCACCGGCGTCTGCGCACATCTTGACGACAGCGACTGGGTTGCCAGCACTCATCGCGGGCACGGTCACTTCCTGGCGAAGGGCGGAGATCCGCGCGCTATGGCGGCGGAGCTCATGGGCAAAGAGACCGGCATTTGCCACGGCAAGGGCGGCTCGATGCATGTTGCCGACGTCTCGAAGGGCATATTGGGCGCCAACGGCATTGTCGGCGGTGGCGTAGGGCTCGCGGTCGGTGCGGCACTCGGCGCGCAGCTTGACGGCGAGGGCCGGGTTGCCGTGGTGTTTTTCGGTGACGGTGCGTCCAGCCAGGGCGTCATTTCCGAGGCGCTGAACATCGCCGCCCTGTGGAAGCTTCCACTGTTGCTGGTCTGCGAGAATAACGGATTTTCTCAATTCTCCCCTTATGAGACGGTGAACGCTGGCGATATCTGGCGCCGCGCCGAACCGTTTGGCATGCCCGGCGCGCTGGTCGACGGCAATGACGTCCACGCCGTATGGCGGGTCGTTGGCGAGGCGGTTGCGCGGGCGCGCTCAGGCGAAGGGGCCACGCTCATCGAGGCTCGTACCTATCGCTGGCGGACTCATGTCGAATCCGAAGAAAGCTTCCTTGCAGCGCCTTATCGCACCCAGGAAGAAGTCGAGAGCTGGAAGCAGCGCGATCCGATTAGCCGGCTGGAAGAATTTCTCGTCTCCGAGGATCTGGAAAAGGACGTGGCCGCTATCCGGGCCAGGGTCGAGGGCGTTACCGAAAGCGCCATCACCGATGCTTTGAATGATCCTCTTCCCCCTGTCTCCCGTGCTTTTGAGGATATGTTCGCCAATGGCTAAGCGGCGCCTCATCCATGCTGTCAACGAAGCGCTTCATGAAGAAATGGAGCGCGACGATCGTGTGATCCTCTATGGCGAGGATGTCAGGATCGGCTTGTTCGGCGATACACGCGGCCTCTTCGACAAGTTCGGGGGCAAGCGGGTGATCAACACGCCAATCTCCGAGGTTGTCATGACCGGTATGGCGGTTGGGATGGCAGCGGCCGGCTATCGCCCGATCTGCCACATGATGTATGGCAACTTCCTTTATACCGGCTTTGACTCCATCGCGAACCAGGCCGCCAAGCTTCGCTATATGACGGCGGGCCAGCTCAAGCTGCCGCTCGTTTACCTGGCATCTACAGGTGCCGGCCGCTCATCTGGCGCCCAGCATTCCGATGCACCCTATCCAGGCGTTATGAACCTTGGCGGCATCAAGGTCGTGATCCCCAGCACGCCAGCCGACGCCAAGGGTTTGATGAAGGCCAGCATCCGTGAGGATAATCCGGTCCTCTTCCTGCTGCCCACCCGCCGCGGCGGCGAGCAAGGAGAAGTGCCCGATGGCGATCATGTCGTGCCGCTCGGCAAGGGATCGGTGAAGCGCGAGGGTCGCGATGTCACGGTGGTCGCGATCGGTGTGATGGTGCGTCATGCAATGCGCGCAGCGGCGACATTGTCCGAAGAGGGGATCGAGGTCGAAGTTGTCGATCCGATGACGCTCTTCCCGCTCGATAAGGAGCTGATCCTGGCCTCGGTTCGCAAGACCGGGCGCCTAGTAATCCTCGATGAGGCGCGTGCTACATGCAGCGCCGCAAGTGAAATTGCCGCTATCGTCGCCGAACAGGGTTTTGCTTCGTTGCGTGGTCCCGTGCGCCGGGACACCGTGCAGGATGTGGCGATCCCGTTCGCGCCCCATCTCGAAAATGCGGTGATCCCTGATGAGGCTATGGTTGAGGCTGCGATCCGCGCGGCTGTACGCGATGGAGACGTTGCATGAAGATGTCGCTTAAGTTGCCGATGTTTGGCATGAACATGGAAGAAGGCACGATCGCTCGCTGGCACGTACAGCTGGGCGCAGACTTTGCTCTCGGTGACATCCTTTATGAGGTGGAAACCGAAAAGGTGACGTCCGAGGTGGAAGCCCCGTGCGATGGAACTCTCATTGAAATATTGGTTTCTGAAGGTGATGATGCTGCTGTTGGAGCGGCAGTCTGCCGAATAGAAACGAAATAATTGTCCTGACACCGGAGTGAAGTGGGCAGGAGACACGGATAGTTTTTCAACGCGACCGAAGAAAAAATGTTTAAGAACGCGAAACGATACTTCGGTCATATCTAGGGAGGGATGGTTATGATTGTCAGACCAGAAAGCACAACGAAACGGCACGGCATTAACTTATACGCATCGGGCGTCGCGCTTCTTTGCTTCTGTTCGCCCGCATTCGCCCAGAGCGAGGCTCCGGCGGAGCAGCCTGCTGCCCAATCCGCAGCCGCCGAAGCGCCGCAGAGTGAAAGTCTGGGTGCCGGCGAGATCATCGTCACCGCCAGCAAGCGCGCTGAATCGATCAACAAGGTCGGCCTCACGATTGCGGCGGTCAGTGGCGATCAGCTCGTCAAGCAGGGTATCAGCAGCGTCCAGGATTTGACCAAGGCCGTCCCGGGTCTGACCTATGCGCGGTCGGCATTCGGCACCCCGGTGTTCACGCTGCGTGGCGTCGGCTATTTCGATACCGCTCTGGCGGCATCGCCTGCGGTTAGCGTTTATGTCGACCAGGCGCCTCTCAGCTTCTCCGCGCTGCCCGGCATCGGGGTCGGTTTGGACATGGAGCGTGTTGAGGTACTGAAAGGTCCGCAGGGCATTCTGTTCGGCCAGAATTCCACCGGCGGCGCGATCAACTACATCGCCAACAAGCCGACCGACACTCTGACGAGCGGGTTCAGCCTTGGCTATGGACGATTTAGCACGGTTGAAGGCGAAGCTTTCATCAGTGGACCTGTGACCGATACGCTCAATATACGGCTCGCTGGCCGCAGCACTTATGCGGGATCGTGGCAGAAAAATTACTTCTCTCGTCCAGGTGACGAGTTCGGGAAGCGGCGGGAATTCGCTGGCCGTATCACTCTAGACTGGAAGCCCACCGATAGACTCAGTTTCATGGCCAGCCTGAGTGGTTGGCATGACGGCAGCGAGCCGCAGATCGGGCAGTACATCTTCCTGCGTCCTGCCACGGCGGGGCAGGAGCAATTTTTGAGCCCTCAGCTTTATAATTTCGAAACGGGTACATTGGTGACGCCATATGCGCCGCGCAAGGCGCGCGCCGCCGATTGGTCCGCGGATGCTGAACCTTTCCGTGACGACAGAATGTATAATGCCGCGCTGCGTACCGACTATGACGTGACCGATAATCTGACCCTGACCTCGATCACTTCTTATTCGGACTATAAGCGTAATAGCCGGGCGGCGGATGACGGCACTGCGGTGCAAGACTATGATTATGTCGCCAACGACGGATATATTCGTGACTTCAACCAGGAATTGCGCCTGTCGAACGACGCCGCATCGCGCATGCGGGTCACCGTCGGTGCTAATTATCAGCACAGCAAAGTCTATGAGCTAAGCAAGGCTTCCTATGGAGATAGCATCGTCTCGAATTTCTCTCAGATAGACGGGACGAGCACTTTGCTGCCGGTGCCATTTTCCAGAGGATCGGATTTCAGCCGGCATTGGTCCGCGGATGCTGAACCTTTCCGTGACGACAGAATGTATAATGCCGCGCTGCGTACCGACTATGACGTGACCGATAATCTGACCCTGACCTCGATCACTTCTTATTCGGACTATAAGCGTAATAGCCGGGCGGCGGATGACGGCACTGCGGTGCAAGACTATGATTATGTCGCCAACGACGGATATATTCGTGACTTCAACCAGGAATTGCGCCTGTCGAACGACGCCGCATCGCGCATGCGGGTCACCGTCGGTGCTAATTATCAGCACAGCAAAGTCTATGAGCTAAGCAAGGCTTCCTATGGAGATAGCATCGTCTCGAATTTCTCTCAGATAGACGGGACGAGCACTTTGCTGCCGGTGCCATTTTCCAGAGGATCGGATTTCAGCCGGCAGACGATCGAAAATTATGCGTTCTTTGGAAACGTCGATTTCGATGTGACAGACACCATCACGGTGAAGGGTGGCCTTCGCTATACGAACAGCAAGCGCCATTTCGTCGGCTGTACCTTTGATAATAATTTCGACCCGATACATGGCGACGACGCCCAGCGCAGGCTGTTCGACATTCTCCACACGTTCGCCAGATCCCTGGTGGGCCTGGGAGCATCGACCCCCCTGCAGCCGGGTGACTGCACCAGTGCGATCGACCCGCTGACGGATGCCAACGGCAATCCACTTATCGGTGTAGAGAATGGGCAACGGCCGGATGCCTTTGAGAGCATCCTCGGCGATACCAACCTCAATGAGGATAATCTGTCCTGGAAGGTTGGCGTCGACTTCAAGCCGGTGGCTGGTTCGCTATTTTACGCGAACGTGACCAAGGGCTATAAGGCAGGCAGCTTCCCAACGATTGGGGCGGCGACTGTCAGTCAATATCGTCCGGTCGTTCAGGAATCGGTCATTACCTACGAAGCGGGTTTCAAGCAGGAGCTGTTCGACCGCTCGGTGCTGCTCACCGGTGCTGGCTTCTACTATGACTACCGCAACAAGCAGCTGAGGGGCTTCTTCGATCAGCCGCCTTTCGGCACCGTGTTCGCACTCGACAACGTGCCTAAGTCCACCGTCAAGGGCGGTGAGCTGGCCATCGTATGGCGGCCGGTCGATGGCCTCAACCTCAGTGGCGCGGTGACCTATGTCGACGCGAAGATCAAAAAATACTCCGGTCTGAATTCCGACGGGGTATTTACTGACTTTGCCGGCGACCGGGTGCCATTCGCTCCGAAATGGAATGCGAGTGCAAACGCCGACTATACCGTTCCGCTTGGCGCCAGCCTGGCAGTGAATTTGGGTGCCAGCCTGACCTATAACAGCAGCACGCAGGCTGCGATCGGTCATGATGCGGTGACGAAGGCGGTAACCTACATCAAGCCGTTTACCACCGTTGATGCTCGCATTGCACTTCAGGATGCGGACAATGCATGGCAGGTCCAGTTCTGGGTGAAGAATCTGACCAACGAATATTACTGGAACAACGTAGCGTTCCTGTACGATACGGCGGTTCGGTATGCGGCCATGCCACGCACCTACGGAGTAAAGACCAGCTTCCGTTTCTAAAGCTGATCGGAGGATCTTGGGTTGGTCTGTCGAGATTGGCCTGGGATCTCCCCTCCTCTGCCGGCATGAAGCCGGTGGTGCATTGAATGGATACGGCCGGAGCATCCGATTTTTCGGACGCTCCGGCCGTAATCCTTTAAGTTCAGCATTTTTTGGATCAGAATGGGATCATGGCTGAGGCAGCGGATGACCTGGATGTCGTGATAGATGCCGCGGCGCTATGGCTTGCGGCGGGCCGTCATGTCGCGCTTGCCACAGTGATCGAGACCTGGGGGTCGGCGCCTCGGCGGGCGGGATCCCATCTGGTGATCCGCGACGACGGAATTTTCGAAGGCTCCGTCAGCGGCGGTTGTGTCGAAGGCGACGTCATCGTTCAGGCTCTCGAATTGATTGCGGCAGGGGGCGGCTTTCGTCGCCTGGATTATGGCGTG
Organism: Sphingobium indicum B90A; assembly: GCF_000264945.2. NCBI lineage: Bacteria > Pseudomonadati > Pseudomonadota > Alphaproteobacteria > Sphingomonadales > Sphingobiaceae > Sphingobium > Sphingobium indicum. The sequence goes on from NZ_CP013070.1 coordinate 2,364,248, forward strand.
GCTGACGCGCAGGCCTGGGAGGTGGGACTTGCTTGCGGCGGCCGAATCTCCATCCTGTTACAGACCGTCGATGGGGCACATTTTCCGCCTGCGCTGATCGAGCGTATCGTTGATGCACGGGCGCAGGGTTTGCCGCTGGGTCTGGCGACGGATCTGACAAGCGGTGCGACCCGCGAGAATGCGGCCCCTCTGAAGGAATGGTTCTTCAATCTCTATCCTCCGCGCCGTCGTCTCGCGATCGTGGGGGCGGTTCATATCGCCCAGCTGCTCGTCCCGATGGCGCGCCTTGCGGGCTATGAGACAACCGTTATCGATCCGCGCGGCATGTTCGCGGCGGCTGCCCGATTTGATCAACCTGTAGACGAGAATTGGCCCGACGAAGCGCTTGATCGTTGGCGCCCGGACGGCGGCTCCGCGGTAGTCAGTTTGACGCATGATCCAAAGCTTGATGATCCGGCGCTGGCGCGCGCTCTGAACTCGCCGGCCTTCTATATCGGCGCATTGGGATCACGAAAAACACATGCTGCCCGGCTCGAGCGGCTCGGCGCCGCCGGCTTCACGGATAAGGAGCTCGCCCGCATCCATGGGCCGGCAGGGCTCCCAATCGGTGCGGCGGGACCAGCCGAGATCGCCGTTTCCATCCTGGCCGAGATGACGACAGTCTTGCGGAGCTCGAAGTGAGGTTTGGACGGGTATCGCTGGAAGAGGCCGAGGGTGCGATCCTGGCCCATAGCCTCTCGATTCCGGGACGCCGCTTGCCAAAAGGGCGCGTGCTCGATTGCGATGATCTGGCGGCGGTCCGGCATGCGGGATTGGAAGCGCTCACCGTTGCTCGGCTCGATACGGACGATATTGGTGAAAATGATGTCGCGATGGCGATTGCGCAGAGGCTGGCCGGAGATCATGTCCGCGCCGAACCTCCCGTCCATGGGCGGGCTGATCTGATCGCCGAGACGAACGGCCTTCTCGTTTATGCACCCGACGGCATAGGCAAGCTCAATCGGGCAACGGAGGCGATCACATTCGCCGCCGTCGCGCCGATGACGCCGGTGCGCGCGGGCGACGTGGTAGGCACCGTCAAGATAATTCCCTATGCGGTGCCCCGAGCCGAACTTGTCTCAGCGGGGCAAGTCGCGGATGGTTGCAAGGTCCGTATAGCTGCATTCGGGCCCCTCTCGGTCAATCTCGTGCAAACCAGTCTAGGCAGCGTAAGCCTCAAGCTTCTCGCCAAGACCGAAACCGTTATAAGGCAGCGAGTCGAGAGGCTTGGCGGACATTTGAATCATGTGTGGATCTGCGATCATGATGAAGCGGCTCTAACCAATTTGCTCGCGGACTCTTCGGAGGCGGATCTTGTGCTGATCATGGCGGCATCGGCGACGGCCGACCGCGAAGATGTGGTCCCCGCGGCCATTCGACAAGCGGGCGGGCGCGTGGAGCGGGTGGGAATGCCGGTCGATCCCGGCAATCTCCTGTGCCTCGGTTGGTTGCGCAGGCGGGCTGTCATTGGGTTGCCGGGTTGTGCACGTAGCCCCCTGCGTAATGGAGTTGATCTGATATTGGAGCGGCTCTTCGCTGGGTTCGGCGTGGATAGCGATGTGATCGCCGGCATGGGAGTCGGCGGTCTGCTCGGGGATGGAGGCGGACGACTCGATGCGCGCGCCCTCTAGCTGTAGAAAAACAACACTTACTTGGTTGGGATTATTGGATGTTGACCTACGACTATGATCTGTTCGTCATTGGGGCGGGCTCGGGCGGAGTGCGCGCGGCGCGGGTTTCGGCAGCCTATGGCGCGCGGGTGGCGGTCGCCGAGGAGCATCGGGTGGGCGGCACCTGCGTGATCCGGGGCTGCGTGCCCAAGAAGCTGCTCGTCTATGGCTCGCATTTCGCCGAGGATCTGCAGGATGCACGGCGCTTTGGCTGGAAGGTGCCCGATTGCGAATTTGACTGGTCGGCGCTGCGCGACAATGTGCTCGCCGAGGTCTCGCGGCTCGAAGGTCTCTACACCGAGACGCTCGGCAACAATAAGGTCGAGATCATCCGCGAGCGGGCGACCGTCGCCGGGCCGCATGAGGTGCTGCTCGGCTCGGGCCAGACGATCACCGCCGGCAAAATCCTGATCGCAACCGGCGCTTGGCCGATCGTACCCCATTTTCCGGGGGCCGAGCATGGCATCACCTCGAATGAAGTGTTCCATCTCGATACCTTCCCCAAGCGCGTGGTGATCGCAGGGGCGGGCTATATCGCCAATGAATTTGCCGGCATCTTCCACCAGTTTGGTGCGCATGTGACGCTGGTCAACCGCACCGACGTGATCCTGCGCGGCTATGACGAGCAGATCCGCGACCGGCTGCTCCAGATCTCGATGACCAAGGGGATCGAGTTCAAATTCCACGTCGCCTTCGAGAAGGTCGACAAGCAACCGGACGGCTCGCTGCTGGTGCACATGACCGGCCATGAGCCGATCCCGGCCGACATGCTGCTATTCGCCACCGGCCGACGCCCGCATACCGAAAATCTCGGGCTGGAGACGGCCGACGTCGCACTCGACGCCAAGGGCGCGATCAAGGTGGACGACGACAACCGCTCGAGCTGCGCCAGCATCTATGCGGTGGGCGACGTCACCAACCGGGTGCAGCTGACGCCGGTCGCGATCCGCGAGGGCCAGGCCTTTGCCGACACTGTGTTCGGCAATAATCCCCGCCGGGTCGATTATGGCTGCATCCCGTCCGCCGTATTCAGCCATCCGCCGATGGCGGGCGTGGGCATGACCGAGGCCGAGGCGCGCAACAAGCTCGGTGAGGTCAAGGTCTACACCTCCGACTTCCGGGCGATGAAGAATGTGCTCGCCGACCGCCACGAGCGCGCGCTCTACAAGCTGGTCGTCCATCCTGAGACCGACGTGGTGGTCGGCATCCACATGATCGGCCCCGACGCGCCTGAAATCCTGCAGGCCGCCGCGATCGCGGTGAAGGCGAGGCTCACCAAGGCCCAGTTCGACGATACCGTAGCACTGCATCCCTCTATGGCCGAGGAACTGGTGCTGATGCGGTAGGGCTTGGGTTGCCAGCTACCGACGTATGCGCCTGGGCGCTGCGTCGGTCATGCGCTTGGCCTGCCGTTCGCCTGAACGCGACCGGCAGGCCGTTAGCTGGTCATTGCGACCGAATAACAGGGTCGGCAATTCAACTATTGACGATAGCGGCGCATTTCGAGGCGAGCGATCGCGCGGTTGTGAACCTCATCCGGCCCATCCACCAGGCGCATTGTGCGGAGATGTGCATAGGCGCGCGCAAGGCCGAAGTCGTCGGCGACGCCCGCGCCGCCATGCGCCTGGATCGCATCGTCGGCGATCTTCAACGCCATATGCGGCCCCGCCACCTTGATCATCGCGATTTCCGCTTGTGCTGCCTTGGCCCCAAGCTTGTCCATCACGTCGGCGGCCTTGAGGCATAGGAGGCGGGTCATTTCAAGTGACGTCCGTGCTTCGGCGATCCGCTGCTCCCAGATGGAATGCTCTGCTAGGCGTTTCCCAAAGGCAGTGCGCGAAAGGAGCCGCTCCACCATTTTCTTCAAGATTTCCTCGGCCAAGCCAATCGTGCGCATACAGTGATGGATTCGGCCTGGCCCCAATCGCCCCTGAGCAATTTCAAAGCCGCGCCCCTCGCCGAGCAGCATATTCTCGACCGGAACGCGAACATCCTTCAGCTCGACTTCGCCATGACCATGAGGCGCATCGTCATAGCCAAACACAGGAAGCATTCGCAGAACCTTAACCCCCGGCGTGTCGAGCGGCAGGAGGATCATGCTCTGCTGAGCATGGCGCGGGGCATCAGGATCGGTCTTTCCCATGAGAATGCCGACCGAGCATCGAGGATCGCCTATGCCCGAAGACCACCATTTGCGGCCGTTGATCACATAATGGTCGCCGTCACAAACGATGGAGGTTTCGATATTGGTGGCGTCAGAGGATGCGACTCGCGGCTCGGTCATCAGAAAGACCGAGCGAATCTTCCCCTCCATCAGCGGCCGGAGCCAGCGCTCCTTATGCTCGCGAGTTCCATAGCGGTGCAGGACCTCCATGTTGCCGGTATCGGGCGCGGAGCAGTTGAACACCTCGGACGCCCATTCGATGCGGCCCATCTCTTCCGCGCAGGAGGCATATTCCAGATTGGTAAGGCCCGGAGCGACGAACTCGAAGCTGCTGTCGACGGGATTGTGGCCGGCCAGCGGCGGCATGAAAAGATTCCATATGCCGTCCGCTTTCGCGCGCTCCTTCAATTCCTCGATTATCGGCAGAGTCTTCCACCGCTCTCCACTAGCCTGCTGCGCGGCATAGGTCTCATCATGGGGCCGAACCACATCGTTCATGAAATTACGGACCCGATCACGCCACATGGTTTCCGCGGGCGACATCGTGAAATTCATATTGCAGTCCTTATCTGGCCCATGGGCATGATGACCACATGGTAATTATCATTAACCCCTGCATGATCCAAGCGATTCGATAAAAGGAGGGCATGCGCCATCTGCGTAGGCTTTTTCACTTCGAGTCGGAGATTGCAGGCCGCGAACGCTGTAAAGGAAGCCATTGTAGAACATAGAGTATGAACCAGCGCCTTTCGCCCCGGCTGGACAAGAGGGCATTTCGTCCTCTCGCAAAGCAGGCTTGTAACCATGTGGTAAGTATGCTCTGATCTTTCAGGCTGGTGCCAGGCACATGGGGCCACTGGCGATGTGGTCAAGGCTGAAGCGAAGTCAATTCGCGCAGTTGAGCATTTTCGGAGGATGAAGAATGGCTAACAGACTCGCAGGCAAGGTTGCGCTCATCACGGGTGGAGCGAGCGGGCTCGGCGCCGCTCAGGCGAAGCGTTTCGCGGAAGAAGGCGCCAAGGTCGTAATCGGCGACCTCAATGAAGAGATGGCCAAGGGCGTCGTAGCCGAAATCAGGGCTGCTGGTGGCGATGCGCTCTTCATTCGGTTGGATGTTACCGATGCGGCGAGCTGGAATAATGCGATTGCCGCTGCCGTCGAGGCTTTTGGCGGGCTTACGACTCTATCCAACACTGCCGGTATCATTCATCCTGGCGGCTTCGAGGAGGAGAGCATTGAAGGCTGGAACAAGATGGTGGCGGTCAATCAGACTGCTATCTTCCTCGGAATCAAGGCGGCAATCCCCGAGCTGGTGAAGTCGGGCAATGGCTCGATCATCAACATCAGTTCGTTGATCGGCATGTTTCCCACCGCCGGCAATGCCAGCTACTGTGCCACCAAAGCGGCCGTGCGCATCATGAGCAAGGCGGCGGCGCTGGAGTTTGTGGACCGCGGCGTTCGGGTGAATACGATCGTGCCCGGCGGAATGAACACGCCGATCACGGCGAATGTCCCCCCTGACGTGCTGAAGCAGCAGACAAGCCAGATCCCCATGGGAAAGCTCGGTGACCCGATCGACATTGCCAACGGCGCGCTTTTTCTGGCCTCTGACGAGGCGAAATATATTACTGGCGTGGATCTGCCGATTGACGGAGGCTGGTCCGTGGGTGTTTGAACTCATTGATATTATTTGTGAAAACACAGCATTAGAAAGTGAAAGCGCGCGGCTGCGTGCCGCGCGCAAAGGGGCAGCATTAGCGGGCCAGGGGACTTGGACATTTAGTCTCACTTTTCGGTCCGGTTCCTCAGAATCCAGCTTGACTACCAACTGGTAATTGTGCTTGGATCAAGGTCCGGTGATCGGCCCAGTTGTTGTGCATCGGAAAAAAGAACCCTCAGCGACGCGGGTCTGAATTGCGCGCTCAAGCTATTTAGTAGGCACAGGATGAGCAACAGAATGGCAGGAAAAGTCGCGCTCGTAACGGGCGCGGCGAGCGGCCTGGGTGCAGCGCAGGCTCGGCTTTTTGCCAAGGAGGGCGCCAAGGTCGTCGTCGCCGATCTGAATGTCGAAATGGGCAACAAGGTCGTGGCCGAGATTCAGGAAAGCGGGGGCGAGGCCCTATCGTGCGGCTGGATATCACCGATGCTGCGAGCTGGGCGGGGGCTGTCGAGGCGGCGGTTGGGGCCTTTGGGAAGCTCACGACGCTTTACAACACCGCGGGCATCATCCACGGCGCGATGATCCAGGACGAGACGCTCGAAGGCTGGAGCAAGATGATCGCGGTCAACCAGACTGCGCTTTTCCTGGGCCTGAAGATGGTTGCGCCGGAAATTGCGAAGTCGGGAAATGGTGCGATCCTAAACATCAGTTCGCTCGTCAGCGTCATCTGTGAGCCTGGCTTGATCAGCTATGCGGCGACCAAGTCTGCGGTACGCGCGATGACCAAGGTGGCTGCGCTGGAATATGTCGGGCAAGGGGTGCGGGTGAACACCATCGTTCCTGGTGGCATGAAGACGCCGATGCAGGCGAACGTCACGCCCGAGCAGGTTGAATGGTACAAAGCGCAGATCCCGATGGGCGATCTTGGCGAGCCGAACGATATCGCTTATGGGGCGCTATATCTTCTGTCAGACGAAGCTAAATATGTTACTGGAACGGAACTGTTCATCGATGGCGGCTGGTCTTCTGCGGCCTAAATCCTTGATGCCCTCGATCCTGCTAAGATTACGGGATTATATTCAACTGGGAGATACAAAATGAGTGATCTAGACAGACTTGCAAGCCGGGCCGCGATTCAGGACCTCTACTCTGACAAGCTCATTGCCGTAGACAAGCGCCAAGAGGGCCGTCTCGCTTCTATTTGGTGGGATGATGCAGAGTGGACCATTGAGGGAATCGGCACCTACAAGGGCCCGGAAGGCGCCCTCGATTTGGCCAATAACGTACTCTGGCCAATGTTTCACGAATGTATTCATTATGGAACCAATCTGCGCTTGGAATTTGTGAGCGCGGACAAGGTAAATGGTATTGGCGACGTCCTTCTCCTTGGAAATCTCGTCGAAGGTAATCAGTCGATTCTTATCGCTGCGGTCTTCACGGATGAGTATGAGCGCCGTGACGGGGTGTGGAAGTTCTCTAAGCGCAACGCATGCACGAACTATTTCACCCCGCTGGCCGGCATTCATTTCGCACCGCCCGGCATTCATTTCGCACCGTCCGGCGCATAATCTTATATATACAAGTGATTAGTTGGGCATTCACATGACGCTTGTCGTGTGGATGCCCAATTTTATATGGATGGAGAACTCAAACACAACGCGACTCGCGATTGGAGATGAGTCACGCCGGGGCACCTGGCGCCGAATGGTGGCCCCCCATTCAGCATTGCCGATCGGGCTTGCAATTTCGCCCGCCTGGTCCGTTAGAAGCATGAGCGCCGCCCATCGAAAGATGTTTCGGGATGGCCCCATTTGCCTTCTCGTGCTTGCCGATGCGGAGATCAGGCGCGGTTGACATGTGACCATTTGGTAATCTATCCTTTCCTTGTATCGAGGTGCGACGTGATCTCGCTTCGGTAAAAGAAGGGCGGAGCATTGACTTCGACGCAGGAGAGACGGTCGGCGGCTTTGGGTCGTTCGACCGGTGGAGGGCATTCTTGAAGCAATCGGCAGAGCGATCGCGGTTATCTCGCCGCGCTTTCATCCAGGCCGGCGGCGCGGGGCTGGCGGTTTCCACCCTGGGTGCTGCGGCATCTGCTCCGGCTGTTGCCGCGGTGGGCCGGCAGTGGACCCAAATCGCGGATATAGTCGTGGTCGGCAGCGGCGCGGCCGCCTCGGTTGCCGCACTTGCGGCTGCCAAGGACGGCGCGAAGGTCCTCATGCTGGAAAAAGCGCCGGTATATGGCGGTACGTCCGCGAAATCCGGTGGGGCTTTCTGGGTGCCCAATAATTTCAGGCTGAAGGAGCGGGGGATCGAGGATCCAAAGGCTTCGCTCCTGGCTTATTGCGCTGCCTATTCATATCCGCATCTTTTCGACAGCAATTCACCGACGCTCGGCCTGGGTGAGGATGTCTACAAACTGCTTGAGGCGTTTTACGACAACGCGTCGCCGATGACGGACATGTTGCGGGAAATCAAGGCAGCCGAGATAGGCCGCTTTCATGTCCTTCCCGACGGCCAGGGAACCGATCTGCCTGACTATGGCGTGCTCGACGGCAACAATAAGGTGCCTCGCGGACGGTGCCTCGGACCCATCAAGCCTGATGGGTCGCCAGGATTCGGCGCGGAGTTGATGCGCCAGATCAAGGCGCGCATCGACGCTTATGGCATTCCCCTGCTCACCAGCCACCAGGTTGTCCGCCTGGTTACCGACGGGGATGGCGCGGTGCTCGGCGTCGAGGCGCTGAACGACGGGAAGGAGGTTTCCTTTGGCGCGCGCAAAGGCGTGATCTTCGCAACGGGCGGATTCACCTATAATCGCGAAATGCTCAATCTCCATCAGACTGGGCCGGTCTATGGCGGTTGCGGGGTGCCGACTAATACTGGCGACTTTGTATCAATTGCCGGGGCTGTCGGCGCAAAGCTCGGCAATATGGGAAGCGCCTGGCGCGCCGAGATCGTGCTGGAAGAGGCGCTGGAATATGTAAGCGTGCCAAGCGACGTATGGATTCCGCCGGGCGACAGCATGTTCATTGTCAATCGCTATGGGAATCGTGTCTTCAACGAGAAGCGCAATTACCATGACCGTGCGCGCGTACATCAACATTATGATCCCAACGGCTCTGTTGCAAAGATTGGCGGCAGTCAGAGGTAGGCTGTCGCTCTGCGCCGATCAGGCGGCTGCTGCGAAATGGTGGTTGAGCATGCCCATGGCCTCCGTCAGCGCCGAGGGCCCAATGCCAAAAGCTCTCTCCACAAGGCGCACCTCGCCCCTGATGCCGGGCTGCAGGCACCAGGGGCGAGCCTGTCCTTTGCGCAGGGCTCGCATGACTTCGAATCCCTTGATCGTGGCATAGGCCGTGGGGATCGATTTGAAACCGCGCACCGGCTTGATCAGTATCTTGAGCTTTCCGTGATCGGCCTCGATCACGTTATTGAGATACTTCACCTGCCGGTGGGCCGTCTCCCGGTCCAGCTTTCCTTCGCGCTTCAATTCGGTGATCGCTGCACCATAGCTCGGCGCTTTGTCGGTATTGAGCGTGGCAGGCTTTTCCCAGTGCTTCAGGCCTCGCAGGGCCTTGCCCAGGAACCGCTTCGCTGCCTTGGCGCTGCGGGTCGGCGACAGGTAGAAATCGATCGTGTCGCCCCGCTTGTCGACTGCCCGGTACAGGTAGGTCCACTTGCCCCGCACCTTGACGTAGGTTTCATCCAGGCGCCAGCTCGGATCAAAGCCACGCCGCCAGAACCAGCGCAGCCGCTTCTCCATCTCCGGGGCGTAGCACTGGACCCAGCGATAGATCGTCGTATGGTCGACCGAAATGCCGCGTTCCGCCAGCATTTCCTCAAGGTCGCGATAGCTGATCGGATAGCGACAATACCAGCGCACCGCCCACAGGATCACATCACCCTGGAAATGGCGCCACTTGAAATCCGTCATCGTTCCGTCCGTCCAATCTCCGCCAAGCATGCTCAAGCTTCACGATTTTTGCAACAGAGCCCCGATCTGAACGGCGTGCACGCTTCGGGCGAGGTGGAATATGGCAATTATGATTCCAGGAAGGTGAAGGGCATGCTGAACCTGCCCTTGACGCAGAGCCTGGGCGCGCGCTTCGCCGGAATATACGTCAATCGCGACGGCTATACGAAGAACCTCCATGACGGCGCCAGGCTGGACGGGCGCGACATCTACGCCGTCCGCGCCTCCCTTCGCTGGGAACCGTCCAGTTCCACGACGATCGACCTCCTGGGCTATTATTTCCATGAAAAGGACAATCGCCTTCGCATCCAGAAGCAGAAATGCCTGCGCGATCCCACGGGCGTGCTCGGCTGCCTTCCCGGCCGGCTGGGCAATGACTATACCAACAACAATGCGACGTTCGGCGGCACGCTGACGTCCCGCGAATATCTGACGATGCAGGGCGGTCCGGGCATCGGCGCGCTTGCCCTGGGCAGCCTCTATGGTCCCGACTCCAATCTTGGAAATTCGCTCATCGCCGACCCCAGGACCGTCAACACCGACTTCCATCCCACCTTCTTTTCCGATGAGATCCAGGCGCAATTGCGGATCGAACATGATTTCGGGCCGGTCACCCTGAAGGTGTCGGGCCAGTATCAGCGCACGCGCACCGCCGCGTCGCAGGATTATAATCTGAGCGTCAACAACGCCGCGCTGTTCCTTCCCGGCCTTTCGACCCTGCAAGCCTATGGCAACGGCGTCGCAGGCCCCTCGCTCGCGCAATTCGGACGGGTTGCTGCCGCGCTGATCCCCAACGGCCCGGCCGGCCCCTATTGCACGTCGATCGTCGAACCGAGCGCCACGGGCGCATTCGGGGGCCACAGCCTATGCTCCGCGACGCCCCAGGATTTCGACCGCACCAGCCTGTTCGGCCGGGCCTTCACCGGCGAGGCGATCGTCGCCAGCAAGTTCGACGGGCCGTTCAACTTCCTGGTCGGCGGCATATACAGCGATTATCGCAACCACAATGCCGACTACAACGTCAACGCGTTCAATATCGATTATGCGGCAGGCGTGCTCGGCGTGCTGACGTCGCTCGGCCAACAGGGAGGGCAGGCCGCCGCGGGCCAGCCCGTCACCTATCCCACCGTGTTCCTCGCCTCCCCCTATGTCCGCAACAATTCCCAGCTATTCCAGCTCAAATCCTACGGCCTGTTCGGCGAAGCCTATTTCGAGCCGAACGACCGGCTGAAGCTGACGGCGGGGCTGAGATATAATCATGACGACAAGTCCAATCGCGCGCGCAATACCATCATCTCCTTCCCCGTGCCCTACGGCACGGCAAACGCGTTCGATTCCCCCTTCTTCGCCGCCTATGACGCCGATGCCGGGCGGCCGGGCATCCAGCCCGTGCAGCAGCGCGACGCGACTTTCGGCGAGTTCACCGGCCGGGCCGTGATCGATTTCCAGGTCACGCCGAGGAACCTGCTCTACGCCTCCTATTCGCGCGGCTACAAGTCGGGCGGCATCAACCCGCCGCTGCTGCCGATCTTCAACATCTCCGACAGTTTCGAGCCTGAATTCGTGAACGCGCTGGAGGTCGGATCGAAGAACAGCTTTCTCGGCGGCAGCCTGCGGCTCAATGCATCCGCCTTCTACTATCAGTACAAGGGACTCCAGCTCAGCCGCATCGTCAGTCGCACCAGCGTGAACGACAATGTCGACGCGGACATCTACGGCATCGAGCTTGAAGCGATCGCCCGGCCCATCCCGGCGCTGACGGTCAACATCAACGCCAGCTACCTTCATACCAAGGTATCGTCGGACAGATACATCACCAATCCGCGAGACCCGTCGGGCGGCCGCAGCGACGCCGTCATCGTCAAGGACATCTCGAACGGTTCCAACTGCACGGTCGTCCCCAACACCGCCGGCAATTCCGCCGCGTCAAACAATTTCGTCAATTTCGTGAATGGGGAGATCAACGCGGGCCGGGTCGTCAACTCCTCGACCGGGCGTCCCTTGTTCCGGCCGGGCGCCGGCCTGCAAGGGACCACCCCCTTCCCGGCCGACAGCGGGCTGAACGGCGCGACGGGGGCCTACAGCATTTGTTCGGCCTTGGCCTCCTACGTCGCCAGCGCGGGCGCGGGGCCAAGCGGAGTCTCCGTCCTCACCGACGGCGTTCCGGTGAACCTGCGCGGCAACCGCCTGCCGCAGGCGCCCGACTTCAAGGTTTCGGCGGGCGCGCAATATGTCGTCGACATGGGAACGGGCGGGTCCACCCTCGTGCCCCGCGTCGACGTCATCCTCACCGGCGGCAGCTATGGATCGGTGTTCAACGGAAACGCCAATCGCATACCCAGCTATGTGATCGTCAACGCGCAGTTGCAGCTCAACGGCCGCGACGACCGCTGGTTCGTGCGCGCCTTCGTGCAGAACCTGACCGACAGCAATGCGATCACCGGCCTCTACGTATCCGACCAGCCTTCGGGCCTCTTCACCAACATCTTCACGCTCGAACCGCGACGCTATGGGATCGCCGCCGGAGTGAATTTCTAAGGGCTGGGCTGCGCGGACAAATTCCAGACTCACCGGACTGAGTGATTTGGGTGGGTTCCCGCCACTCGCCTTTCGTCACCCCGGGCTTGACCCGGGGTCCCGCTGCCTTGGTCGAGGCGCCGTTTTACAAGAAAAGCGAGACCCCGGATCAAGTCCGGGGTGACGGAAAACTGATGTTCGCAACTGGCCAATTCCCGACCTTTCGAATTCGTCCACGCTGCCTTGGGAATCGGTGAAAACCTCGCCCGGCCTGGCGGCGACGAAGCGGGCGGGGTCGACGCCCGCCGCGGCCAACGCCTCGCCAAGGCGAAGCACCGGCTCATCGCGCGGCTCGTCGGTGAGGCGGAATGTGCCCCAATGGATGCCAAGCGCCCGCCGCGCGCCGACGATCTGGAAAATGCGCACCGCTTCGGCGGGGTCGACATGCTGGGCAGCCATGAACCAGCGCGGCGCATAGGCGCCGATGGGAAGGAGAGCAAGATCAGGCGATCCCAGATGCGCGATCCGGGCGAAGATCGCGCCGTCGCCGAAGCCGGTGTCGCCCGCGAACCAGACGGTGCCGACCGGCGTCGCGAGGAAATGGCCCGACCAGAGCGCCATGCGCCGGTCCGCCAGCGACCGATTGCTCCAATGGACCGCCGGCGTGAGGGTGGTGGCGATGCCTGGCGCGAGCGTGATCGCATCCCACCAATCGCCGGTCGCCAGCCTGGCATCGGGAATATGGGCGCGCACTATGGCGTCATTGCCAAGCGGCATGACCATGAGCGGCCGGTCGCGGGCATGCAGCCGCGCAAGCGTCCCGAGGTCGAGATGGTCGTAATGGCAATGGCTGACCAGCACAGCGTCGATCCGGGGCAGGTCCTCGAAGGCGACGCCCGGCGCGGTGACGCGCCTGGGGCCGGCAAAGGCGACGGGGCTGGCGCGGTCGGACCAGACCGGATCGGTCAATATGTTGCAGCCGGCTGCCTGGATGAGCACCGTAGCATGCCCGACCATCGTCACCACCAGCGTCTGGCTGGACGGCGCCGGGCGCGTGGGGGTGACGGGAACGGAGCCCGGCCAGGGCGCCGCCCGCTTGCCCAACCGCCAGCGCAGCAGGTCGCCCAGACCGCGATCGGTGGACGCCTGGCCGGGATTGAAAAAGCGCAGGCCATCGAAATGATCGCTCGGCGGCCCGGCATAATAGGGATTGCGCGGCATTCGCCTAACGCCGCTTGATGCCGCCGAGGAGTATCCGCCCGACCCGCTCCGCCAGGGAAGGGACGGGCGGCACCACCGACAGCCCGTCGAGCAGGAGCAAGACCAGGCCGTGGACATTCGCCCAGGCGGCGAGCGCGACTATGGCGGCCGCCTCCTCATCGTCGGGCGGCGCATCGAACACGCCCTCCGCAATGCCCTGCGCGATGACCGAGAGGAGGACCGCATGCGAGCCTGCGGCAGCTTCGCCGACCGGATAGGGAAGGGCGGCGCGCGATGCGGCGAGCGCCGTGCCGAACATGAGGCGATAGCGCGCCGGATTGTCGAGCCCGAAGGCGACATAGGCCGCGCCGATCGCGATCAGGGCCTCCTCGATGCCTTCGGACTGCTGGGCCGCGGCCAACATCGCGGCGCGCAGGTCGACGAAGCCCTTTATCGCGATTGCGCCCAGCAGGTCCAGCTTTCCGGGGAAATGGCGATAAGGCGCGTTGTGGCTCACCCCTGCCCGGCGAGCGACCTCCCGCAAGGAAAATTCCCAATTCTGCTCCTCCGCGACGATCGCGGTCGCGGCGTCGACGAGCACGCGTCTCAGATCGCCATGATGATAGGCAGGGGCGGCGTTCGGCTCGGCTGGCATGGTGGCTCCAGAAAGATGTTGACACTGTCTACACACCATATGTAGACAGTGTCAACATAAAGGCGCGAGATTCGACGCTTCGAATGCGACCCGCGCCGCATGCCGGACCCGGCCCGCCATTGGACGGAGCGGAAGCGGTCCGGTCCCCTTCGATCGAGGAATCCATCATGGCCCATATTTTCTTTCCCCTGCCCTCGCGCGATTTCGATCCGACCGAGGTCGGCGTCACATGGCGCGTGCTGACCGCCGCGGGGCACGGCGTGAGCTTCGCCACGCCCGACGGCAAGGCCGGCGCCGCCGACCCGATCATGATCACGGGGCGCGGGCTGGATCCATGGAGTCCGATCCCGCTGATCGGGCGGATCACGGTGATCGGCCGGATGCTGCGCGCCAACAAGGATGCCCGCCGCGCCTATGCCGAGATGATCGCCAGCCCCGCCTTCCGGTCGCCCCGCAGCTGGGACGAGCTTTCGGTGGACGGCCATGACGCGATCGTGCTGGGCGGCGGCCATCGGGCGCGCGGGATGCGCGAATATCTGGAAAGCCCGGTCCTGCAAAAGCTGGTGGCCGACTTCTTCGCCGCCGACAAGCCCGTGGCGGCGATCTGCCATGGCGTGCTGCTCGCGGCGCGCAGCAAGCGGGCGGACGGGCGCTCGGTTCTCCACGGCCGCAAGACGACGGCGCTGAGTTGGAGGCATGAACGGACCGCGAGCGCATTCGCGCATGTCGGCCGCTTCTGGGACCGCAACTATTACCGCACCTATCCGGAGGAGGATGGACAGCCAAAGGGCTATATGTCGGTCGAGCAGGAGGTCATCCGCCACCTTGCCGATCCTGGCGATTTCATCGATGTGCGACCCGAGGATCCGCATTTCCGTCGCAAGACATCCGGACTGGTCCGCGACAGCTTCATGGACCACAGCCCGGCGCTGGTGGTAGAGGACGGCAATTATGTGTCGGCGCGATGGCCCGGCGATACGCATTGTTTCGCCAGCACATTTGCCCGGCTCCTGGCCCGCAGCCCGGCGGAAGAGGATTCGCGCCGGGCGCGGGTCGCCTGATCCGCCCCATCCGGATCGACGAAGGCCTGCCGATCAAGGATGTCTCATCTGGAACGCTATTTCGACGTCTCTCGCCGCTCCTCGGCCAACCGCTTCGCGAGCAGGCGGCGCGAACGTTCCGCATAGGACCGGCAGGCCCCGGATCCACTGCCATACCGCCCCGCGCCCGCATTGTCGGGATGCGCGGAGATCAAAATGTCGCACTTCAAAGCGCCCATGCGCCTGTAGCTGGCTTCGAAGCCCTTGACGATCGGCGCGCTGGAAGGCGCGGTGAAACGGTAACGGTCGGCCGACACCGGATTGAGGCTGGAGGCGAAGACGATCGCCTTGCACCTCTTGCCCTCGCAGGCGTTCCAGCTCCATGTCATGCTGCCCATCGTGTGGCCCGGCGTCGCATGCGCGGTGATGGATGCGCGGCCGATCCTCAGAACCTCTCCGTCCTTCATGACGCGCAGCCGCGACACCGCCGGCCAGGCGCCGCCATAGTCGAATTGCGGATCGTCCTTCGCATGCGCGCCTGCCCGCAGGCCCTCCGCGCCGCGCCGGCTGGCCACCACGGTGGCGCCGGTGTCGCGCGCCAGGGCGGCGATCCCGCCAGCATGATCATAATGCGGCTCGGTACTCAGAATAAATTTGATGTCTCTGGGGTCGAAGCCCAGCTTGCGAACATTGCTGAGGATCATCGGCGCCGCCTGCGGAAGCGCGCCGTCGATCAGCACCAGGCCCGCACCCGTGTCGATCAAGGCGACGCTGAGACCCGCGAAGCCGACCAGATAGCTGTTGCCGAAAACCCTTTCGGGCGGCAGGGGCGCAAGCCATTCCTTGGCTCTTTCGACCGCCATCGGCCGGGTCAGAGGGTCATCGGAGGCGCGGGCGCCGCCCGCCCGGTCCATGGCCGCCATGGCTTCCGGCTCCGGCCCTGTCGCTGCCGCCGCCGGGCTGATGGCCAGCGACGCGGCGATTGTCATCGTTGCGATCATCCTCGTCTCCCTTCCCGGCGGGGATGCCCGATTCAACCTCCTTCCCGCAAAGCATGATTTCTCGACAAAGCCATGAGAATAATTGATGACGGGTCATGGACCGCGCCCAACTTCCCCTGAACGCCCTGCGCGCCTTCGAAGCGGCGGCGCGTCACCTCAATTTCACCCGCGCCGCGATCGAGCTTTGCGTCAGCCAGGGGGCCGTCAGCCATCATGTCGCGCAGCTTGAACGCCGGCTCGGCGTGCGCCTCTTCCACCGCCTGCCGCGAGGACTCTCGCTTACCGACGAGGGGCGCGCGCTCGTCCCCGTGCTGGCCGAAGCGTTCGACCGGGTGGGCGCGA
Source organism: Sphingobium indicum B90A (assembly GCF_000264945.2). Taxonomy (NCBI): domain Bacteria; kingdom Pseudomonadati; phylum Pseudomonadota; class Alphaproteobacteria; order Sphingomonadales; family Sphingobiaceae; genus Sphingobium; species Sphingobium indicum. The sequence continues at coordinate 2,380,512 of NZ_CP013070.1, forward strand.
CGCTGGACCAATATGCCGGCGGCCGATTTCGGGAGGTGCTGAAGGTCGGCGTCGTCGGCACGTTCGCGACCGGCTGGCTGTTGCCGCGGCTGGACGCCTTCGCCCGCGCCCACCCCGCCATCGACCTGCGCATTTCGACGAACAACAACCGCGTGGACCTGGCAGGGGAAGCGCTGGATTTCGCGATCCGTTACGGCGACGGCGCATGGCACGGCACCCAGGCCGAACCCTTGATCGAAGCGCCAATGACGCCGCTGTGCGCTCCGGCCATGGCGGCGCGGCTGAGGTCGCCCGCCGACGTCCTGCACGAACGGCTGCTGCGTTCGTACCGGCCGGATGAATGGGCGCTCTGGTTCGAGGCGGCGGACATCCCCGTCCCGCTTTTCCGCGGACCCGTTTTCGACAGTTCGGCGCTGATGGTGTCCGCCGCCATGGCCGGTTTCGGCGTCGCGCTCGCGCCTCCCGCGATGTTCATCCGCGAACTTGCATCGGAACTGCTGGCGCAGCCTTTCCCGATCATGATCGACGCGGGCCGCTATTGGCTCACCCGGCTGATGTCGCGACCCGAAACCCACGCCATGCGGCGCTTTCGCGAATGGCTTGACGGAGAGGTCACGGCCCCGATCGCGTCATGGCCCTATGTCCGCGAGCAGGGTGGCGGCGCCAATTTCCCATAGGTGCCCCTGTGGAACAACAGGGGCGCGCCCGGATGATGCACGTCCAGCGCATGCACGCTGCCGAGCACGAGATGATGGTCCCCCGCGTCGTGCACCGCATATATGGTGCAGTCGATCCAGGCGATGGCGCCGTCGAGCACCGGGGAACCGAGCGCCGAGGGACGATGCGCCACGCCGACGAACTTGTCCGGATCCTTCGATGCGAGGGTGCGGCACAGGGCCTCCTGATCATCGCCCAGGACATTGACGCAGAAACGTCCCGCCTCCGCGATCCTGGGCCAACTTGAAGAGGCCTTGTCGGGAAAGAACGCCACCAGCGCCGGGTCGAGCGACACCGATGTGAAGGATCCCACGATCATGGCGGCGGGCCTGCCGTCCGGGGGCATCGCCGTGATGGCGCAGACGCCGGTCGGATAATGGCCCAATATGCGGCGAAAGGTCGCGGGTTCGATGGCGAGCGTCATGACGATTTCAGACTTTCCAGACAAGCGGGATTCTTTTCTGAGCGGCGACGGAATCCCGGAAACAGGGCCATGCGGCTCCATCGGCGATGGTGAAGGGGCAGCGCGGTAAGCGCGTCGGCCTTTCCCGCCGCGCCCTGCCTATGGGATCGCGGATTGATGAACCTCGACCACATACATCTTGACGCTGCCGGCTTCTACGAACTCGTCCTCGTCGGCGCGAATGACCTGCATGATGTCTGCATCGAAGAACGCCTGGATTCCCGCCTCGGCGTGCGCGCGCGTCGGGTAGATGGCTTCGGTTATGACGTCGAAATCGGCACTTGCCGCGCTTGCACGACCATCGCCCACCGACGCCAGCAGCGGATCATCCGCCCGGATGTAGTTACGCCGATACACGCCGATCGGGGGAAGTATCCGCCTTGCCAAGGGCGCATGCTTTTCTTCATAATAGCGGATGAATTCATCCAGCGACATTCCCGGCTTTCTCCTCATCGATACCAACAGCTTGAACATTGCGCCCTCTCCTGCTGCATATGATCGTTCATCAGGGCGCGATCAGATCGCTCCGCCGCCGTCGACGGGCAGTTCCGCGCCCGTGATGTAGGCGGCCTCCGCCGACGTCAGGAATGTCACGGCGTCCGCAATCTCATCGGGCGTCCCCATCCTGGCCAAGGGCATGGTCGCCACGATCGCGTCGTTGAAGCCGGCGGGATTCAGTTGGATCATGGGCGTGTCGATGGCCCCCGGATAGATGCCGTTCACGCGAATGCCATGCTTCGCCAGTTCCAGGGCCGCGCATCTGGTCATGCCCCGGACCGCCCATTTCGATGCCGAATAGGCGAACATGCCGGCTATTCCGCGCAGCGCGACGCCGGACGATATGTTCACGATCGAACCGCCCCCCGCATCGGCGATCAAGGGCGCGGCCGCCTTCATCCCCAGGAAGACGCCCAGTTGATTGACGTCGACGCTTCTCGCGAACTGCTCCCGGTCCGTTTCGAGCATGGGCAGCGGAATGAAAATGCCCGCGCAATTCACCAATGCCGTCAGCTTGCCGAAAGCCGCCAGCGCCGCCGAACAGGCATCGTCCCACTGGCTTTCGCTGGCAACGTCCAGAAGCTGGAACCTTGCCGCCGCTCCCAGTTCCGCCGCCAGCCGCTCGCCGGCGGGATTGCGGTCGGCAAGGACGACCGATGCGCCGGCCGCGACGAATTTCCGGGCTATGGCCGCGCCCATGCCGCTCGCGGCGCCGGTGACGATCGCCACCGTGCCGCCGAGCCGCCCGTTCGACGCAGGTTCCACCCCCTCGCTCATCGCGTCCGCACTGTGAGGGATATGCCGTATGTGGCGGGCGTCCCCACGCGTCGCGCGATGGTGTCGTTGGCGAAGTTGACCGACGTCTCGTAGAGCTTGTTCGTCACGTTGCGGCCGAACAGCGTAAGCCGCCAGCTATCGTCATGCCCCGCGATGCCCGCGCGAAGATCGAGCAAGGCCCGACCGCGCAGCCTGTAGAGGGTTTCCGGATTGTCGGGCAGGGTGAAGGTGGAATTGGACGCGCTCTGGAAGTTCAGGCTGCTTCCGACAAATGCCTTGAAGCTGCCCGCGTTCCATTCATATTGCGCGTCGGCTGACCCCTGCCAGGTGGGCGTGAACGGGACGCGCGATCCCCTGAAATTGCCGAAGTCGCCGGCGCCATTGAAGGTCGTGAAATCGGAAACGACCTTGGTCTTGATATAGGTCGCCGCGGCCGAGAGCGAGAGGCCGGGATAAGGCCGCGCCACCAGGCTCGCCTCCGCCCCGACCGAGCGCACTTTCGGCACGTTGACGAGCAGTTCCAGCAGGCCGAAGACAAGATCCTCTATGCGCGCGCGCTCCTGCTTGTTGCGGTAGTCGTAATAGAATCCGGCAAGATTGAACTGGAGATGCTTGTCGAAAAGCGGCAGCTTCGCCCCGGCCTCATAGGCGTCCACCCGCTCCTGCCGCGCCGGCACATATTGCGAGGTGGAGGAGGCCGAGATGTTCGAGAAGGCGCCCGCCTTGTACCCCCGGCTGAAGGTCGCGTAGAGCAGAGCGCCGCTCGGCGCCTTGTAGGACATGCCTGCCAGGAGCGAGATATTGTCCTCGTTCAGCGAGGACTGATTGCCTGCGGGCAAGAGTTCGGGCGCGGGCGTCAGGGAGTAGCATTGGTTCTGGTCGACGACTTCGACCGGCGTGTTCTTGAGGCCGAAGGCCGCGAATATTTCCTGGAGCCGGGTGAATATCCGTCCGGTGGCGTTTTCAACGCTGCCATCATAGCTGCATTGATAGGCCGACCGATTCTGCTTCGTATAGCGGATGCCGCCCTTGATCGACAGGCCATCGACGACTTCATATTCGGCATTGGCGAAGACCGCATAGGTGCGCGTCTTCTGAAGCGCCTGCGATATGGCGGCCGAGATCGGAGGCAGGTCGGGAAAGGGCGTGGATGCCGAGGCGTCGAAAATGCGGTACTGATGGCGGTCGTCCACATTCGCATAATCGTAATTGGCGCCGATCAGACCCCGGAAGCGGTCCGTATCCAGGCTGAGTCGAAGTTCCTGGTTGAACGTCTTGATCCGGCCGAAGGCCCGACCCGTGAAGTCCACGAAGGCCGTTCCGTCATAATCCTGGAATCGGTCAAGATCCTGATGCTGATAGGATGTTATCGAAATCAGCTTCAATTGGTCCGACAATTCATATTCGCCGCGCAGCCCGACCTGCCAATAGCGATCGTTCATCGCCTTCGGCCATGACGGGTCCCAATCGGCGGCGCGAGGGTTGTTTGGCGCGATCGGCGAGGCAGCCACTTCGGGCGAAACAGGGCCCGGATTGTCCGGAACGATCTGCACCAACTGGGTCGCCGTGGTATCGGACCTGTTCCGCCAGGCATTTGCGGAAAACCTCAGCGTCAGGCGTTCCGTCGGCGTCCAGTCGAGCAGCAGGCGGCCCGCCAACTGGTTCTGTTCGCCCCGCTTGTCCCCCGGCCTGGTGAGGCTATACTGCCATGCTCCGCCCTGCACCGTCCGCAAGGCTACCCGTGCCTGGAGAGTCGAGCTGATCGGACCGCTGACGAAGCCCTCCACCGAAGTCTTGCCGAAGCGTTCGACGGAAACCTGTCCGCCCGCCTCAAATATAGGAGTAGGCTTCGCAGCGATATAATTGATCGCACCGCCAGTCGAATTTTGTCCGTAAAGAGTTCCTTGCGGTCCCTTCAAGACTTCGATCCGTTCCAGGTCCAAGGCGGCCGCTTCGGTCATGACCGGAAAGGGAAGCGGCGATTCGTCGATATAGACGGCGACGGCCGGCGCCGAACCGAAGCCCGAGTCGTTGAAGCCGATGCCGCGCAACGAATAGACCGGCGTATTGTTGAGCGAGGGCGCGAAGGTAAGCCCGGGCACGACCTTGGCCAGATCGGCGACGTTGGCAATGCCGCGCTGCGCGAGTTCTGCGCCGCCCAGCGCCGTGATCGACATCGGCACGGCGTTGATCGATTCCGAGCGCTTCTGCGCCGTGACGACGATGTCGGGTATGGAGGCGAACGGCGCGCCGTCCGCCGACGATTGCGGACTCGCGGCGACGCTCCCCGTCTGCTCATCCGCCGATGCATAGGCAGGACTCGACAAGATCGTCGTGGCAACAAGCGCGGTTATCAAATGAACCTTGGCCATATCATCCCCTCCAGAATGTCGTATATTATAGATATTATGGACGGGATTGGGGCAGCGAGCCGGCAGCTATCCCGTGCAAGCATTTCAATATCACCTCCCGGTCATACCGTAAAGTATTTTATGTTTCGGCTCGGAAAGCGCCATCTTGCGCGTACCGCCGCACCATGTCATCATAACTGAAATTATGGAGTTCGCCGATGCGCGAGGTCGGTGACCATCCCTGAAAAAAGAGCAGCCCCGTGGCGGTTCGAACAGGAGAGACGACCTATGAGCAGGAATTCGGCAGCTCCCGTGGAATCGCCCATTCGCCCCGTGACCGCCGAAGGAACGGGCGGGGGGCTTTCAGTGCCGCTGGAACCCTATCGCTCGCCCGAATTCTTCGCGGCGGAACGGGAAAGGCTGTTCGGGCGGGCCTGGCTACTGATGGGCCGGATCGAGGAACTGCCCACCCCGCGCAGCCATGTGGTGAAGAGGGTCGACATCTGCAACGCGTCCATCCTCATCACCCGGGACGGCGGCGATATTGTCCGCGCCTTCCACAATATATGCCCGCACCGCGCCAACCTGCTGGTCAGGACGGAGTCCGGAAGCGGCGGCACGCTTGTCTGCAACTATCATAATTGGTCTTTTTCGCTCGATGGATCGTTGAAGGGCGTGCCGGGGGAATCCATGTTCGGCGGCCTGGACAAGAAGAAATGCGGCTTGAAACCCATAGCGCTTTCGGTCTGGGAGGGATGGATCTTCATCAATCTCGATCCCGAACCGGCCATGACGCTGGAGGAGTTTCTCGGCGACATGGCGCCCTATCTGTCAGGACTGAGCTATCCCTATGCGGACACGCCGGTCGTTCTTGAAGTGAAGGTCAAGTGCAACTGGAAGGTCGTCATGGATGCCTTCGCGGAGGCCTATCATCTGCCCGCCCTCCATCGCAACACGATATGCGAGTGGTTTTCGGACCGAAGCAACGCGTTCGGCAAGCCCCTCACCACCAGGATCATGGGACTTCACGCGGTCAATTCCATGTACGGGAACCCCGACTATGCGCCCGGCGACCGAAACGCCTTCGAACGGATCGTGGAAAATCCCGCCCATATGGCTTCAGATCATGTAGAGACCTTGAATCATTACCGGGCCCATGCGGCCGTCAATCCGACAAAGACCGACCGCTGGTCGATGGATGTCAATTACATATTCCCCAATGTTCATATCGATTCGATAGGAACCGGCTTCCTCGTGCATCATTTCTGGCCTGTATCCGTCGATGAGGCGATCCAGGAAACCAGGATGTACGTGCGTCGGCCCAGGACGATCAGGGAACGAATAGCGTTCGAATTCCACCTGGCCCGCGCCTTCGACGTCTATCTCGAAGATCTGAGCAATGTCGAATATACGCAGGTCGGGATAAATTCTCGCGCGACGGACACGATCCCGCTGTCGGAAGCGGAAATTCTCATCCACCATTCCATAGCGAAATTGCAGGAATGGATCAGCGGCTGACAATCGCGGCATGGACAGGCTATCAAACAAGGGACCGCTTATGCTTCTTCCGGAAAAATTCGCTGAATGGGAAGGCTTCGTTTCGGCATGGTGCCTGCCCGATACCCACGCCCGCTTCCAGGCGCGGTACGAAGGCGATTCGGCCGACCTCAGGCATTTCTACGATTCGCTGATGCCCAGGGTCGAGGAGGCTCTCGCCTATCTGGACGATTTCCCGCTCGAAGCGATGGAGGAGCCTGAGCGCAATCTGATGAACCTGCTGATGTCGCTGTCGCATGTCGCCTATGGCCTGGAACGCCATGGCGCGCCCCGCGCGCCCAATGCGGTCTACCCAAGCAGGATCAGGCTGGTCCGGAGCGTTTCGCCGGCCTAGAATATGCCGCTGGGCCAGCCTGAAGCCGCTTTGCCTCCGTCAACGGCCGGACGTCATCTCCTCTTTCCTCGGCGTGGTCGCGCCGGTCGACAGGTGCAGGCCCGCGTCCGAGATCAGCGTCACTCCGGTGATATGTTCGGCGCCCTCCCCAGCCAGGAAGACGACCGCCTTTGCAATATCTTCGGGAGTGCCGGCCCGCGCCAGCGGCGTGAGGCATTGCTGGGCTTCGATCATCTGCTGCAACCCCTCCTGCCCGAACGGGTCCGAGAACCAGCGCGACGCGATGAAACCGGGACATACGGCGTTTACCCGGATTTCCGGCCCCAGCGACCTCGCCATCGCCATGGTCATCGTGTTGAGCGCGCCCTTGGACGCCGAATAGGCCATGCACGATCCGACGCCCAGAAGCCCGCCGATCGACGAGACATTGACCACCGCCCCAAATCCCTGCGCTTTCATAAGGGGGCGGCATGCGCGCACCATCTGGTAGGCGCCGACCACATTGGTTCGATAGATGGCCAGGAAATCCTCGGCGGAAAGCCCGTCCAGATCGTCATGGGCGACCAGCTTCGTGCGGGCGGCGTTGTTCACCAATATGTCGACCCTTCCCCATCGGTCGACGGTTTCGGCGACAAGACGCCGACAGTCCTCGTCCTGATCGACATTGGCCTGAACCGCCGCCGCCTCGCCGCCGGCGGCGACGATCTCGTCCGCCACGCCTTGCGCTTCGTTCCGGCTACGCGAATAGTTGACGATGACCTTCGCGCCCTGCGCCGCGAGCCTTCGCGCCACGGCCGCGCCCAGGCCCGTCCCGGCGCCCGTCACGATTGCCACCTTGCCCTCGAACGTCATTGCGCGGCCCTCTCCTCCTTGCAAATCCGCATGCGGCCATGCCTGGGGAAGATATTTTCCTCTCCTGACAGGTTCCCGCCCGCGGCCTTGCCGCCCATTTTCGGCATAACATAATATTGTTTATGTTATCTGGCAAGCCGATGCCGGGCCGGATCACGATCCGAGTCACGCGCGCCTGCTCAACCAGGCCGCAAATGCATGGTCAAGAAAACCGGCGCGGTCATGAGAGCATGGGCGCGACCAGCTCCAGCCCCGAAGGCATACGGCGAATCGGGCGACGGGTCGGTCGGCAGGTCAGGCAGCGGCGGCGCTGTTCTTCGCCGTCGACCGCTTGCCGCCTCTTGCCCCCTGGCGAGGCGGCGACCCGCTTTTCGGCGCGGCTTGCCGCGATCCGCCCGGCTCCGACTCCAGCAGGACGGCCAGCACTTCCTCACGGAACAGCTTTTCCTCCTCCTTGGTCGAGGAAAGCAAGGGCGTGATCGCCGCCGTCAGCAATATGCGGGCCCGCGTGCGCGCCTCCTTCCGGCCGAAGCCGATATGCTCGAAGGCGTCGGCGATGAAATCGAGCACGATCTTCTCAGCCTGCTTCACCGACGACGCCGCCCTGGGATCGGAGGCCGACCATACGCGCATCGCGCGATCGAGGGCGAACAGGCTGCTCTTGAGGCTGCGGGAGGCGAGATGGCGTATGCGGACCATGGGGTCGGGAGACTCGGCCGCAAGCTCCGCGACCAGGCCCTGCACCTGCGCCACGTTGAAATAATCGGCCAGTGCGCCGAGATAATCATCCATGTCGCTGAAATGATGGTAGAAGCTGCCTGTGGACACCTTCAATCGCTTGGTCAGCTTGGTGAGGCGCATGCCGGCTATGCCCTCGCTCATCAGAAGCTGCTGCCCCGCCTCCATCCAATCGGCACGACCCAGCCATCGAGAACCACTCGCCACTGCCCGCTGACGCTGCCCCTTGACCATCTGACCTTCGCTCCACACCATATATTCCGCTATGGACTACCCCCGATCGGCCGGAAAGCCAAGGCGGCTCTTGGCCGGGAAGCGTCCGGCCCGGTCCGACGAGCCGCCGACAGCGGAAGCAGCGGCGGAAAACGCCGCGAAAGCCAGCCCGATTCCAGTCCGGGATCGTCGCGGGCGCACCGGAAAACCCCTGCGCGGGCAAGGAAATCCAAGATGGCGGATGTATCCGCGCCCGAAATGCAAGCCGCAAATCGAGCCGAATGCCGGGCTTGCAACAGGAGATAAGTTATTTTATGCTATGGCTCAAACATGTTGATGGAACGGCGCGCGCCGGGCATCCTTGCAATGCATGAAGAATATAGGAGAGGCGGAATGGCCGAAGCGAAGGCGAAGCAGGCTGGCGACGGGAAGACGCGCCGGAAGGTCGTCCCCACCCACATGGCGCATTTCGTCGTGAAGACCGCCCAGTACGAGAAGATGATCGACTGGTATCTGACCTTCTTCGACGGGGAGGTCGTGTTCTCGAACGAGATAGCGACCTTCCTGACGTTCGACCAGGAACATCATCGCGTCGCCATCGTGAACATGCCCGGCCTCCTGCCGCAAAGGGACGATACCGCCGGCGTGCATCATGTCGCGTTCAGCCTGGCGTCGCTCGAAGACCTGCTGGAAAACTACAAGCGCCTGAAGGAGAGGTCGATCCTTCCCTGGTGGTGCGTCAATCATGGACCCACGACGTCTATGTACTACAAGGATCCCGACGGATCGCAGGTCGAATTCCAGACCGACAATTATGAGACCTTCGGCGAAACCGTAGAGTTCATGAAGTCGCAGGCCTATGCCGACAATGTCGGGGGCGTCGATTTCGATCCCGAGGAACTTGTCCGGCAATTCGAGGCGGGAATAGCAGTGGATTTCCTGCTCAAGCGGCCGGACGTGCGCGGCTGAAAGCCATCGCGGACTTCAGCCCTGGGGCGTGGAACGGAAAAAGGCTGGCATGAGGCCGCAGCGATTTCGCGGCCTCAGCATCGGAAAGCCCCGGTCGGGTCCATGTGGACCTTTGGGGCGGCCTGGACATAAAGAGAGAGGACAAAACTGATGGATGTGCCGGTACTGATCGCGGGGGGCGGCCCGGTCGGGATGATCTTGAGCCTGGAACTGGCGCATCACGGTGTCCGGTCCATCCTGATCGAACGCAATCCCACGACCACGCGCCATCCCAAGATGGACCTGACCAACGGGCGCAGCATGGAATTGCTGGCGCGTCTGGGCGTGGTGGATATTTTGCGCGCGGCCGGCGTGCCGTCGGGCAATTGCTTCGACATCGTCCGCGTCAGCCACGGACTTCCTGGCGTGGGAAAGGAATTGTTCCGCTTCGCCTATCCCTCGCCCGACGAAGTGCGCAGAATGTCGCGGGAAACGAATGACGGCACGCTGACCCGCGAACCGCCGCTTCGCATATCGCAAATCCTGCTGGAACCCGCCCTTCTGGAGGTGATCAGGCAAAACCCCCTTATCGATGCGCGGTTCGGCTGGACCGTGCAGTCGTTCGAACAGGATGAGGACAGCGTCCGCGTCGCCATTTCGGAAACCGACGGCACGGCGACCGAAACGATCGAATGCGCCTATCTTGCAGGATGCGACGGCGGGGGAAGCAATGTCCGGCGCGGCCTTGGCATCAAATATGAGGGCGATTTCGCGGTCGGCAGCTTCTATATGGTGCATTTCAGGTCCGATGCGCTGGACGCCCTTCAGCCCGACGGGCCATGGTGGCACTGGCTCACCAATGCGGGGGGCATGGTCGCGCAGAATGACCGGGATCTCTGGACCCTGCACACGCCGGTTCCGGAGGGCATGGCCCCCGAATCCGTCGATCCGCGCGCGCTGCTCAGAAATTGGGCCGGACGGGACTTCGACTTCGAAATATTGGTGGCCAATCCCTGGACGCCGCACATGGTCGTCGCCGAACGCTATGGCGAAGGCCGCGTGTGGATGGCGGGCGACTCCGTGCATCAGTTCATGCCGACCGGGGGATATGGCATGAACACGGGCGTGGGGGACGCCGTCGACCTGGGCTGGAAGCTCGCGGCGGTGATCCATGGCTGGGGCGGGCCGGCGCTGCTGCGCTCCTATGAAGAGGAACGGCGCCCGATCGCGATCCAGAACCGCGCGGCCTCGCGTCGCCACCTGGATGTCAACATCGCCATATGGTCCGCTTCCCCGGCCACGACGGACGACGATAAGGCCTGGGACCATATGGCGGAGGAGATCGAGCGCCTCGGCAATGCCGAAAATGAAAGCTGGGGCATCGAGCATGGCTATCGCTATGCCGGATCGCCGATCATAGCGCCCGACGGCACGCCGGAACCGCCCTTCGATCCCGACAGTTACCGGCCGACCACTTGGCCGGGCGCGCGGCTGCCGCATTATTATCTGGAGGACGGCAACGCCCTGCACGATCTTCTCGGCCCCGGCTTCACCCTGATCAACTGCCGCGGCGCCGATACCGGGCCGCTGGAGGATGCCGCCGCCCAAATGGGCCTGCCCCTGAAGATCGTCGGTCTCCACGATCCCAAGGTCTGCGCGGCGATGGAGCGCCCCTTGCTGCTCGTTCGCCCGGACCAGCATGTCGCATGGCGCGGGACGGAACTCCCCGCGGATTGCCTGGCGCTGCTGCGTCGCGTAACCGGCTGGCAATCCGCCCTGGAACGCGAAATCCCGGAAAGAAGCCACGCCCGCGCCTGAAAGCACGGGCTTCGGGGGCAAGAACGGCGCCAAAGCCACGGAAAGGTGGAACAGGATGGATAATCCGACCGAGATCAAGGCGGCCTGCGGCGACATCATCGCCGCCTTCGCCCACCATGTCGACCATCGCGAATTCGGCGACGCCGTGGCGCTGTTCGCCGAAGACGGCGCATTCCTCAGGCCCGATCTGGAGGCCAGGGGACGTGACCAGATCGCCGCCCTATGGGCTGACCGCCCGGCCAGCTTCGTCACGAAACATTTGTGCCACGCTTCCTTCTTCCAGGATGTCGGCGAAGAATCCGCCCGCGCAGTGACGCCCTTCCTGCTCTACACGGCGGAGCGCGAAGGGGATGAAACGGCTCCGCTGGAAGGGCCGGCGGCCATCGCGGAATATCACGACCTTTTCGTGAAGACCGATGAAGGCTGGCGGATCGCCGAGCGCCGCGCCGTCCCGATCATGCTGCCCCGGCGCGCATGACAACCACGGACAGAAGCCGTGCAGTGACCTGAAAGGAGAATTCCGTGCCCAGATATATCGCCGTAGCGCTCACCAATCCCGTGGAAGGGAAAGAGGCCGAATTCAACCACTGGTACGACACCGTCGCCATCCCGTCCTACCGGAAGATACCCGGCCTAGTGCCGCTTGGCCGGTTCCGGCATCACAGCCGCGGCGACGATTCCGATATGCCGACATATTGGAAATATGCGTCCTTCTACGAAATAGAGACCGACGATTTCGACGGGTTCGTCGCAACCGCGAAGAAGACGCTGGATAATATCCCCGAATATCATCTGTCGGAATTTCTCGACCGGAAGAGTTGGTTCGAACCCGTCTACGAAGCGCTTTCCGGGGACGCGAAATGACCCTGGAACCGGCCATGTCGCTGGAAGGGCGGGTTGCGCTGATGACGGCGGCCGGATCGGGCATCGGGCGGGCGAGCGCCCTTGCTGTCGCCTCCCTCGGCGCGTCCGTGATGGTGACCGACATCAACGCCGATTCCGCCCGCGACGTCGCCGACCGGATAGTGTCGGCGGGCGGGCGGGCCAGGCATATGGCGCTGGACGTCGCACAGGAGGAGCAGATCGCGGCCGCCGTTGCTGCCGCCACCTCGGCCTTCGGCAGGCTCGACATATTGCACAACAATGCCGCCTATCAGGGCGCCGACGCGATAGAGGGGGACATCGACGTCGTTTCGATGACGGTCGATTTCTGGAACCGCATGATGGCCGTCAACCTCACAAGCCATATGCTGGGGTGCAAGCACGCCATCCCGGCCATGCTGGAGAATGGAGGCGGCTCCATCATCAACACGGCGTCGATGTACGGCCTCGCCGCCTATCAGGCAATGCCGTGCTACGGCATATCCAAGGCGGGGGTCGCCATGCTGACGAAATATGTGGCCGCCTCCCACGGCAAGCGGGGCATAAGGTGCAATGCGATAGCGCCGGCCGTGATCCTGACCGAAGGCGTCAAGCGGTTCCTGCCGCAAGAGCTGGTCGATATGAACGAGAGCCATGCCGCCCTTCCCTATCTGGGCAAGCCGGAGGATGTCGCTGCGATGGTCGCCTTCCTCGCGTCGGACGCCGCCAGGTTCATCAGCGGCCAGGTGATCGCCATAGACGGCGGCACGACCGCCCAATTGCCGACCGTGACCGCCGCCCGCGCCCTTGCGGAAAAGGCGCGGCCGCATGGCCGATAACAGGCAGGAGAGGATGCAATGCATATGTGGCGCCAGATCATGTTCCTGCAACGGGCGGCGGGAACCAGCCGGGCCGAATTCCTGGCCAGATGGCCCGACGTCACCGACGCAATTGCGAACGGCCACGGGCCAAAGCCGCGGCGGATCGTCGAAAACCATCCCTTGGACCCGATGGAGCAAGGGCTTTGCGGCGATGTGATCCCCGCCGCATATGATGGCGTGTATGAATTCTGGTTCTGTTCGGAAAAGGAGGCGATGGACGCGCTGCCTTCATGGAACGCCAGCCGCGACCTCAGGCTGAAGATGGACCGATGGATCGACAAGGACAACAGCCTGCAGTGGCTCGCCGAAATACATATGAGGATCGATCTGCCGGGGACGGCCGCTACATTGATCCTGGCGGGAAAGGCGGCCGACGGATATGATGTGGAACGCGCGCAGCAATATTGGCGCGACATTCATCCGAAGGTCTTTCTCGCCGAAAAGGACTTCGCTGAATATATAACGGGCTATGTCCAGAACCATGGCCGCGACCGGACGGCGTTGCAAGGTCTCGATCTGTTCGGCCGTTACGAATTCATGCCCCTTTGCGGTCATATGGGGCTGCGGTCGCTGAGGGACATCCTTACGGCCTATACCCTCCCAAGCTATGCCGGCCCCATTCGCGCGGACGAAGCCGTTTTCGGCAAGCCGGACGGCGCGCTGGCATTCGCCTCCACGAAATCGCGGTCGACCGAGCCGCGATAGGCCGATACCGGGCCACCTGCAGCCGGAGCATGATCCTCCCGATTGAGGAGGATCATGCGCCGATTTTCCCTTTCCTTCATTTTCCCGGTCGCCGGCGACGCGGGCTGACATGAGGCTGCCTCAGCTTATCCCGGCCGCCTTGCGCGCCGCCGCCTTGGCCTTTTCCATGTCGAATGTCCGGTTCATCATCGTCCGCTGCGCGGGAAGGCCGCCGCCCGACTGGAGCGCCACGACGAACCACCATCCGCCATAGGCGTCGGCCGTGAGATCGCGGATGAGGTTGTAGACGCGCATCCGCGCCTCGATGTCCACATCCTTGCGGGTGTAGAGATATTTCCGGATGAACTTGCCCGACTCCTCGTTGCGCAGGTCGGCTTCCATGGGAACGGTGATGACCAGCCCCCCCGCCAGGTCGTGCAGATATTTGATCGTCTGATGGAAATTGGCGGCGAGATAATATTTGGTCGCATTGACGGCCAGCGTGTTCGGAAACACCATGCCGGAAGGCTGGGACGTTTCATAATGTTCGCAGGCATAGTCCAGGCCCATCCTGATCATCTCTTGATAGACGATCAGTTCGCTCAGGCTGCTCTGGACGACGGGATCCTTGTCCTTCCCCTGCATCTCCGATACGAGCTGGGCTAGTCCGATATAGAGTTCGCCGTTGCGAACCGACTCGACCAGGCCGCCCGTCCGTTCCCAAAGGCCCAGCGAACGGGCCAGAACGCTCGCCAGTTCCACTTCGCCAGCCAGGAACACGCGATCCCATGGCACGAAGACATCGTCGAACACCACGAAACCTTCCGGCATGCTGTGATGGGAGCTTGCAGGATAGTCAAATTCGTTCAATTCCGCAGGCGCGAAGCTGCGATTGATGATGGAAACGCCCGGCGTGTTGACCGGGATCGAGAAAGACACGGCATAATCCGCCTCCTCCGGGCGCATGCCCTTGGTGGGCATGACCACCAGCTCATGGACCAGCGAAGCGGCCGTGATGTGCAGCTTTGCCCCCCGCACGACGATGCCGTCCTCGCGGCGCTCGACGATCCGGACATAGAGGTCGGGATCGTCCTGCTCATTGGCGCGGCGCTTGCGATCCCCTTTGGGATCGGTGATCACTTCCGCTCCGCGCAGATCATTGTCGCGCGGGCTCTGTTGCAAAAATCGTGAAGCTTGAGCATGCTTGGCGGAGATTGGACGGACGGAACGATGACGGATTTCAAGTGGCGCCATTTCCAGGGTGATGTGATCCTGTGGGCGGTGCGCTGGTATTGTCGCTATCCGATCAGCTATCGCGACCTTGAGGAAATGCTGGCGGAACGCGGCATTTCGGTCGACCATACGACGATCTATCGCTGGGTCCAGTGCTACGCCCCGGAGATGGAGAAGCGGCTGCGCTGGTTCTGGCGGCGTGGCTTTGATCCGAGCTGGCGCCTGGATGAAACCTACGTCAAGGTGCGGGGCAAGTGGACCTACCTGTACCGGGCAGTCGACAAGCGGGGCGACACGATCGATTTCTACCTGTCGCCGACCCGCAGCGCCAAGGCAGCGAAGCGGTTCCTGGGCAAGGCCCTGCGAGGCCTGAAGCACTGGGAAAAGCCTGCCACGCTCAATACCGACAAAGCGCCGAGCTATGGTGCAGCGATCACCGAATTGAAGCGCGAAGGAAAGCTGGACCGGGAGACGGCCCACCGGCAGGTGAAGTATCTCAATAACGTGATCGAGGCCGATCACGGAAAGCTCAAGATACTGATCAAGCCGGTGCGCGGTTTCAAATCGATCCCCACGGCCTATGCCACGATCAAGGGATTCGAAGTCATGCGAGCCCTGCGCAAAGGACAGGCTCGCCCCTGGTGCCTGCAGCCCGGCATCAGGGGCGAGGTGCGCCTTGTGGAGAGAGCTTTTGGCATTGGGCCCTCGGCGCTGACGGAGGCCATGGGCATGCTCAACCACCATTTCGCAGCAGCCGCCTGATCGGCGCAGAGCGACAGCCTACCTCTGACTGCCGCCAATCTTTGCAACAGAGCCACGGAAAGCTCAAGATACTGATCAAGCCGGTGCGCGGTTTCAAATCGATCCCCACGGCCTATGCCACGATCAAGGGATTCGAAGTCATGCGAGCCCTGCGCAAAGGACAGGCTCGCCCCTGGTGCCTGCAGCCCGGCATCAGGGGCGAGGTGCGCCTTGTGGAGAGAGCTTTTGGCATTGGGCCCTCGGCGCTGACGGAGGCCATGGGCATGCTCAACCACCATTTCGCAGCAGCCGCCTGATCGGCGCAGAGCGACAGCCTACCTCTGACTGCCGCCAATCTTTGCAACAGAGCCCCCTGCCGGGATGCCGACAGCGGCATGGACCAGTTCATGCGCGAGGATGGCCGCGATCTGTGCCGGCATGGCGTCGGGCGCATGGGCAAGGTCCGGACGGATGAAGATTTCAAAATGGCCGTCCGCGCTCAGCCGGTTATCCCAGCACTCGCCGATCGCCTTGCCCTTGGCTCCCGCGCTGGTGAAGCCGATCGCCACGCGCACCCGGTCGGGCAGGGGAGCTTCCAGCGCCTCAAAGAGCGGGGCCATGCCCGCCGCCACCCGATTGAGCCAGCTTTCCCGGTTGTCGTGGGTCATCGTCTCTATTCCCTTCAGATCGCCTGTCCGGCGATGGCCATGCCATCGGCCGGAACACGGACGCCCAAGAACGCCGGCGAGAGAGGGGGGCAGCGGGAATCGACGGGGTGGAGCGGGCGCAGCGAGGCCCAGCCGAGCGAGCCACGGCCCGTCTATTCCCGTTGCTGGGGAGAGGGGGGGCGGAACGTCCTCTCCCCACTGAACAAACGACATGCCGGCCAGCGCCGGCACCTTGTCCCCGAGATCCGCGCACGCGATCTCGCCCGCCATGTGGATCGTCACCGAATGGCCAAGACCGCGTGCGGGCTTGGGGAGCGCAGCGACTAGAGCCACGGTGCCGCGCAAGCGGCAGGCGCACAATGGTTGTAATTGTAGCTCAGTTGAGCTACATCGAACACGGATCACAGGAGGTTCTTATGGCCGCTACCGCTTTCGTGCGTGCGCGCATCGACGAAACATTGAAGGATGAAGCCGCCGCCGTCCTGGCCGAACTGGGGCTGACCGTATCCGATGTGGTCCGCATGACGCTCACCCGGGTCGCGAAGGATCATGCCTTGCCGTTCGAGCTGAAAGTGCCGAACGCCGAAACACGGGCAGCCATCGAAGCCTCTCGCGCCACGATGAAGGCCCGCCGCGCCCGTTTCACCGATCCTCAGGAAGTCTTTGATGCCCTCGACCAAGAAGCCCGCCAGCAGTAAGCGCGCCTCGCTCCCCCGAGAGGCGTCTTATGAAAAGCGGTTCGCGAAGGATTGGGAGCGGTTGTCGCGCAGCGGGCGCTACAACATGAAGCAGCTCAAGGAAGCGATGATGCTCCTCATCGCCAACGACGCGCCGCTTGGCCCGGAATGGCTGGACCACGCCCTCAAAGGCGATTGGAGCGATCATCGCGAGTGCCATATCGGCGGCGACTTCCTGCTCATCTACACGATCGAGGGAAATCTGGTGAACTTCGTGCGCGCCGGCACGCATTCGGAACTGTTCGAATAGCCTGCCGCTTCCTGGCGAACACAAGAAAAGCAAGCGAAGCGCTACTGTTTGGCTATCTTTTGTATATCGCTTGGATAGCGCTCGCCAGCAATGAAGGGGAAGCCATGAAGGCCATATTCATCCGCCACGGCGAAAGCACCGGCAATGCCGGCATGCCCTGTCACGATCTGGCGACGATCGAGGCCACGAACAGACGCGCCAGGTTACCGCGAGCTTGCCCGAAGCCGACCCCGCAGTATCACGTCACCTATACCCGCACCCGGCAGAGCGCCGCGCTGCTGATCGCGTTTCCCCGCCGTGCGGGTCGAGACGTGGCCCATAGGAGAGAGCTTTAAAACAATCCTGCGATGCAGCGATGGACGCCTCAGTTCACCTGACGCCGGTGCTTGCCACCATACTTCTTGCCGCAATAGTCATCCAGTTCCCGCATCTCGTTCACGGCGGCGGCGACCAGCGCGGTGGCGCAGGACAGACCGCTGTCCGGTGTAGCCATCCGGGCCTCCACGCGATTTCGCAGTTCCTCGATGTCGGCGCGCGACAGGACGTTCTTTTCTCGCAAATAGCAGATCAGGCTTTGCAACAGGATCATTGCCTTGTCGCCGGGGGCCACATTATCGTTGTTCATCATCTTTCCGGTATCCTCTGGAGCGACCGTATTCCTCGGCCTGTAATGAGAAGATGATATGATGCTGAACAATTGTCCAGTGCCCGGGGACCTTCAGCTCACCAAAATGCCAATCGAGCTGCGCCAGCCTTGGTCCGCGCGCACTGAGCAGGTCCTCAATTGCACATTGCGGCGAGTTCCCGGCGGAACAGCGACGCCATGTAGTGGCGCAAGATTTTGTGGTCTCGGTAAGGAAACAGCTCGGCCCCCGCTACCATTCCCCAGGACATGGTGATGATGAAGTCCACCACCGTTGATCTGTCCTGTGGAGATGCGCCCGGCGCCAAAGAGGCCAGCGCCGCTCCCAGGCTGGTGCGCAGCCGGACATCCGCCTTGCGATTGATCTCGGCGATGATCGGGTTACACCCCACTGTGGCCACGAATTCGCACATCATGCGGCGATTTTCATGCGATGGCTCATCGATGGCGATTCGCTCGATCCAGGCGAGGATACCTTCGCGATCCCCCACCGCGACCGCCGTCTCCAGCGTCTCTTCCTCGAGCCATTCAGCAAGGTCGGCTTCGCAGATGGCGGCAATGATCGCCTCCTTGTTGGCAAAGTCCCGATAGATCTGCCCCACCGCGATGCCGGATGAACTGGCGATTTGGGCCATCCCGGTCTGATGGAATCCGCGTTTGACGAAGAGATCGCGGGTCGTGGCCAATATATGCTGCCGCCGCGCCGCAGAGCGGGGTCCCCGCACTCTTGCGACCGAATTGTTTTTTGCCACCATACCTCCCTAGTGGATTGATCGGAACGAATGGGTAGTGTGCGTGAAGTTCTGCAAAATCGCTTGAGGAGCGAGGCGGTCATGGCAGGCTGGTGATGTTCAACGTCACCGAGGAGACCCGCCATGACCAGGACCGAGATTAAGCCTGCTGTATCCGCTGTCAAAGAGTTGCTGGCGCAGGAGCCGGATGCGCTTCGCGAGATTGTGCGCAGCGTGATGCAGGCGATGCTGGAAGCCGAGATGGACGAGGCGCTGGGCGCGGGCAAGAGCGAGCGCAGCGATGCGCGGCTCGGCTACCGTTCGGGGCATTACCCGCGCACGCTGGTGACGCGGGTCGGCAAGCTGGAGCTGCGGGTGCCGCAGGACCGTGCCGGGCGCTTCTCGACCGAGCTGTTCGAGCGCTACCAGCGGTCGGAGCAGGCGCTGGTGGCGACGCTGGCCGAGATGTATGTCCAGGGCGTTTCGACGCGCAAGGTCAAGGCGATCACCGAAGAGCTGTGCGGCCATGCCTTCTCGGCCTCGACGATCTCGGCGATCAACAAGAAGCTCGATGGCAGCCTGGCGGCCTTTGCCCAGCGCCGCCTCGACGAGCCGTTCCCTTATCTGATCCTTGATGCCCGCTACGAGAAAGTGCGCGAAGGCGGCGTGGTTGGAAGCCAGGCGGTGCTGATCGCGATCGGCATCGACTGGGACGGCAGGCGGCAGATACTGGCCGTGGAGATGGCCAATCGCGAGAGCGCCACGTCATGGAAGGACTTCCTGCTGCGCCTGCGTGACCGGGGCCTGCATGGCACCGAGTTCGTCGTCGCCGACGATCATGCCGGCCTGCGCGCGGCGATCCGCGAGGTGCTGACCGGCGCCGCATACCAGCGCTGCTACGTGCACTTCCTGAGGAACGCGCTCGATCACTTGCCAAGGAAGGCCGACGACGACTGCCTGCAGGAACTGCGCTGGCTCTACGACCGGCGCAACCTCGCCGAGGCCCGCGCCGATCTCGCCCAGTGGCTCGCCCGATGGAGCGCCAAATATCCCAGGCTCACCGACTGGGCCGAGGAGACGATCGAGGAGACCTTCTCCTTCTACCGGCTGCCACGCAGGCATCACAAGCACATGAAAAGCACCAACATGCTCGAACGCTTCAATGAGGAAATCCGGCGGCGAACCTATGTCGTGCGGATATTCCCCAACGCCCCCAGCTGCCTGCGCCTGGTCCGCGCACTCGCCGTCGAAACCCACGAAAACTGGCTCGAAGCCAACCGCTACCTCAATATGGACGAACTGCGCGAGCAGAAGAAAACCGAACTACGCAAAGCCGCATGACCAGCACCATGACCGCCAATTTGCAGAACTTGACGCACACAACCAACGAAGGTGCCGTCACGGTTGATCGGGCATCGACTGCGTGTGCGCCTCTACGATGATCGGCTCGATCTGTTCCTGGGCGGCAGTTATCTCATGACCCGGCCACGCGGTCGCCCGAAAAGCGCTACCGAACATGGCTATGTGGTGGATTACCGTCACGTGATCCATAGCCTCAGGCGTAAGCCGATGGCCCTGCTGCAGCTGACCTATCGCGACCAGTTGTTCCCGCGCGAGGCGTACAGGCTCATGTTCGAACGGCTGCTCGAAGCCATGTCCGAGCGTGACGCTTGCCGCAAGATGGTCGAGTTGCTGTCCATGGCCCATGAACGGGCCTGCGAGGCCGAGCTTGCCGATCTTCTCGCCCAGGACCTTGACGAAGGCCGGCTGCCTGACATCGCCGCGTTGCGAACGCGCTTCTCGCCCGATCCGGCCGCGCTGCCCGAGGTGGTGGTCGAGCTTGGCCCCCTGACCGACTACGATGCCCTGCTGCTGGGAGAGGCCGCATGACCAAGGCCCATAACGTCGATGCCCAGCGCCTGAGCTTCATCCTCAACGAGTTGAGGCTTCCTGCCATCAAGGTGATCTGGCCCGAGTTTACCGAACGTGCCGACAAGGAGGGCTGGCCCGCCACCCGACTGCTCGCTGCACTTACCGAGCATGAAATGGCCGAACGTGACCGGCGTAGGATCGAACGTCATCTGAGCGACGCACGATTACCACCGGGCAAAACGCTCGACAGCTTCGCCTTCGACGCCGTGCCGATGGTCTCGCGGGCGCAGGTCACGGCCATGACCTCGGGCGACGGATGGCTGGAAAAGGGCGCCAATCTCATCCTGTTCGGCCCGCCGGGCGGAGGAAAGAGCCACTTGGCGGCAGCCATCGGCCTGCAACTTGTCCAGAATGGTTGGCGCGTGCTGTTCACCCGCACGTCCGAGCTGGTCCAGAAGCTTCAGCTCGCGCGCCGCGAACTGGCGCTCGAATCCGCCATCGCCAAGCTCGACAAATACCACCTGCTCATCCTGGACGACCTCGCCTATGTCGCCAAGGATCAGGCTGAAACCTCCGTGCTCTTCGAGTTGATCAGCGCACGCTATGAGCGCCGATCCATGCTCATCACGGCCAACCAGCCCTTCGGCGAATGGAACCGGGTCTTCCCGGATCCCGCCATGACGCTCGCGGCCGTCGACCGTCTCGTTCATCACGCCACCATCTTCGAGATGAATGTCGAGAGCTATCGTCGCAGGGCCGCCCTCCAGCGACAGACAGGGGCTGGAAGGACCCCAAAATACGCGACAATCAAATCCATCGAGAAAATGTCGATCAGCGACAATCAGAGCGAAGAATCGCCCTTGCCAGCGACAATCTAACCCGGCACCATGAACCCGCCGCGACAATCTGTTCTCATCCTGATAGTCGCTGACCTCTCACCCAGATCGTCGCGCTATAACTACGTCTCAAATTTACCTGCCGACGCCACCCTCAAAATGCTCGCCGCGACGATCAAGGCGAGATGGATCTGCGAGCAAGCACATCAGCAGCTCAAGGAAGAACTGGGCCTCGATCATTTCGAAGGCCGCTCCTGGGTTGGATTACATCGACATGCATTGATGACAATGATCGCATACGCTTTCCTTCAAGCCCGCCGTCTCAAAGCAGCGGGGCGGAAAAAAAAGAGTCGGGGGGCCGCCGCCACAACCGAGCATGCCAGCTATCCGACAGGCGATCTTGAACATCTTCATAAGGCCTCCGCCACTTCGGTGCCCCCATTGTGAAAAGCTCCTCGTAGACAGGCCTGAACAAAAACTGCCAAAGTAGTGCTAGTCACCTGAATCTGAAGTTCGGCTCATTGTTTTTTGGCAGAATCGTTTGACGGCGGCGAGGATTTCGTCGGCGGATTTGACCCATTTGTAGGGCTTGGGGTTTTCGTTGTGCGCCGCGATGAATGCGGTGATGTCGGTCTCAAGTTCAGCGGTTGATCGGTGGACACCGCGCTGCAACTGCTTGCGGGTCAGTTCTGCAAACCATCGTTCGACCTGATTGATCCAGGACGCCGAAGTCGGTGTGAAGTGAGCATGCCAATGCGGGCGGCGTGCGAGCCAGGCCTTGATCTTTGGCGTCTTGTGGGTCGCATAGTTGTCCATCACGAGGTGGACGTCTGGCCCCTTGGGGATCGCGGCGTCGATCCGCTTGAGGAAGTCGAGGAACTCGGTTGCCCGATGGCGCTTGTAGCATTTCCCGATCACGGCGCCGGTGGCAATGTCGAGCGCGGCGAACAGGGATGTCGTGCCATTGCGGACGTAGGTATGGGTGCGCCGCTCAGGAACCCCCGGCGCCATGGGCAAGACCGGCTGCTCGCGATCCAGCGCCTGGATTTGCGATTTTTCATCCACGCACAGCACGATCGCCCGGTTCGGCGGCGACATGTAGAGCCCGACTATGTCCTGCACCTTGTCGACAAATAGCGGATCGGTGGACAGCTTGAATGTCTCGGACCGGTGCGGCTGCAGGCCGAACGCGCCCCAGATCCGGCGGATGGTGGTGTGTGACAGCCCGGACTTGGCGGCCATGGAACGGATCGACCAATGCGTGGCGTCCTTGGGGGTCGTGTTCAGCGTACGCTCGATCACCTGAGCTACTTGCGTGTCAGATACTGTTCGTGGCCGACCCGCACGATATTCGTCAGTCAGTCCTTCAATGCCAGCCTGCACGAACCGGCGGCGCCATTTGCCAACCGTGTGCTCGTGAACGCCCAGGCGTTCGGCGACTTCCTTGCTCTGCAGCCCTTCTGCACAAAGCAGGACCATCCGGCATCGATCAGAGAGTGAACGCGGCGCTTTGTGGCGGCGGACCTGAGCTTCGAGAAAACGCCGGTCATCTCCGCTCAAGACAACCAAATCCGCCCGTCTGCCCGCCATCACATTAACCTCCGTCTGATCTACAAGGGCTTATACAATGAAGCTTACTTCAGTTCCAGGTGACTAGATCAACACCCGTTCCACCTCATCGAGCGTCACGTCATCGGGCCTCCGATCGTAGAGCTGGGTCGTGCGCGTGGAGCTATGGTTCGCCATCGTCGCGGCCGTCTCCAGCGTGCCGCCGTTCTTCAGGTAAGTGGTAATCCCGGTCGCGCGGAACGAATGGTTGCCGATCGCCGTGCCGATCTCGGCCGCCACCGCGCGTCGGCGCACCATCGCGAACGCATTGGCCTGGGGCAGGGGAGTGTCGCTTAGCCGCTTGGTCCCGCGCGCGATCGTGCGGAACAACGGCCCCTTGGCTTGCGCGCGCAGCTCACACCCGTCGATATAGGCGGTCAGATAGTCCTCAAGATTATGGTGGCAGGGCATTTCGTGCTGCTTGCCGCCCTTTTCGTGCAGCCGCACCCAGAGACGGCGGTTCTGCATGAAAACGTCCTCGACACGCATGGAGAGCGCCGCGCCGATCCGCGCGAACGAATAGACCATCAGCCCGATTAGCGCGCGGTCGCGCAGACCCGCCGGCCCACCCACGTCGATCGTATCAAGCAGCCGCCGCGCCTCGTCGGGGGCCAGCACCGGCGTCTTGCCGCGCCGCTGACTATGCGCCGGCCCGCGCACCGATGCGGCGGGGTTCACCGGCATGACCTGGCCTATCACCAGCCAGTCGAACAGCCGACGCACGCCGGCGAGCTGCTGCTTGACGCTGGGCGCGCTCATCTCGCCTCCCAGCGCCTCGATCCACGCGCCGACGTGGAGCGGCTGCACGGCCCCAAGGGACGTGACCCCGCGCGCCGCTACCCAGGTCAGGAAGTCGCCAGCCGCGCGCGCATAGGCGCGGCGCGTATGCGCGTTGCGGATGGTGACGGCGAAAAACTCCAGGAACCGCAACCGCGCGCGGTCGTCGGCCGACGCGATCAGCGCCGGCAAGGCCAGCGTGGGCGAGGGAAGGGGGGCGAGCTGAGCCATTACCCCTCTCTCCGCCAGCGTGCGGGCGCGGCGCGCGGTTCGACGCGACGGCGCGCCATCTCCGCTTGCACCTGTTCATGGGGAGTGCCCGGCCTCGGATCATCGACCGCCGCCTGCAACAACCGGCGCAGCAACGCGTCGCGCAGATCACGATGCGGCTCCAGATCGCGGAAGTTGCCGACGATCGCGAACACCGCCTCCGAAGGATCGGCGAACATGCCGCGCTCGATCGGTTCCAACAGCCAGTCGGCCAGCGCCGGGGGCAGATAGGCCTCAAACCGCAACCCGCCCGCGCGGGCCTGCTCCCGCAAGCTCTCGGCCTGGGCGCGGGACACGGGATTGTCATACGGGTAATCATCCTCGTCGTGCATGTCGGGGACACCGCCGATCTGGGTCATGGCCGGCCCCGGACATGGGCGGCGGGATCGATGATCGTGATGGCGTCGCGCGAGCCGTTGGCGACGGCATCGGCGATCCCGAAGATCTCGACGCGACCGCCTTCGTTGTAGATGCGTCCCGCCACCGTGCCATGGATGATTGCGCGCGCGCCGGTCTCGATCGTCAGGTTGCCCGTAATTGTGCCGTGGAGGATGAAACGGATGCCCCGATGCAGCGTCGCATCGCCAGCGACCATGCCATAGAGGGCGATATTCTCCTCGATGGCGAAGGGGCCTTCGATCTTGTCGTGCACCGCGCGCATTATGCCGCCGCCTCTATGTCCGTCAGGGCAAAATCATTGCCCTTGAACAACAGCGGCTCGTCGGTCGCCTTGGCCAGCGCATAGGAAAAGCAGTCGCCAAAGTTCAGGCCCGCTTTGTGGCGGCCCTTGCCGAAATCGAGAAACGCCTGTCGCGCCAGTTCGCCATGATCGAGCGTCACCGGTTCGATCGTGATGCCGGCGCGGCGAAAGAAGGCTTCGGTCTGGCGCATCCCTTCGGGACCGAGCTGGCGTTCGATGACCATCGACAGCTCGACATAGCTGGCGACGCTGATGCGGCAGGCATCGGCATCATGGATGGCTTGTGCGAAGGTCGCCGCTTCGGGTTCGCGATAGAGGATCGCGACCAGGGCCGAGGTGTCGAGGATCATTTCGGCAGGCCATTATCGTCATAAAACAGTTCGGCATGATCGACATAGGGGCGCTTCACATGCGTGGCGGCGCGATCGGCGATCGTTAGCAGTTCCGCGACGCTCGCCTTGCTTTTCTGACGCTCGATCCTGGCGAAGCGCTCGCGCAGCGCCTCCGTCACCACGCGGGTCATGCTCTGGCCGGTCGCTTGGGCGATGGCCTGCGCAAGCCGATGGGCTTCAGGGTCTTTAACATTGAGGCTCATGGTCCGCCTTTCTAGAAAATTAGCCACCTTTCTACCATGCAGCGCGCCTAAGGGGAAGAGTGTATGATAAAGGACATTATCATATATAGGTCAGGGAATTTATCGGCGGACCGATCTGTAGGTTGTCATGATCAATAGCCAAGGCCCGTCGGTGGAACATTACCACCATTACCCTTGCTGGCCGCCGCCCAGAGCGACATACAGAGAGACGAGAGCATCCAGCTCGGCGCGACGCAGCTGTATCAGTGTCTGTTCCGCGATGAACAGATTCCGTTCGGCATCGAGCACTTCAAGGTAATTTGCGACGCCCTCGCGGTAGCGAGTGCGGGCAAGATCGGCGATCGCTCGCTGTGCCGCAGTGGCACGAACCTGCGCGGCGACCTGTTCAGCAAGCCAGCGGCGCCCGGCAAGGGCGTCCGCAACTTCGCGGAAAGCTCCCTGAATGGTGCGTTCGTATTCGGCGATGGCAATATCCTCACGTGCCTCAGCCACGCTCAGATTGCCCTTCCTCGCACCCCAATCGAAGATGGGTAGGCTGATCGAAGGTCCAAAGCTCCAGCTCAGTCCTTCGTTTCCGATCAAATTCCCAAGATCAGTTGAAGCGAAACCGATACTACCGGTTAGTGAGATGGATGGAAAGAAGGCTGCCCGAGCAGCACCGATATTGGCACGCGCTGCCCGCAGTTTCTCTTCTGCCGCCAATATGTCCGGTCGAGTCACCATCAGCTCGGAGGGTAATCCGGCGGCAATCACCGTTCCGTTTTTCTGGTCAGCCAGCGTCAGCGGCACCGTGAGCCCGACAGGAACGGGTCCGCCCAAGAGTACGGCCAGGAAGTTCTCACTCTGCGCCTCGGCCAAGCGCAGGCTGGCCAACTCCGTTTCGGCTTGAGTCAGTAGCGACTCCGCCTGTCGAAAATCAAGAGCTGAAGTCACCCCGGCTTCAAGGCGACGCTCGGCTATGCGGAGGCCTTCCTGCCGGCTGCGTACCGTAGCTTCGGCAAGGGCGATCCGCTCGTCGGCTTCCCGGGAAGCAAAATAGGTCGAGGCCACATCCCGGATCAACGCGAGGCGGAACGCCCGTTCAGCCTGCACGGTTGCTAGATATTGCGAGCGCGCTGCGTCAGAAAGGTTGCGCACCCGGCCCCAGAAATCGAGCTCGAATCCTGTGACGCCAACGCCGATCGAGTAGCGGGTATCGGTGATCGCACCCACTTCGGGAATGCCAATCGCCGAACCTGGCGTGCGGCTGCGAGTCACATCGCCGTTGGCGCCGAGCGCAGGCAGCCGTTCGGCACCCTGGATTCGATAAAGACCACGCGCCTCCTGTATCTGCGCTACGGCAACGGCGAGATCGCGGTTCCGCTCGAGAGCGGTGGCAATGAGGGTCTCCAGTTGAGGATCAGCGAAGAACTCCCGCCAGCTGATTTCCACCGCCCGCCGACCGAGCACCCCGTCGCCCGCGTAGGAGGTGGGGTAATCCCGAGTGGTCGGCAGCGCTGGCCGCGCGTGAGGCGGGGCTAACTGGCACGCGCCCAGAAACGATGTCAGAGTGAGCACAAAGACTCTACGCATGATTGGGCTCCGGTTGCGCCTGACCGGGAGCAGCAGGCCGCTTCTTACTGAGCCAGCGGCGTATCGACAGATAGAAGAGCGGAATGAAGAAAATTCCGAGCACAGTGGCAGCCAGCATTCCGCCGACAACACCGGTCCCAACCGCGATTCGGCTCGCCGCACCGGCACCGGAAGCAATGAAGAGCGGTATCATGCCACCGATGAAGGCGAGCGACGTCATGATAATGGGGCGCAGGCGCAGTTTCACAGCTTCGAGTGTCGCCTCAAGCGGGGTCTTGCCCTCCGCTTCTTGCTCGATCGCAAACTCGACGATCAGGATCGCGTTCTTGGCGGCCAAGCCGATGATCGTGATGATGCCAACGTTGAAATAGACGTCGGCGGACAGTCCCCTCATCACCGTAAAGAGGACGGAGCCAAGTACGCCGAGCGGTACAACCAAAAGCACGGAAACAGGGATGGACCAGCTCTCGTAGAGAGCGGCCAGCAGCAAGAATACAACAAGTATAGACAAGCCTAGCAGCATACCGACCTGTCCGCCGGCCTGCTGCTCCTCATAGGACATTCCCGTCCATTCATATGCGAAGCCCTCCGGCAGTGCATTGGCGAGCCGTTCCATCTCCGCCATGGCCTCGCCAGTCGACTGGCCCGGGGCAGCGTTCCCGGAAATGGTCATCGAAGGATAGCCGTTATAGCGCTGGAGCTGCTGCGCGCCCGATGTCCATTCAACCTGTGTAAACGAGCCGAAGGGCACCATTTCGCCGGCTGCATTTCGAACCTTGAGGTCGAGCACGTCCTGTGGCGTCATTCGGTGAGATGCTTCGGCTTGCAGGAGCACCCGCAGGATCCGCCCTTCACGGTTGAAGTCATTGGCATATGCGCTGCCGAAAGCGATCGCGAGCGTTCCGTTAACGTCGCCAATCGAGAGGCCGAGGGCGCGAGCCTGTATCCTGTCGATCATGACCCGCAGCTGAGGTGCATCTTCCTGGCCCTCCGGTCGAACACCGGCAAGGATCGGGCTCTGGCTCGCGGCGGCAAGCAGCTGATTGCGCGCGTTGAAGAGCGCTTCAGCACCGTTGCCGCCGACATCCTCCAATTTGAAGGTAAAGCCGCCGGCGATGCCAAGTTCGGCGATCGCGGGGGGATTGAGGGCAAAGACCATGGCTTCCTTGATCGATGTGAAGAAGCCCATCGCCTTTCCGACCAAGGCTAGCGAGCTATTCTCCTCGCCGGAGCGCTCCTCCCACGGCTTGAGCATCGTGAACATCATTCCATTCGCTTGGCCTTGGCCGAAGAAGCTAAAGCCTCGCACCACAAACACGCTCGTCACAATGTCTTGCTGATTGTAAAATTCCTTCACCTGACGCACCGCTTCTTCAGTCCGCTCACGGGTCGCGCCGGGGGGAGCTTGTACAACAGTGATGACAGTCCCCTGGTCCTCCTGCGGGAGGAATCCACCGGGAAGGCGCGAGAACAAGATAACCGTCAGGCCGACCAACGCGATGAATATGGCGAGCCAGCGCAGAGGCCGCGACAATATCCGAGCGACGCCGCCTTGATAACGATCAGTCGTACGTCCAAACCAGTTGTTGAATCCAGTAAAAAAGCGACCGGTTCGCCGCGTGAGCCAATTCTCCTTGCGATGGTTTTCGGGTACGTGCGGCTTGAGAAAAGTCGCACACAGCGCGGGAGTGAGCGTCAGCGCCAATAGCGCCGAGAACCCGATCGAGGGTTGTGTGCGTCAAGTTCTGCAAATTGGCGGTCATGGTGCTGGTCATGCGGCTTTGCGTAGTTCGGTTTTCTTCTGCTCGCGCAGTTCGTCCATATTGAGGTAGCGGTTGGCTTCGAGCCAGTTTTCGTGGGTTTCGACGGCGAGTGCGCGGACCAGGCGCAGGCAGCTGGGGGCGTTGGGGAATATCCGCACGACATAGGTTCGCCGCCGGATTTCCTCATTGAAGCGTTCGAGCATGTTGGTGCTTTTCATGTGCTTGTGATGCCTGCGTGGCAGCCGGTAGAAGGAGAAGGTCTCCTCGATCGTCTCCTCGGCCCAGTCGGTGAGCCTGGGATATTTGGCGCTCCATCGGGCGAGCCACTGGGCGAGATCGGCGCGGGCCTCGGCGAGGTTGCGCCGGTCGTAGAGCCAGCGCAGTTCCTGCAGGCAGTCGTCGTCGGCCTTCCTTGGCAAGTGATCGAGCGCGTTCCTCAGGAAGTGCACGTAGCAGCGCTGGTATGCGGCGCCGGTCAGCACCTCGCGGATCGCCGCGCGCAGGCCGGCATGATCGTCGGCGACGACGAACTCGGTGCCATGCAGGCCCCGGTCACGCAGGCGCAGCAGGAAGTCCTTCCATGACGTGGCGCTCTCGCGATTGGCCATCTCCACGGCCAGTATCTGCCGCCTGCCGTCCCAGTCGATGCCGATCGCGATCAGCACCGCCTGGCTTCCAACCACGCCGCCTTCGCGCACTTTCTCGTAGCGGGCATCAAGGATCAGATAAGGGAACGGCTCGTCGAGGCGGCGCTGGGCAAAGGCCGCCAGGCTGCCATCGAGCTTCTTGTTGATCGCCGAGATCGTCGAGGCCGAGAAGGCATGGCCGCACAGCTCTTCGGTGATCGCCTTGACCTTGCGCGTCGAAACGCCCTGGACATACATCTCGGCCAGCGTCGCCACCAGCGCCTGCTCCGACCGCTGGTAGCGCTCGAACAGCTCGGTCGAGAAGCGCCCGGCACGGTCCTGCGGCACCCGCAGCTCCAGCTTGCCGACCCGCGTCACCAGCGTGCGCGGGTAATGCCCCGAACGGTAGCCGAGCCGCGCATCGCTGCGCTCGCTCTTGCCCGCGCCCAGCGCCTCGTCCATCTCGGCTTCCAGCATCGCCTGCATCACGCTGCGCACAATCTCGCGAAGCGCATCCGGCTCCTGCGCCAGCAACTCTTTGACAGCGGATACAGCAGGCTTAATCTCGGTCCTGGTCATGGCGGGTCTCCTCGGTGACGTTGAACATCACCAGCCTGCCATGACCGCCTCGCTCCTCAAGCGATTTTGCAGAACTTCACGCACACTACCCGATCGAGACGATCAGCGTGACGGAAAACTGTCGGTAGATACCGCCCGTCGACCCGGGGAAGAAGGCCATCGGCACGAAGGCTCTGTTGCAAAAATCGTGAAGCTTGAGCATGCTTGGCGGAGATTGGACGGACGGAACGATGACGGATTTCAAGTGGCGCCATTTCCAGGGTGATGTGATCCTGTGGGCGGTGCGCTGGTATTGTCGCTATCCGATCAGCTATCGCGACCTTGAGGAAATGCTGGCGGAACGCGGCATTTCGGTCGACCATACGACGATCTATCGCTGGGTCCAGTGCTACGCCCCGGAGATGGAGAAGCGGCTGCGCTGGTTCTGGCGGCGTGGCTTTGATCCGAGCTGGCGCCTGGATGAAACCTACGTCAAGGTGCGGGGCAAGTGGACCTACCTGTACCGGGCAGTCGACAAGCGGGGCGACACGATCGATTTCTACCTGTCGCCGACCCGCAGCGCCAAGGCAGCGAAGCGGTTCCTGGGCAAGGCCCTGCGAGGCCTGAAGCACTGGGAAAAGCCTGCCACGCTCAATACCGACAAAGCGCCGAGCTATGGTGCAGCGATCACCGAATTGAAGCGCGAAGGAAAGCTGGACCGGGAGACGGCCCACCGGCAGGTGAAGTATCTCAATAACGTGATCGAGGCCGATCACGGAAAGCTCAAGATACTGATCAAGCCGGTGCGCGGTTTCAAATCGATCCCCACGGCCTATGCCACGATCAAGGGATTCGAAGTCATGCGAGCCCTGCGCAAAGGACAGGCTCGCCCCTGGTGCCTGCAGCCCGGCATCAGGGGCGAGGTGCGCCTTGTGGAGAGAGCTTTTGGCATTGGGCCCTCGGCGCTGACGGAGGCCATGGGCATGCTCAACCACCATTTCGCAGCAGCCGCCTGATCGGCGCAGAGCGACAGCCTACCTCTGACTGCCGCCAATCTTTGCAACAGAGCCCAGATCGGGTTTGGCGGTAATGAAGTTGACGACGCCGGAGGTCGCGTTGCGGCCGAAAAGCGTTCCTTGCGGCCCCCGAAGCACCTCGACCCGCTCCAGATCGAAATATTCGACCTCGAACAGCCGGGTGTCGAACAGCGGAAGTTCGTTATTCGTGATCCCCGTCGCGCTGTCGCATGAGCTTCCGACGCACAGGTCGCCTATGCCGCGAATCGTGAAGCTGGACTTGGAAAAATTATTCTTGGTGAAGATTGTATTCGGCAGCGATAGCTGAAGATCGAGAGAATTGTCTATCTGCTGGCGCTGCAATGTCTCGGCAGTGAAAGCACTGACGGAAATGGGAACGCTTTGCAGCGACTGGCTCTCGCGCTGGGCGGTGACCACGATGTCGATCACGCTGGCCGGCGCGGATGCCCGGCCGCCCCCTTCGGCGGCCGGAGGCGCGGATTTCGATGCCTCCTCCGCTTGGGCGACGGACGGCGCAATCAAGCCGGCCAGCGCCGCGCCCAGAAGAAAGCCGGTGCGCTTGCGGATGAATATCCTGGTCATGTCCCTATCCCCTCCTGGCCCCGCTCGACGGGCAGATGACATTCCTTGTCGACGGGCTGGCTTCGCGAACGATATATTAATTTATAATCGCTGTTATTATTAAATATCGATATTTAGAAAAAGGTCAAGCGGAGCACTGGCGCGACATGCACAATGGCTCCGCCGCCGGTCAGTCCTGCCTGCGCACGCGGTTGGTCAGCACGCCGATGCCGTCGATGGCGAGCGCGACTTCGTCGCCATCTTCCAGAAAGCGGTCATGTTCGACGCCACAACCATTGCCCATCGTGCCGGAGCCCAGAAGCTCCCCCGGATGAAGCGTCTCGTCACGCGACACATAGGCGATGATGTCCTCGAATCGATGCAGCATCGCGCTGTTGGACCCTTCCGCCCACAATTCGCCGTTCACCGATGCGCGCATCCTTATGTCGTGGACGTCGGCAAATTCATCCGGCGTGGCAATGCAGGGGCCGATCGCATTGCTGCGGTCGAAATCCTTGCCCTTGGCCGGGCCCATCATGCCGGGCATCTCCGCCATCTGCGCATCGCGCGCGGAAAAGTCGTTGAAGATGGTGTAGCCGAAGATATGGGCTGCCGCCCGTTCCGCCTTGATGTCGGCCCCCGGCCGGCCGATTATGATCGCCAGTTCCAGTTCGAAGTCCATGAACTTGCTGTACCGGGGCCAGAGGATTTCCGTATCCGGACCGACGACCGTCAGGGGATTGCCTTTATGGTAGATCGCCTTCTCAAGATAGAGCGCAGGCAATTCGGTGAGTGGCGGGGCGGTGGGGGCCGGCATTCCGGCCAGCCTGGCGCCCAGGCGCTGCATGCCGGCATATGACTGCCGGATATGGTCGGGAAAGGTGAAGAAGTCGCGGATCGATTGCGGGCGCGGCAAGGGCGCGAGCAGGCGGACATCGGCAAGCGGCACGACATGTCCATCGCTCTCCATCAGCCGACGGGCTTCGTCGATCCCGGCGTCGCCGGCCTCGATCAGGGCCTGCATGCCAGTGAACCACGCCGGATCCCCTCGGCTGGACGCCGCGCTTGCGGCCGTCAAATTCTTGACGGCATCGTCGCCGACCAACGCTCCGACGAAACGGTTGCCGCCATGCTCATAGGTCACGAATCGCATAAATGCCTCCCCATCAGGAATGAGCGTGAAAAATTATCGATATTTCTATTTAATGACGATATATGTATCGGGTATCAAGCAAATTGAAAGGGGACTGCTGTGATCGATCGCGTGGCGCTGCTGGGTACGGGGCTGATGGGCGCGCCGATGGCACGGAACCTGGCGCGGGCGGGCTATGCGGTCAGCGCGTGGAATCGCACGGCGGATAAGGCGGCGGCGCTTGCGGAGGACGGGGTGTCGGTCGCCGATACGGCGCGGCTGTGCGTGGCCGACGCCGATTCGGTGTTCATCGTCCTGAGCGATGGTCCAGCCTGCGACAGGCTCCTCTTCGGCGACGGCGGCGTGGCGCGATGGATCAGGCCGGGCGCGACCGTCGTCATGATGAGTTCCATCGACCCGCCTTCGGCCCGCCGGCAGGCCGACCGCCTGTCCGCCCTGGGGATCGATTACATGGATGCCCCGGTGTCGGGCGGCGAGCGCGGGGCGATCGATGCCAGGCTGACCATCTTCGCCGGGGGCGTTCCGGCGACGGTCGAGAAGATGAGGCCCCTGCTGGAAACGCTGGGCCGGGTGAACCCGGTGGGCGGCGTCGGGAGCGGGCAGTTGGTCAAGCTAGCCAACCAGATGATCGTCGGGATCACCATAGAGGCCGTCGCGGAGGCCCTGCTGATCATCGAGCGCGGCGGAGGCAGGCCGGCCGAGGCGTTCGCCGCGCTGGAGGGCGGATTTGCCGACTCCACGGTCCTTCGCCAGCATGGCGCGCGCATGCTGAACGGAAACCATGTGCCGGGCGGCACCGTCGCCACGCAGCTCAAGGACTTGCGCATGGCGACCGCGATGGCCGCCGATCTGGGCCTGTCGCTGCCCTTGCTCGCCGGGGCGGAGGACATGTTCGCGCGTGCCGCCGACGGGCCGGACCGCTCGCTGGACCATAGCGCCGTCCACCGCGCGCTGCGGGCCATGCAATCAATCGGCGATGCGATCTGAAAGGGGAATGACGATGAAGATCAGCGCCAGCGTGTCGATGATGTTCCGGGAGCTTCCGTTGCTTGAGCGGTTCGCCGCGGCCGCCCGGGCGGGCTTCGACGGGGTCGAGATACAGGTGATCGACGAGGGCGATCCGGCGGAGATGGCGCAGGCCGCGCGCGCCGCCGGAATGCCGGTCGTGCTCATGAACCTGCCGCTCGGCGATCTTTTCGCGGGCGGCCCCGGCCTGTCGGGCGTTCCGGGCCGCGAGGCCGAGTTCGCTTCCGCCGCTGAGCGGGGGCTGCGCGCAGCGAGGGAAATGGATGCCCGGTTCGTCCATGTCGGGCCTTCCCGCATTCCGCCCGGCCATGACAGGGAAGCGTGTCTGGAAACCTACAGGCGCAATGCCGGCCAGGCGCTCGCGCTTGCGGGCCGCCTCGCGCCCGATGCCGTGCTGCTGGTGGAACCGATGAACCGCGTGGAGATGCCCGACGCGCTGTTCGCATCCATCGACGAAGCGGCCGATATGGTTCGCTTGATCGGTTCGGCTGGGTTCGGATTGCTTTTCGACCTCTATCATGTCGCGATGAATGGCGACGACATCGCTCGCGCATGGGCGGCGCACGGCCATATCGCGCCGCATGTCCAGTTTTCCGATGCGCCGGGGCGGAACGAGCCAGGCACCGGATCGATCGACTTCGCCGCGGCGTTCGCCGGACTCCGGGCGTCGGGTTATGGCGGATGGCATGGGGCCGAATATCGTCCGGCCGGGCCGACGACGGCGGGGCTCGGCTGGCTCGCGGAGATGCGCCGGCTGCATCCGTCCGCATAAGGGGGATGTCAGCCGCCGTGGCGGCTGACGTCGCTTTTCAGATCGCGCGCCCCTCATTCGCCCAATAGGCTTCGCGCAGGCGACGCTTGAATATCTTGCCGGAATCCTCGCGGGGAAGGTGGGTTTCGAACCGGACCACCTTGGGAATCTTGTAGCGGGACAGGCTGCCGGCCAGGCTCCTCTGGATTCCCGCCGCATCCAGCGTCGCTTCCTCGTCCGGTTCGACATAGGCGCATACCGCTTCGCCGAATTCGGGGTCGGGAATGCCGAATACCGCGCAGTCGCGCACGCCGCCGATGCCGAGCAGCGCCGCCTCCACCTCCGCGGGATAGATGTTGACCCCGCCGGAGATGATCATGTCGCGCCGCCGATCGCACAGGAACAGATAGCCGTCCTCGTCGAGCCAGCCAATGTCCCCCACCGTGACGAAGCCGGCCTGTTCAAGTGCCGATTTTTCGTCCGGATGGCCATGATAGGTGAAGTCCGGCACGGCTTCGGACCGGACGTGGATGTCCCCCGCCTCGCCGGTTCCGGCGTCCTTGCCATCCTCCCCGATCACCCGGAGCGTCACGCCGGGAAGCGCGCGCCCGACCGTTCCGGGCCTGGCAAGGGCATCGGACGAGCCATGCCCCGTGACAAGGCCGGTCTCCGTCGAACCGTAATATTCGTGGATGACCGGCCCCCACCAGTCGATCATCTGGCGCTTGATCTCCGTGGGGCAGGGGGCGGCGCCATGCACGACGAACCGCAGGGAGGAAAGATCATAGCCGGCCCGGACCTCCGCGGGCAGTTTGAGCAGGCGCACGAACATCGTCGGCACCACATGCATGTGCGTGATCCGGTGCTGCTGAACGAGGGCCAGCAGCTCCTCCGCATCGAAACGCGGTTCCAGCACGATCTTCTCCGCCAGTTCCGCCGACACCAGTCCATAGGCATTGGGGGCCGAATGGTACATCGGTCCGGTCATGAGCACCCGGATGGTTTCGGCGGGGTCCAATCCATAACCGTGAACGGCGATCTGCGCCTGCGCGGCCAGGTGGCCGGGTTCGAACGGCCTGCGCCGCACGCCTTTGGGCTTTCCCGTCGTGCCGGAGGTGTAGATCAGGGAGGATGCGCCGCCCGGCCCCCGGGGCGGCGCGGGGCTGGCTTCGTCGGGCAGCCAGGCGTCCCAGGCCATGGCCTCCGCCGGGGCAATCGAAGGCGGGAGGCGATAGGCAGCGGCGATCTCCGCCGGCGTCGGCACGCAGACCAGCGTCATGCCCGCCAGCCGGCCGGCCAGCGGGGCGGCCAGGTCGTCATGGGCGATCAGAAGCCGCGCGCCGCTGTCTTGAAGGATATAGCCGATTTCGTCCGGCGTCGCATGCCAGTTGATCGGCGTGGCGAACGCGCCGATCCAGCGCGCGGCCAGGCTGGCGACGAAAAAGGCGAAATCGTTGCGCAGCAAGAGGGCGACAGCATCGCCAGGAGCCACGCCGCTGGACTGCATCGCGGCGGCCGCGCGTTCGATTTCGCGTTCGAAGGCGGCGGGTTGCATCACCCTGTTGCCTGAGAGAAGCGTGGCTGTCATCTGCGCACTCCATTGGTCGTGGTGGATGTCGGGCCACGCCTTGGCGGCTTGGCCATTGCGTGCCACGCGGGCAGGCGCCGGGCGCGACGCCCCTGGTCAACCCGCCGCTGCGACAGGCCGGTACAAACCCGCATTCGCGGCCAGCCGCTGGGCCAGCGCGCCGAGCATGTCGAGCGTCGGGCTCGCCAGCCCGGCCGCCTGGGCGAACGCCATGGGGGCCTTGACCAGCGCATCCATCTCCAGCGTCCGGCCAAGCAGGAAGTCCTGGAGCAGGGAGGGCTTGTGATCGGGCGCGCGATAGCCCGGCGGCATGGGCGGGATCGAATATCCCTGGGCGGCGGCGATGGCGACGGCCTCCGCCATCAATCTGGGCACCGCATCGCCGAATATCGGATCCTCGACGGCTTCCCGCGCCGTCTGGCCGGTAATCATGCAAAGCACCGAGACCGTCATATTGGCGATCAATTTGCGCCAGAGCACCTCGCGGAGGTCATGGTGGGACGGGCTGGCCAGTCTCGCCTCCGCAAGGATCGTCCTCAGCTTCACGATCCTGTCGCTTTCCGACCGATCCGGCTCGCCGACGAACAGGGCGTTATATTCCGGAGAATCGTTGCGCACCACGCCCGGTTCCATCACCTCGTTGGAAGAGAAGATCACGCCGCCGATCGTCCTGCGGAGCCCGACATGCTCCTCCAGCCCGCCGCCGGGATCGAGCCATCCCAGCCGGGGCAGAAGGGGGGATTGCGGAAGCCCGTGCGCGTACCACCAGGGAATGCCGTTCTGGGCGAAGACGACCGGCGTGTCCGGTGCCAGCAAGGGTTGGACGCCCTCCGCCAGGACATGGAGCGACGAGGATTTGAGGGTGGAGATCACCAGGTCCTGATGACCGAGATCGGTGGGATCGTCGGACGCCTTCACGCGGACGTCCAGCCGCTCCGGACCGGAGATGAGGGTCAATCCCCTGGCGCGGATCGCCGCCAGCGCCGCGCCGCGCACGACGATCGACACCTCATGGCCGGCGGCGGCCAGCCGCGCGGCGAAATGGCCGCCCACCGCTCCTGCTCCATATACCGCGATTCTCATTGGCATCCCCATGTTTGATTTATCGATATTCCTTGAATATACCGATTGTCAATCGACGTTCAGACATGTTATCGATATTTCAACGATGGAGGATGCCAGAATGGACGGAAGATCGACAGGCGCGATAAACCCCGACATCGGGCTTTTCGGTGCAGCCGGGGAAGCCGAGGGCGAGGCCGAACTGCGACATGGCTGGCCGATCATCCTGGTTGCGTTCCTGGGCATCACCGTGGGAATCAGCAGCACCTTCCTGTTCTCGACCGGGCTTTTCCTGAAGCCGGTGGCCGACGCATTCGGCTGGGGACGCGGAACGGTGAGCATCGCGCCCTTCGTCGCCTCCATGCTGACGGCGCTCTGCGCGCCCTTCGTCGGCCGCTGCGTCGACCGTTTCGGCGTCCTGCCCGTGCTGCTCCCCTCTCTGCTGGGGTTGGCCGCCGGCTTGCTGCTTCTGGGAATGTTGAGCGCCGACTTCTTCTCCTATGTGGCGCTGATGGCGCTGGTGGCGTTGCTGGGGGCGGGCACCGCGGCGCCCGTCATCACCAAGATGATCATCGCGGGCTTCAAGCGCCGTCGCGGACTGGCGTTGGGCCTGTCCCTCGCGGGGTCCGGATTGGGGGGAGGGTTGATCCCCCTGTTCCTCACGCCCATCATCGCCGCGCACGGCTGGCGGGCAGGCTATATGGCGCTGGCCGGCATCGAGCTGGCGGGCTTCGCCGTCATCGGGGCGCTCATCTGGCTTTGGCGGCGCACGATCCTGCCGCCTGCGCGGCCCACGGGCGCCCGCGTCCTCCGACAGGAAGCCGCCGTTTCCGCCGATGGGCCGCCGCTGCTGCGCGACCGCACGTTCCTGCTGCTGGCGCTGGCCTTTTTCCTTTCCGCCTGGGGGATATTGACGACCGTGGTGCATTTCGTGCCGATGCTGACCGATGCGGGCGTCGATGCGACCCGCGCCGCTGGAATGGCCGGAACGATCGGCGCGGCGCTGATCTTCGGGCGGATCGTCGTGGGTTATCTTCTCGACCGACTGCCGGCCGTGGCGCTGGCCCAATGCCTGTTCGCGATGGTCGCGGCGGGAATGCTGACGCTGGTCGCGGGCGGCGCCCATGTGGCGGTTGTCGCTCTGATCGCGGCCATCGCGGCGGGGATTGGCATCGGTTCTGAAAACGACATCATGTCGTTCCTCGTCGGCCGCTATTATGCCACCAGCCGCTTCGGCTCAGTGAACGGAGCGCTCTTTGCGGTCTTCCTGGTCGGAGGGTCCATCGGTCCCGCCGCGTCGGGCTATATGTACGACGCCACCGGCAGCTACACGCTCGCCCTGCTCCTGTCGGCGGGCGCGCTGGTGACGGCCGCGCTGCTGCTGTTCGCTCTGCCGAAGTTGCCATCGTCCGCAGCCAGCGGCTAAACGCGCCCTAATCGACTTGCCCACTCCCTGACTCCATGCGATCCTGAAACCCATATGTCCTACGAACCACGGAAATCCCCCCCCGCCGAATCCGCATTCGCGACCCATACGGAGGCGGCCGCCCGCCTGCTTTCCGACGCGATCCTTTCCGGCGACATCGCGCCCGGGACCAGGCTCAACATCAGGGCGCTTTCGGAGGGGACCGGGCTGGGTCCGACGCCGATCCGGGAGGCGCTGGCCAATCTGGCGGGGCGGGGCCTCGTCACCTTCGCGGGGCAGCGGGGGTTCCGCGTCGTCCCGGTCAGTCCCCAGGATCTCCAGTCCATCATGACGGCGCGGACGGTCGTCGAACAGGGCGCGCTCGCCCTTTCGATGGATCGCGGCACGGAGGATTGGGAGGTCGAGATCGTGGCGAGCCTCCACCGGCTCAAGATGTTCACGGACAATCCCCCCACGGACATCGACAAGAGGATCGACACGTTCGAGCGGGTGCATTGGCGTTTCCACCTGTCCCTGATAGGGGCATGCGGTTCGGATCATCTCATCGCCATATATCAGGATCTTTACGAGCAGACGCGCCGCTATCGCTCGTTGATGCTGAAGACGGACGTCGATCCCGACCAGGCCTATGAAAAGCACAGCCTGCTGGCCCAATTTTGCCTCTCCCGCGACAAGCGCCGGGCGCTCGAGATGCTTTCGGGGCACAACAACATGCTGCTCAGCACGATCTACGGACCCGTTGCTGAAGCGGCCGAGAAGGTTTGAAATCATGAGGGCGCCGGATGGATTATCGTCCGCGCCCGCCCGCATGGAGCGCGGAACCTCAGGACTTCGCCTCTGATGGGACGACAGGTCCGCTTTCGCCCGCAGAGGCGCGCGGCGGCATCAATTCCCTGATCATGCCCCAATAGCCGCGGGTGATGTGCGCGTCCGCCGCATAGGTCGGATCGGTCATCAGATGCGCGTGCAGCCGCCGCAGGTTGGGCCAGGGCACCGAGGGGAACAGATGATGTTCCAGGTGATAGCTGACGTTGAACGGCGCGATCAGGAACCGATCGAGCAGGGTCGGGATGACCGTGCGCGTGCCGTTCAGCTCCCGCTCGTCGGCGACGCCGTTATGTTCGGCCATTGCCCGTATCCGGTTGAAGACATTTGCCCAGATGAATTGCGGGATCAGCAAAAGGCCCAGTATCTTCCAGCGGAAGGGCGACAGGAGGATCAGGCCGTAGAAAAGCAGCGCCCACAGCACATAGCGAATGCGCAGCCCCAGGCTGAAGTCGTAACCGAAGCGTCCGGGATTGTGGAAATTGGCGAAGGGCGCCCAGACGCGGCTGTCCCGCGCCATGCGATGGAAGTTGAGGCCGGTCACGCTGCGGACCAGCAGCCAGGCCATGGCGGCGCCGCTTTTCGGGAAGTGCTGGTCGCTGTCCCGCCGCTGCACGCGATAGTCGCGATCGCGCAAGGTGTTGGTGTAGCGGTGGTGATACATGTGATTGGCGCGGTACAGGTCGATGCTGAAGCCGAGCGGATAAGCGACGAAGATGTCGCCGATCAGATCGTTGAGGCGGCGATTGCTGAACAGCATCCCGTGGCAGGCGTCGTGCATCATGACCGCCAGGCACTGAATGCGCGATCCGATGACGAAGCCGGCCAGCAGATAGACGGGGATTCGGTCCACATGGATGGCGACGGCGCCCGCCCCGATTGCTATCGCCCATTGGAGGACGAGCAGCAGGGCGTTGCGACGGTTGTCGATGACCGACAGTTCGCGGACCAGCGCCAGGGTGCCGCGCCGCGAATAGCGATATCCGGGTGGACGCTCCTTGGCGACCTCTTCCATGGGCCCATGTCTCCGAATGCCGCGCAAAGCCAGTCGCGGGGGACGCTATGAGCGGCGCGATCGAGCGTCAAGTGCGCACCCTGCGTCAGTCGACGAAAATGGCCTGGAACACGATCTTGTCGTCGCGCACGATGAAGGCGTCCTTGCCCGACACCTGCTGGGGCTGCCCCTTGAACTGGACCCAATGCAGGATGACGCTGTCCGGGCCGGCCGGTTCGATCGTCGTTTCCATGGCCTTGATGCCGGGATGATGATCCTTGTCGGTCAGCGTCGCGAAGACGCGGCGCGCCTGCGCCTGGCCTGAATAGATGCCCGGACCCCTGGCCGGCGCCTGATCCGCGACCAGCCCCTGGGGCGTCACGACCACCGTGTCCGCGGAATAATCGTCCATGATCGGCTGCAACTTGCCGAGCTTCATGCTTTCGACATGGCGGGCGACGACTTCGGCGGGCGTTGCGGCTTGGGCGGCGCCGGCCAGGGAAAGGCCCAGCAGGGCGGCGGCGAAGGGGAGGCGGAAGTCCATGGCGGCAGGAGCCTTTCTCAAGCGTTTTTTGGGGGAAGGGTGGGTTGCGGGCCGGTCATCCGTCATAGGGTCATCCCTCATAGGGGATGCCCGCTTCATGATCGCGGATGATCTGCCTCACGGCTTCGGGCTTCACGGGCAGCTTGTTCTGGTTGGCCTGGAGCCAGGCGAAGAAGTCCGCCTCGATCGCGTCGGTCCAGCGCGTGTCGATCTGGCCGGCGGTATATCTGCCCTCGCGCAGGCGCATATGGCCGAACATGTCGCGCAGCCGCGTGTTCTCCGACAGCTTCACCACCTTTTCGGCCAGTTGCGGCGGGATGAACAGCACGCCGCCGTCGCGGCCCAGCACGACATCGCCGGGCATGGCGGTCGCCTTGCCGATGCGGATCGGGCCGTTGATGCCCACCATCGTCGAATTGAGCCGCGCGCCCGTCGCCATCGCGCCGAAATGGTGCGACGGGTCGTAGGAGCGGACGAAGGAAACGAAGTTCGGCA
Source organism: Sphingobium indicum B90A (assembly GCF_000264945.2). Classification (NCBI taxonomy): domain Bacteria; kingdom Pseudomonadati; phylum Pseudomonadota; class Alphaproteobacteria; order Sphingomonadales; family Sphingobiaceae; genus Sphingobium; species Sphingobium indicum. Next base: position 2,421,846 of record NZ_CP013070.1, read on the forward strand.
GTTCCTTGAGGCCGTTGATGTCGCGCACCGCGCCGTCATAGACGATGCCGTTGCCGCTGCGGGCGTAGATGGCGTTGCCGACATTGTCGCCGATCGACGGTCCGTCCTGCTTCAGTCCGAAATGGTCGCTGACATAGACGTCGCCCCTTTGCAGCATGTCGACCGGCCAGGCGTTCATGGCGCCCTTGCGCTTGTCGGCTATGCCCTGCTTCTCCAGCACTGCCTGGATGTCCGGGCGGCCGGGCAGCCATTGGGAGGTCAGCGCCCGCCCGACCAGCACCTTGCCGGGGAAGATGGACAGCCAGCCATCCTCATATTGATGGTTGAACCCGGCGCTGCGCAGCGTCGCCCAGGCTTCCTCCAGCGTGACCTCCCGCATCCGCTCCAAAATGTCGTCGGGCACCTTCGGCCGGCCGTCCGGAAAGCGTTCCCCGGTCCAGGCCGGCGTATGGCGGATCACCTGCTCGCGCGTGAAGAAGCCGTCCTCGGCCAATGCCGGCTGCGATAGCAGCATGGCCGAAAGGGCAAGGGCGGCGCTCATCAGCCGCCGGTCAAATCCCATGGTTCAGCATCTCCCCATTCCATGCGCGGCGCGGCGCGGGCGTGCGCGGCAGCCGGTCGTACCCGTCCATTTCAGAATTCCGGCGGCATCTGGTCGTTCGCGCCGCCCCGCGGCACCTCCACGCCCGCAGCCCACAGGATTCCGTTCACCAGGAACCGCCGTTGCTGCGGATAGAGATGCATGTTGTCATGAAAGTCGTTGCCGCCCCACACGACCGAACGTCCTCCGTCGGGCCGTTCATAGGCCCAGGCGACCGGACCGCCGGTGCCGTTCGCCGCCTGCGACGGCCTGGCGGTGAGCAATGGGGTGCGGCGGCTGTTGTCGGGCAGGAAATAGCGCGCATACATCTCCTCCCGCGGCGTCCACGGCTTGACGCCGCGCAGGATCGGATGCCTGCCGGGGATCGGCCTGATCGCCCATGTGTCGACCGGATTGTGCGAGACATAGGGAATCCAGACACCGCCCAGCCAATCGTTGAGATAGAGCCGGCCCGCCCGGTTATCCACGAACATCGTATAGTGATAGACGACCAGCCCGGTCTTCCTGCGCTTCAGCAGCGCATCGAAATCCTTGAGCGCGGCGGTGGTCTCCGCATTGTAGCCCAGGCCGTCGGTTTCGGCATATTGCTGGAAGATCGCGCCGGTTTCGCGCTTCAGCCAGTCGCCATTGCCGTCGATCACGATGGCGTCCGCCGTTTCCAGCATGGCCTGGTCCCGCGGCTTCTCTCCGACGATGACCTGCGTCTTCACCTGCCGAGCCGCGCCGGAATGCTCCAGCAGCCAGGCGAGTTCGCGCATGTCCTTCTCATATTCGTGGCGGCCGGGGGCGCCGTGCTGCTTCGGCCCGGCGAACAGCAGGATGCGCACCGGCGGCAAGGGAGCCGTTCCGGCTGCGACCGGGCAAAGGAAGGCGACGGCCATCGCCGCCAATGCCGCATGTCGGCGCATGGGGAACCGCCCTGTGAACATCCCTTTCAACTCACCCTCGCCAGCATAGATGGTCTTGCGACTCTCTTGGTCGATAATATCCTATATGATCTGCCATAATGTGGCGGATATACCAATCCCTCTCGCTATTTTTCTTGCGCTTCGGGCAAACAGGCCCGAACCCGGCAGGACGATGGGGAAAACGGGTCGTTTCTCCCCATCGGATGGGGGCAGAGTGGCCGCGCATCTGCGGGAACCCGCGCCATCATGCCGTTGCGGGCTTCCCGAATCGGGCAAATCCCTCTTTGGTGCTGGATGCCGCCTATGAAACGCGGCGCGATATGAAGATGAAGGTCTTATGGAAGCAGACGGCGCCATGTTGCAGGATGGGGATTATGCGGCGCTGGCGGAATTCCGCTTCGCGTTGCGACAGTTTCAGGCGTTCAGCAGCGAGCGGGCGGCGCAGATGGGGCTGACCCCCCAGCAGCATCAGGCTTTGCTTGCCCTGCGCGCCGCGCCTGCCCAGGACGCCACGGTGGGTTATGTGGCGCGGCGCCTGTTGCTGAAGCCGCACAGCGCGACGGGCCTGGTCGACCGGCTGGAAAAGCTGGGGCTGGTGACGCGTCATGCCAGCGCCACGGATCGCCGCCGGTCGCAACTGCAATTGACGCCGCGCGCGCTGGACCTGCTGGCGAAGCTGTCCGCCACGCATCGCGACGAGATCCGCCGATTGCGACCGCTGCTCAACGAGTTGCTGGCGCGCTTCGCCTGAGAAATTTGAGGTCTCAACATATTGAGGGAAACGCGCTCCTGCGACGGCAGCAGCCCGGTCCCGCAATTGATTCGCGCTTCCGCCTTCGCTGGAACACGTGGCTTGCGAGCGGAAGTCGCTACGCCCGCCTGTGGTTCAGGCGCGGGACCGCGTCGGATTGGCGGCGCACCAGGCTGTAGTCCAGCCGCGCCAGCCCTCGTCCGTTCATTTCGTCCCCGCGCTTCATCGCCTCCGCCAGCAGGGTCATGGCGGCGCGGCTCATGTCGCGGATCGGCTGGCGAATGGTGGTGAGCGTGGGCCAGATCGCGGCGGCGAGCGGCGTGTCGTCGAAACCGCAGACCGTCAGATCCGCGGGCACGCTGATCTGCCGCTGATGCGCGATGGTGATGGTCGCGGCGGCCATATCGTCATTGCAGGCGAAGATCGCCGTGGGCGGCGTTTCCAGGCTCAGCAGATGCGATGCCGCCTCCAGCCCGGAACGGTAGCTGAAATCGCCTTCCACGATATAATCCTCTTCCACCGCCAGGCCTTGCGCGGTCATGGCGGCGCGAAAGCCCTCCAGCCGCCGCGCGCTGGAACGGTGCTGCGGATTGCCCTGGATGAAGGCGATGCGGCGGTGGCCGAGGTCGATCAGATGCCGCGTCATCTCGCTCGCGGCCTGGCGGTCGTCGATCGCGACCACCATCATGCCATGGCTCTCGTCAGGCGCGATCGCGACCCAGGGAATGTCCTGCCGGGTGAGGGCCTGCGCCAGTTCGTCCCAGTCGCACAGGGGCGGCGGCACGATGACGCCGGAAACGCGGGCCTGGAGGATCTGGGCGATGATGTCGTCCGCCGTGGCGCCGGTCTCGCATTGTTCGACCACCAGGTGGAGGTGATGCTTCGCCGCCTCATCCAGCCCGCCCAGCAGCAATTCGCCCAGATAGGCGGAGGTCGTCGTGTTGCGGTAAAGCAGCGCTACCCGCCGGTCGTCGCCGCCGGCCAGCGCCCGGGCTGAGACGTTGGGCGCATAGTTCAGTTCCGCGATCGCCTGTTCCACCCGCGCGCGGGTCTGGGGGCTGACCCAGCTCTGCTTGTTCGCGACGCGCGACACGGTCATCACGGACACGCCGGCCCGTGCGGCGACTTCCCGGATTGTCGGCGGCTTACGTTCGTTCATGGTCGTTCACCGACTAGCCTCTGCCGCCCCCTAAAACCAGTCATGGATTGCCCGGCGCATAGGGGAAGGTGAGCGATTTGTACCAGTTCAGGTCATGTTCCGGCGGTGCCGTGCCCGCCGGCAGCGGGCGTTTGGACAGTGTCTGGAAATAGGCGATGCTGGCATCGCGCCACCATTTCGCCTCGCGATGCTGGATGCCCAGGAAAGCCTGGGTCTGGGCGAAGCGTTCCGCATCGACATGGGGGCGCAGGCCGTCCCATGTACGGCGCATCGCCGCGACATAGGCGACCCCCGCGTCATAATGGCGGATGAGGCCGTTCCACAGGGTGTCGCCGGATTTCAGCTTCGCGTCCCAGCCGACATGGTGGAACCAGAGAAGGTCGCGTTCCGGCGTCGTCTTCGGATTTGCGAGCATCCTGGCGACCGGCGGCGCATATTGGGCGATCGCGTTGCTGCCGGTTTTCGTCCGGTCGAAGCCGATCCCCTGCGCGTCCGCCTTGTGATAATAGACTGGGTTCCATTCGGGCCGGGCAAGCTCTGAAATCCAGGGAGCCGGGCCATAATGATGGCCGGTGCCCATGACATGGGACAGGCCGAGCGGGGTCATGTAATCGACCGCCGCCTCCCGAGATCCCATCATCATGGCGACGATTGGATCGACCACCTTCGCATCCGTCGAGAAAGTCTGCGCTGCCCATTCGCGTGCGATCGCCTCCGCCGACAGGTCGGGATCCCAGGCGAGGCGGCCGAAGGCGTACCAGTCCGCCTGGTTGAAGATCGATCCGCTCCAGTCGCGGTCGGCGCCGATATTGGCGACGCCGGCAATGCCGGTCAGCTTGTGGCCCTCCAGCGATCCGTCGATCACCCTGGCAACCGTCGATCCCTTGCCGCGGGCGAAGGTGTCGCTTTTCAGCGTCTCCTCGAACAAGGGGCCGAGATAGGTGAGGTGGGTCGACTGGCCCAGATATTCCTTGGTGATCTGGAATTCCATCATCAGCGGCGTCCGGGGCATGGCGCCGAACAGAGGATGGAAGGGTTCGCGCGGCTGGAAGTCGATCGCGCCATTCTTCACCTGCACCAGCACATTGTCCGCGAACTGGCCGTCCAGCGGCTTGAAGTCGCTATAAGCCTGCTTGGCGCGGTCGTCGGGATTGTCATGCGCATAGACGAAGGCGCGCCACATCACGATGCCGCCATGCGGCTTCACGGCGGCGGCCAGCATGTTCGCGCCATCGGCATGGGTGCGCTCGTAATCCTGCGGCCCCGGCTGCCCTTCGCTGTTCGCCTTCACCAGGAAGCCGCCGAAATCGGGAATGGCCCTGTAGATTTCGTCGGCCTTCGCCTTCCACCAGGCGGCGACCGCGGGGTCGAGCGGATCGGCGGTCCTGAGGCCGGACAGTTCCATCGGCGCGGTCCATTTCACCGACAGATAGACCTTGATGCCATAGGGCCGGAATACGTCCGCCAGCGCCGCCGCCTTGGCGATATAGGGCGCGGTCAGGCTGTCGGACCTGGCGTTCACATTGTTGAGGACCGTGCCGTTGATGCCGATGGAGGCGTTGGCGCGGGCATAGTCGGTGTATCGCGGCCCCTTCCAGTCGGGCAGGCGCCACCAGTCCCAGATGGATTGCCCGGCATAGCCGCGCTCCACCGTGCCATCCAGATTGTCCCAATGGTTGAGCAAGCGCAGCTTCATGCGCGGCGCGCTGCGAATGTCGAGCCGGTCGAGCGATGCGCCCGTTTCCGCCAGCCGCAAATAGGCATAGGCGCCGTAGAGCAGCCCCGCATCGCCATTGGCGGCGATCACCGTCACGGACTGGCCGTCCAGCGTGACCGAGCGAATGGCATAGCCCTCTTCGCCCAGCCCGTCGAGCTTCACCGGCAGATCGGGCTCGGAGGCCGGAGTCGCGAGCCAGATCGCGCCGTTCATGGGCTTTTCAACCAATGCCGGCGCCGCGCCGTTCGCGCCCGCAAGGCCGCGCATCAGTTCGTCGCGGGCGGCCAGCGCGGTCGCGCTGCGACCCGGCGCGACGACCGCCGCGGCGTGCCGCGCCAGATTGCCGCCATCCCGCACCTTTTCGTGCCGCAGCCACAGATCATAGCCGTCCTCCGCCAAAGCGGGCGCCGTCATGACGGCGGTGGCGACGATCCAGCAGAACAGGCGCGCGAACATAGATCCCCTTTCCTCTCCTTCCTGTCTTCGCCCGAACCGAGGCTTCGGATCGAAGGGCATTGACAGGTCGCTCTTGTCTGAGCAATGTTAACGCTATCAGTTGGGATGCGGCAAGCAAAAAGCTGGAAGCCGCCGCAAAAAAGGGGAGAGGCTGTTTCGTGATCCGGTTGCGCAAGCTGTTGGGCGCGGTTTCGCTGCTGACGCTGGCGGTCGCGACGCCCGCCGCTCCCGTTGCGGCGGCGCCCGCATCCACGGGCGCCCGTCCGCTGTACAAGGATGCGAACGCCTCCATCGAATCGCGGGTGGACGACCTGCTCTCCCGCATGACGCTGGAGGAGAAGATCGCCCAGATCACCGCAGTCTGGACCGAAAAGGTCAGGATTTTCGACGACAGCTTGCAGCTCGACCCATCGAAACTGGCGCAGCGCTTTCCCCATGGCATGGGACAGTTCACGCGCCCCTCCGATGCCAAGGGGGCCTTCTCCCCCCGCGAAATCCCCGGCCGCAATCCGCGCCAGACGGTGGCGCTGGTCAACGCGCTGCAACGCTGGGCGACGACGCAGACCCGACTGGGCATCCCGATCCTGTTCCATGAGGAAGGGCTGCACGGCTATGCGGCTGTTGGCGCTACCAGCTTTCCGCAGTCGATCGCCATGGCCTCCTCCTGGGATCCCGACCTGCTGCGCGAGGTGAATGCCGTCATCGCCCGCGAAATCCGCTCGCGCGGCGTCAGCCTGGTTCTTTCCCCGGTGGTGGACATCGCCCGTGATCCGCGCTGGGGCCGGATCGAGGAAACCTATGGCGAAGACCCCTATCTGGTGGGAGAGATGGGCGTCGCCGCTGTCGAGGGGTTGCAAGGCAAGGGTCGGTCGCGCCTGCTGCCGCCGGGCAAGGTCTTCGCGACGCTCAAGCATCTGACCGGCCACGGCCAGCCCGAAAGCGGCACCAATGTCGGTCCGGCGCCGGTTTCCGAACGCGAACTGCGCGAGAATTTCTTTCCGCCCTTCGAACAGGTGGTGAAACGCACCGGGATCGAGGCGGTGATGGCCAGCTATAACGAGATCGACGGCGTGCCCTCCCACGCCAATCGCTGGCTGCTGCGCGATGTGCTGCGCGGCGAATGGGGCTTCAGGGGCGCGGTGGTCAGCGACTATTCGGCGGTCGACCAGTTGATGAACATCCACCATGTCGCCGCCGATCTGGAGCAGGCGGCGGGCCGCGCGCTGGATGCGGGCGTGGATGCGGACCTGCCCGACGGTCTTTCCTACGCGACGCTCGGCCGCCAGGTGCGCGAGGGCAAGATCGGCGAGGCGCTGGTCGACCGTGCCGTGCGGCATATGCTGGAATTGAAGTTCCGCGCCGGCCTGTTCGAAAATCCCTATGCCGACGCCGCCGCTTCGGAGAAGATCACCAATGATGGGCGGGCGCGCGCTCTGGCGCTGAAGGCGGCGCAGCGTTCCATCATCCTGCTCAAGAATGACGGCATGCTGCCGCTGAAGCCGGAGGGCAGCATCGCCGTCATCGGGCCCAGCGCCGCCGTGGCGCGGCTGGGCGGCTATTATGGCCAGCCGCCGCATAGCGTCTCGATTCTTGAAGGCATCAGGGCGAAAGTCGGGAATCGGGCGAAGATCGTCTTCGCGCAGGGCGTCAGGATCACGGAGAATGACGATTGGTGGGCGGACAAGGTCACCCGGTCCGATCCCGCGGAAAACCGCCGCCTGATCGCCCAGGCGGTCGAGGCGGCCCGCCATGTCGACCGCATCGTCCTGACGCTGGGCGACACGGAACAATCGAGCCGGGAAGGGTGGGCCGACAATCATCTGGGCGACCGCCCCAGCCTGGACCTGATGGGCGAGCAGCAGGAACTGTTCGACGCTCTCAAGGCGCTGGGCAAGCCGATCGCCGTGGTGCTCATCAACGGTCGTCCGGCCTCCACCGTCAAGGTTTCGGAACAGGCCGACGCCATTCTGGAAGGCTGGTATCTGGGCGAGCAGGGCGGCCATGCCGTGGCGGACGTGCTGTTCGGGGACGTCAATCCGGGCGGCAAGCTGCCGGTGACGATCCCGCGTTCGGCAGGGCAGTTGCCGATGTTCTACAATGTTAAGCCCAGCGCCCGGCGCGGCTATCTCTTCGATACGACCGATCCGCTTTACCCCTTCGGCTTCGGCCTCAGCTATACGAGCTTCGACCTGTCCGCGCCGCGCCTGTCGGCCGCGAAGATCGGCGTCGGCGGCACGACCCGCGTGTCGGTCGACGTGCGCAATAGCGGCCGGCGCGAGGGCGACGAGGTCGTCCAATTATATGTGCGGGACAAGGTCGGTTCGGTCACCCGGCCGATCAAGGAGTTGAAGGGCTTTCAGCGCGTGACGCTGAAGCCCGGCGAGGTGCGCACGGTGACCTTCACGGTCGGGCCGGAAGCGCTCCAGATGTGGAACGATCATATGGACCGCGTGGTCGAGCCGGGCGATTTCGAGATCATGACCGGCAACAGTTCGGTCGCGCTCAAATCCGCTACGCTGACGGTGGCGCCATGAGCGGTTTCGCGCGCCGCCAGGCGCTGGGCCTGCTTGCCTCGACCTCGCTGCTCGCCGCTGCGCCCGCCGTTGCGAAGGGGAAGGGCGGGCCGCTCTACAAGGATGCCGCCGCCCCCATCGACCTGCGCGTCAGGGATCTGCTGGCGCGCATGACGCTGGAGGAGAAGGTCGGCCAGATCATCGCGCTCTGGGCAACCAAGGCGGACGTCATGGACGATCTGACCTTCTCTCCCGCCAAGGCGAGCAAGGCCTATCCCGACGGCTTCGGCCAGATCACCCGCCCGTCCGACCGTCGCGGCGCGCCCAACGGATCGACCCAGGCGGGCGGCGTGGGCGCGCGCTGGCGGACGCCCGCCGAGACGGTCGCCTTCATCACCGCCGTCCAGAAATGGGCGATGGAGGAGACGCGGCTCGGCATCCCCGTGCTGTTCCATGAGGAATCGCTGCACGGGCTTATGGCGACCGAGGCGACCATGTTTCCCATGGCGATCGGGCTGGCCGGCAGTTTCGACCGCCAGTTGATGGAGGATGTCCAGTCGGTCATCGCTCGCGAGGTGCGGGCTCGCGGCGTCCATCTGGCGCTTTCGCCGGTGGTGGACATCGCCCGCGACCCCCGCTGGGGCCGGATCGAGGAGACCTTCGGCGAAGACCCCTATCTCTGCGGCGAGATGGGCGTGGCCGCCGTGCGCGGCCTTCAGGGCGGGAGCAGGCAGATCGGCCCGGACAAGGTCATGGCGACGCTCAAGCACATGACCGGCCATGGCCAACCCCAGAGCGGCGAGAATATCGCACCCGCGCCGATCTCCGAACGGGAACTGCGCGAAAATTTCTTTCCGCCCTTCCGGGAAGTGGTGAAGCGCACCGGCATCGCCGCCGTCATGCCGTCCTATAACGAGATAGACGGCGTGCCTTCGCACCAGAACCGCTGGCTGCTGAACGACATATTGCGCGGCGAATGGCATTTCGACGGCGCCGTCGTCAGCGATTATGGCGCGGTCCACGAACTGGATACGATCCACCATGTCCAGCCCGACCCGGAGGCGGCCGCACGCGCCGCTCTGCGGGCGGGCGTGGATTGCGAGCTGCCCGATGGCCAGGCCTATCGGACGCTCGTCGAACAGGTCCGCGCGGGCAAAGTGCCGCTTGAGGCGGTCGATCTGGCCTGCACCCGGATGCTGACGCTCAAGTTCCGCGCGGGCCTGTTCGAAAATCCCTGGCCGCGCAAGGATCATGAGCGACTGGCCGGCAATGCGGAGGCGCGCGCCCTGGCGCTGAAGGCGGCGCAGCGTTCCATCGTGCTGCTCGGCAATGACGGCACGCTGCCGCTCACGCCCGGCGCGCACAAGCGGGTCGCGGTGATCGGTCCCAATGCCGCCATTGCGCGACTGGGCGGCTATAGCAGCGTTCCGCGCCAGACCGTCTCCCTGCTGGAAGGCGTGCAGGCGAAGCTCAAGGGCAAGGCGGAGGTCGTCCACGCCCAGGGCGTCTTCATCACGCGGAGCGAGGATCGCTCGGCGGACGAGGTGCTGCTGGCCGATCCGGCGGAGAACCGCGCCCTGATCGCGCAGGCGGTCGAGGTGGCGAAATCAGCGGACATCGTCCTGCTCGCCATAGGCGACACGGAACAGACCAGCCGGGAAGGCTTTGCAAAGAATCATCTGGGCGACCGCACGAGCCTGGACCTGCTGGGCGAGCAGAACGAACTGTTCGCCGCGCTGAAGGCGACCGGCAAGCCGGTGGTGGTGTGCGCGATCAATGGCCGCCCGCCCAGCTATCCCACGGTTGCGGAGGGCGCCAACGCGCTGCTGGAATGCTGGTATCCGGGGCAGGAGGGCGGCACTGCCATGGCCGACATCCTTTTCGGGGACGTCAATCCCGGCGCGAAGCTGCCCGTCACCGTGGCGCGCGATGCGGGGCAGATACCGATCTTCTACAACCGCAAGCCGTCTGCCCGGCGCGGCTATGTGTTCGAGGATATTTCGCCGCTTTTCCCCTTCGGCTTCGGCCTCAGCTACACCCGTTTCGAGTTTGGGCCGCCCCGCCTGTCGTCGCCGCGCATCGGCACGGGCGGCGAGGTGACGGTGGAGGTCGACGTCCGCAATATGGGGCAGAGGCCAGGCGACGAGGTCGTCCAGCTTTACGTCCGCGACCGGACCGCCAGCGTCACACGGCCGATCAAGGAGCTAAAGGGCTTCGAACGCGTCACGCTGGCCCCCGGCGAGAGCCGCGCCGTGCGCATGACTCTGAAGCCCGCCGCCTTCGCGCTCTGGAATCTGGACATGGAGGAAGTGGTCGAACCCGGCCTGTTCGACATCATGACCGGGCCGGACAGCGAAAACCTCCAGAAAACCACGCTCGAAATCATCTGAACAGGACCATCCCAATGCCCAAGATCATCGATGCCAAGGTCATCGTCACCTGTCCCGGCCGAAATTTCGTCACGCTCAAGATCATCACCGACGAGGGCATCCATGGCGTGGGCGACGCCACGCTCAACGGCCGGGAACTGGCGGTGGGGAGCTATCTGGCCGATCATGTCGTTCCCTGCCTGATCGGGCGCGACGCGCACCGGATCGAGGACATCTGGCAATATCTCTACAAGGGCGCCTATTGGCGGCGCGGTCCGGTGACGATGACCGCCATCGCGGCGGTCGACATGGCGCTGTGGGACATCAAGGGCAAGATTGCGGGCCTGCCGGTCTATCAGCTCCTGGGCGGGGCCAGCCGGGAGGGGGCGATGGTCTATGGCCACGCCAACGGCACGACCATAGAGGACACGATCAACGCCGCGCTGGAATATCAGGCGCAGGGTTACAAGGCGATCCGCCTGCAATGCGGCGTGCCGGGCATGGCGTCGACCTATGGCGTGTCGAAGGACAAATATTTCTACGAACCCGCCGACGCCGACCTGCCGACCGAAAATGTCTGGAACACGTCCAAATATCTTCGCGTCGTCCCCGAACTGTTCAAGGCCGCCCGCGAAGCGCTGGGCTGGGACGTGCACCTGCTGCACGACATCCATCATCGCCTGACACCCATAGAGGCCGGACGTCTGGGCCGGGATCTGGAGCCATATCGCCCCTTCTGGCTGGAGGATGCGACGCCGGCGGAAAACCAGGAGGCGTTCCGGCTGATCCGCCAGCACACCACCGCGCCGCTGGCGGTGGGGGAGATCTTCAATTCGATCTGGGACGCGAAGGATCTGATCCAGAACCAGCTTATCGACTATATCCGCGCGACCGTGGTCCATGCGGGCGGGATCACCCATCTGCGCCGGATCGCCGCGCTGGCCGATCTCTATCAGGTGCGCACCGGCTGCCATGGCGCGACCGACCTGTCGCCGGTGTGCATGGCCGCAGCGCTGCATTTCGACCTCAGCGTCCCCAATTTCGGCATTCAGGAATATATGCGGCACACGCCTGAGACCGACGCGGTCTTTCCCCATGCCTACACTTTCTCCGACGGCATGATGCATCCGGGCGAGGCGCCGGGCCTGGGCGTCGACATCGACGAGAAACTGGCGGCCGGATATGAATATAAGCGCGCATTCCTGCCGGTGAACCGGCTGGAAGACGGCACGATGTTCAGTTGGTGATCCGTGCCTGCCCCTCTTTCTCCGTCATTCCCGCGCAGGCGGGAATCCATCTCCCGGCGTTCGGCGGGACTTGGGGCGTGAAATGGATCGCCGCCTGCGCGGGGATGACGGATCATAGGGACCGACCATGACCCGATCCATCCCCAAACCCTCCGGCAAGGTCCGCTGGATCGTCTGCGCCCTGCTGTTCGCGGCGGTGGTGCTGAGCTATGTCGACCGGCTGGTCCTGCCGACGCTCAAGCCCGATCTCCAGGCCCGCTACGGCTGGAGCGAGAGCGGCTATGCCGACCTCGCCATCTGGTTCCAGGCGGGCTACGGCATCGCCTATGTCTTCTTCGGGCGGCTGATCGACCGCATCGGGGCGCGGGCGGGCTATGCGCTGGCAGTCGGGCTGTGGACCGTCGGCCACGTCATGCACATCTTCTTCACCTCGACGGCGGCGATGCTGCTTGCGCGCATTCCGCTTGCGGTCGGGGAGGCGGGAACCTTCCCCGCCGCCATCGCCGCGACCAATGAGTGGTTCCCCAAGAAGGAGCGCGCCTTCGCCATCGGCATCTTCAATGCCGGGTCCAATGTCGGCGCGATCCTGACGCCGCTGATCGTGCCCGTCATCGCCGTCACCATGGGCTGGCGCTGGGCCTTCATCCTGACGGGCCTGCTGACGGTGGCCTGGCTGGCGGCGTGGCTCGGCTTCTATCGCCGCCCGCGGGAGAAGAAGGGCCTGTCGCAGGAGGAGCTCGCCTGGATCGAAGCCGATCCGCAGGAGCCGCAGCGCCCGGTCAAATGGCGCACCCTGTTCCGCCACCGCCAGACCTGGGCCTATATCGCCGCCCGCTTCCTGATCGATCCGGTGTGGTGGACGTTCCTCTTCTGGCTGCCAGACTTCTTCAACAAGCAATATGGCGTCAAGATGCTGGACTTCGGCCCGCCGCTGATCGCCGTCTATCTGCTGGCGGACGTCGGGTCCGTCACGGGCGGCTGGCTGTCGTCGCGCCTGATGGGCCGGGGCATGAGCATCAACCGCGCCCGCAAGACGGCCATGTTCTGCGCCGCGCTCTGCGCCCTTCCCATCGCCTTCGCTGCGCAGGCGCCGGGCCTGTGGGGGGCGGTCGGGCTGATCGGCCTTGCCTGTGCCGGGCATCAGGGGTTTTCCGCCAATGTCTATGCGCTGCCGGGCGACCTCTTTCCCCGCTGGATGGCGGGATCGGTCATCGGCCTTGGCGGGCTGTCGGGCGCCATTGGCGGCATGCTGATGGCGAAGTTCGCCGGCATGATCCTGGAAAGCGTCGGCAGCTTCCAGCCGATCTTCATCGTCGCGGCCTGCGCCTATCTGGTCGCGCTGCTGGTCGTCCACCTCATCGTGCCGCGCTATGCGCCCGTCACCCTTTCGGAACCCCGTTCATGAAGCCGCTGAAGCTCCACACCGACCGCCTTTTCCCCGCCGAGCCGCGCACCCGCGACATCGCCCGCGCGCTCCATGCCACGGTCAGGGATTTGCCCATCGTCAGCCCGCACGGGCATACCGATCCGCGCTGGTTCGCCTATGACGACCCCTTCCCCAATCCGTCCGAACTGCTGATCGTCCCGGATCATTATGTCTTCCGCATGCTGATGAGCCAGGGCGTGAAGCTGGAGGAGCTGGGCGTGCCGACCAGGGACGGCAGCCCCACGGAAACCGATCCCCGCGCCATCTGGCACAGGTTCGCCGCCCATTATCACCTGTTCCGGGGCACGCCGTCCCGCATGTGGCTCGACTGGGTCTTCGCCGAAACCTTCGGCATCGACGTCCGGCTGGGGGCGGACACTGCCGACCATTATTACGACATCATCGACGCCGCGCTGAAGACGCCCGCTTTCCGTCCCCGCGCCCTGTTCGAACGCCATGGCATAGAGGTCATCGCCACCACCGAAGGACCGCTGGACCCGCTGGACCATCACCGCGCGATCCGGGCGTCCGGCTGGGGCGGCAGGGTGATCACCGCCTATCGGCCGGACCCGGTGATGGACCCGTCGGTGCGCGGCTTTGCCGACAATGTCCGCGCCTTCTGCGCCATGGCGGGGGAGGATGCGGGCAGTTTCGCCGGCTATCTGCGTGCCCATGAAAGGCGTCGCGCAGACTTCCGCGCCGCCGGGGCGACCTCCACCGATCATGGCCATCCCACGGCCTTCACCGCGCATCTCGGCAAGGCGGAGATCGAGGCGCTTTATGCCAGCGTCATGTCCGGTCCCGTCAGCGACCGCGACGCCGAGCTGTTTCGCGGCCATATGCTGGTGGAAATGGCGCGCATGTCGATCGAGGACGGCATGGTGATGCAGCTTCATCCAGGCGTGCATCGCAGCCATAATGCAGCCGTTCTGGCGCGTTTCGGCAGGGACAAGGGCGGCGACATTCCGGCGGCCGGAGAGTTCGTCCAGGCGCTCAAGCCCCTGCTCGACCTCTACGGCAACGATCCGCGCCTGACGCTGATCCTCTTCACCCTGGACGAGGATGTCTATTCCCGCGAACTCGCGCCGCTGGCGGGCCATTACCCCGCCCTGAGGCTGGGTCCGCCCTGGTGGTTCCATGACAGTCCGGAAGGAATGCGCCGCTTCCGCGAGCGCGCGACCGAGACGGCGGGCTTCTACAACACGGTCGGCTTCAATGACGACACCCGCGCCTTCCTGTCGATTCCGGCGCGGCACGACATGGCGCGGCGGATGGACTGCGCCTGGCTGGCGCGGCTGGTGGCCGAACACCGACTGGAAGAAGACGAGGCCTTCGAACTCGCCCGCGCCCTGTCCTACGACCTGGTGAAGCAGGCCTATAAGCTGTGAGGCGCCTATCCTCCGCGACGCTCGGCACATTGCCCGCCGATGTGATCCGGCCTGCCTATGATCGCGCTGCGGTGAGGGCGGGCGTCGTTCATCTGGGCATCGGCGCCTTCCACCGCGCCCATCAGGCGGCGGTTTTCGACGACGTGCTGAATGCAGGCGACCTGCGATGGGGCATTATCGCCGCCTCCTTGCGCTCGCCGCAGGTGCGCGACCAGATGGCGCCGCAGGACGGCCTCTACGCCATGCTGGTGCGGGACGGCTCGTCCGAGCGGGCGCGGATCATCGGCGCGGTCCAGCGGGTCATCGTCGCGCCGGAGGAGCCGCAGGCCTTGCTGGACGCCCTGGCGTCGCCCGACACCCATGTCGTGACGCTGACCATTACCGAGAAGGGCTATAAGCTCGATCCAGCGACCGGCGCGCTGATCGAGGACGATCCGCAACTGGCGGCCGATCTCGCCTCGCTGGCCAGGCCGCAGACGGCGCCGGGCTATCTGGTGGCGGCCCTGGCGATGCGAAAGGCTCTGGGCCTGCCGCCCTTCACGGCGATTTCCTGCGACAATCTGCCGCATAACGGGCAGCGGTTGCGCAATGCCGTGCTGGCGCTGGCGCGCCGCCACGATCCCGCGCTGGCCGAATGGATCGGGGAAGAGGGGGCCTTTCCCGAAACCATGGTCGACCGCATCGTGCCCGCCACCACGCCGGACGATGTCGCCGCGCTCGCCGCGCGGCTGGACGTGGAAGACCGGGCGATGGTCAAGACCGAACCTTTCATCCAATGGGTGATCGAGGACCGATTTTGCGGCCCACGCCCGAAATTCGGGGCAGGGGTGCAATTGACCGCCGCCGTCGCCCCGTGGGAGGAGGCGAAGCTGCGCCTGCTGAATGGCGCGCATAGCGGCATCGCCTATCTTGGCGGCTTGGCGGGCATAGAACATGTGCATGAAGCGCTGGCGCTGCCGGCGATCCGCGCCTTTGTCGAGGCGCTGTGGGACGAGGCGCAGACGACGCTGTCGCCGCCGCCGGAACTGGACCTCGCCGCCTATCGCGACGCGTTGATGGCCCGCTTCGACAATCCGACGCTGCGCCATCGCACGCGCCAGATCGCCATGGACGGATCGCAGAAGCTGCCCCAGCGCCTGCTCGCTCCCATAGCCGCGAGGCTGGCGGCGGGGCAGGGGATAGAGGCGCTCTCGCTCGCCGTCGCGGCCTGGATGCGTTGGCAGGCGGGCCGGGACGATCTGGGCAACGCGCATGGTGTCGACGATCCCCTGGCAGGCGCGATCGCCGCCCGCCTCGCGGATGCCGATACGGCGGAGGAGCGGGTCGCCGCTATCCTGCGCCTCGACGCGGTGGTGCCGCCCGCACTGGCCGCGAATGCGGCCTTCCGCATGGCGCTGATCCGGTGGCTCGCCATCCTCGAAACGCAGGGGGCGTTGGCGGCGCTCTCCACCTTCCAGGGACGGATATGATGCAATTTGCCAGGGTCGACTTTGGTACCCGGCATTCAGAGACTCGTTGCAACGCCTGATACCGTTAACGCAGGTGGCGTTATACAGACAGGGGGAGAGGATCGACCGATCGCCGGCCGGGCATCGCCGTCACCTTGGCGCCTGTGGAAGCTGGTCCGAGTCTCGCCGGGATCGATTGCGCCTGGGACTTCCAGATCCAGAAAGTCCGCTTGTACCGTTACCAATAAAGTCGGTTCCGGGCTTGACAAAAATAACTCAGGGTTTATCACCGCGTAACTGATAGCGCTACCAGACAGGCTTACCGGATAGGCGGAAGCTGCGCTCAGGAGGGGATTTTTGATGGCCGATTCTCATATTCGTTCTTTCCGCATGGCGCTTTGCGCGGCCTCGGCCTTCGGCGCGCTGACGCTGGCCCAGGCGGCGATCGCCCAGGACAGCGCGGCCCAGCCCGCCGCTCAACCCGTCGCCCAGCAGGATGAAGCCGCCGACATCGTCGTGACCGGCATTCGCGGCAGCTTGCAGAGCGCGACCAACGCCAAGAAGAACGCCGTAGCCTTCGGCGATTCCATCTTTGCCGAAGACATCGGCAAGCTGCCCGCCACCAACCTGGCTGAAACGCTGAACCGCATGCCGGGCGTGCGCCTGAACCGCGACATCAGCGGCGAAGGCACGCAGGTCGCGATTCGCGGCCTTGGCCCCAGCTTCACCCGCGTGCTGCTGAACGGATCGCAGCTTCAGGTCGCGTCGGACGGTGGCACGAACGGCGGCAGCGCCAATCGCGAAGTCGACCTCGACTTCTTCCCGTCCGAACTCTTCACCCGCCTCGACCTTGCCAAGACGCCGTCGCCCTCGACTCTGGAAGGCGGCATCGCAGGCACCGTCAACCTGCGCAACGCCCGCCCCTTCGACAAGCCGGGCACCCATGTCACCGTGGTCGCGCAGGGCCAATATACCGACAGCAATGAAAAGCTGAGTCCGCGCGGCGCGATCGTCGCCAGCCATACGACCGACACGTTCGGCATTCTGGTGGGCGTCGCTGGCGTCAAGACGAAGACGCGCATCGACGGCTTCGACACGGTCGGCTGGACCGACGGCAATCTGGGTCCGGTCAATGGCGTGCCCGATGCTGGCGGCAACAACTTCTTTTGGGCATCGACCGTGCCCGCCAATGCCGGGCATGGCCTCATCCCCGGTCAGCCGGTCGATGTCGTCGCGACATCCGGCCTGACCCGCGATCAGCTGAGCACCGCGCTGCTGCCGCGCCTGGGCCGCAATACGCTGACCGATGGGGACCGTTCGCGCATCTCCGCCCTGGCCTCGCTCGAATGGCGGCCCAGCGATACGCTGCATTTTGCCCTGGACGGCATCTGGGCCAGGTCGAAGCGCGACTATTCACGCATCAACATGAACTGGCAGGTCCGCAACTCCGGCCCCGGCACGGGAGCGCAGGCGACCGGCGGCATGATTCCGATCGACCTCACCGTCGACGACAACGGCGTCGTGACGTCGGGCACCTTCGCCAACTCCTCCTTCTTCCTGGAGGCGAGCCAATTCAAGCAGACCACCAAATTCTGGAACATCAATCCCAGCCTGAGCTGGCAGCCGACCGACACGTTGAAGGTCGATCTCAGCGCCAATTATTCCAAGAGCCGCTTCTTCCGCGAGCAGCCGACCTTCGCGTTCCAGACGCCGCCCAATTCCGGCGTCGACGTCTATTATGACAACATGCAGGGCTACTATCCGTCGATCACCACCAATGTCGACCTGAACGATCCCAATCTGGGCTGGCAATGGTATCGCCAGAACATCGCATTGGTCCGTCGCAAGACGGAAACAAAGGGCGCGCATCTGGACGTCATGCTGGGCGATGCCGCGTTCAACGTGAAGGTCGGGGCCGCCTATGACCGGGCGACCCGTTCGATCCGCGCCTATGACAACAGCCAGGCCTATCAGCTTTCGGTCTGCGGCACGGGTTGCACCGGCGCCACCGGATCGATCCCGACCAGCGCCATTCCGCAATATCTGATGCCGATGACGGTGGGCAATTTCGGCCATCTGGCGAACCGCAATATCGGCTATAACGCCTTCATCATGCCTGATTTCGGCGCGATCAAGGATGCGACCGACTATTACAGCTATCGCGACAGCGCGCCGGAAACGCGCGGCGCGGTGACCGGCGGCGCAACCGGCGACATGGACGAAAAGGTGTGGGGCGCCTATTTTGAACTGAACGGCGTCACCACCATCGCGGATCGCGACCTGCACATCAATGCCGGCATGCGCTACGCCGCCACCGACCAGTTGGTGGTCGGTCCCAGCCAGGTGGGCACGGCGATCGTCGACATCACTTCGCGGTCGAAATATGACAATTTCCTGCCGTCCATCAACCTGACCTACGACATCGCCGACAATGTGAAGCTGCGCGCCTCCGCCTCGCGGACCATGACGCGGCCGGACGCCAGCCAGATCCTGCCGGGCGTGACCTTCACCGATCCATCGGCGCTGGTGGCGACCGCCGGCAATCCGACGCTGAAGCCCTATACTTCCGACAATTACGATCTGGGCGGCGAAATCTACACCGGCGGCATCGGCTATGTCGGGCTGTCGCTGTTCCAGAAGAATGTCCAGGGCTTCACCGTCACCCAGTCCCAGGACGTCGCCTTCGGGTCGCTCAACATCCCCTATGACAGCCTGATCGCAACCCAGCAGCAGGCGCTGACCAACCGCGCGGCATCGACCGGCGTTGCGATCAACGACCTGATCGTTTCGGTGAACCGGCCGATCAACCTCAGCGACCTCAAGATCAAGGGCGTCGAGGCGACCTGGGTGCAGCCGCTCGATTTCCTGGTGAAGGGCCTGGGCTTCTCCGCCAACGGCACTTACCTCAAGCAGTCGTCGAAGCTGATGCCGGGTCAGGTGACCAGGCTGGTGGCGACCGGCGTTTCCAAATGGTCGTACAATCTTCAGGGCTTCTATGAAAATAACGGCCTGTCCGTAAGCCTGAACTATGTCTGGAACGACAAGTCGATCGCGGTGAACGCGCCGCAGAACGGCATTACCGGCGCTGCCCTGCGCAATGATGCCCGTGGTCAGCTCGACCTGTCGGCGGGGTATCAACTGCCCTTCCTCAACAAGGCGATGCGCCTGACGCTGGATGTGCTGAACATCGCCAACGAGCCGATCCGCACCACCTTCGAATATGATAATGCGCCCTATTCGATCTACTATCCGGGGCGGACCATATTGGCGGGCATCCGCGCGAATTTCTGATCCTCCCCCAAGGAGCCTGGGGCCGGTCGCAAGACCGGCCCCCTTTCTTTCATTCGATGAGGACAAGCCCATGCGGTTGACCCTTGCCGCCTTTCTCCTCCCGCTGGCGGCCTGCGTCGCGACCCCGGCCTGGGCGGCGTCATGCCCGGGACATTGGACGGCGGCCTGGGCCTCCGCCCAGATGGCGCCGACCGGGGACAATGCGCTGGCGCCGGGCATGCTGGCGGACAGCAGCCTGCGGCAGATCGTCCGGCCTTCCATCGCGGGCGACCGGCTGCGCGTGCGCCTGTCCAATCTCGCCGGCACCGCCCCCCTGCACATAAGGGGCGCCAGCATTGCGCGGGCGCTGCGTGCCGGATCGCCGGCCATCGATGCGAAGGCCCTCATTCCGCTACGCTTCGACGGGCGGGGCGATGTGACGATCCCGGCCGGCGCCGAATATCTGTCCGATCCGGTGGCGCTGCCCGTCCGCGCCTTTGACGATCTGGCGATCAGCATCGCCTTTGATGAGGAGCCTTCGGGTCAGACCTCTCACCCCGGATCGCGGGCGACCTCCTGGCTGCTCAAGGGCGATCATCTGACCGACCCCGCCATGGCGGGCGCGCAGACGGTGGAGCATTGGTTCTCGCTCGCCGGGCTGGAGGTGGAGCGCTGCGCGGCGGCGCAACTGATCGTCGCGCTGGGCGATTCCATTACCGATGGACGGGGGTCGACCACGAACGGCAACGACCGCTGGACCGACAATCTCGCCCGGCGGCTCCAGGCCGATCCGGCGACGCGGCATCTGGCCATCGTCAACCAGGGCATAGGCGGCAACCGCCTGCTGAACGACGGCCTTGGCCCCAATGCGCTGGCCCGGCTCGACCGCGACGTCCTGGCGCAGCCGGGCGCGCGCTTTCTGATCCTGCTGGAGGGCATCAACGACATCGGCACGCTGACGCGTGAAACGCAGGTGAGCGATGCGGAACATGCGCGGCTGGTATCGCGCATCATCGGCGCCTATCGCCAGATCGTCATGCGGGCGCGCGCCAGGGGCATCAAGGTGATCGGCGGAACCATATTGCCCTTCGTGGGCAACGACTATTATCATCCCGACGCCCGCAACGAAGCCGACCGGCAGGCCGTCAACCGCTGGATTCGCGAGCCGGGGAATTTCGACGGGGTGATCGATTTCGACCGGGCGATGCGCGATCCCGCCCGTCCCGACCGACTGCTTCCGCGCTATGATGTCGGGGATGCGCTGCATCCTTCGCCCGAAGGCTATCGCGCCATGGCCGAGGCGATCCCGCTCGACCTGTTCAAATAGCAGGAGCCGGGCGGCCTGACCGATCTCCGCCCATTTGCCTGTCATCCTTTAGGGCAGGGCGGATTGCCAATGGCGATCCCGCCGCATTATGAATCGACAAGGACGATATTGTCGGACTTAATAACGCAAGCCTGCCAAGGAAGAACCGGCCCATGGACGACATGACCAGCGATCCCTTTGCGGCGCTCAGCCGGCGGGACCATCCGCTGCGGGCTTCCCTGTCGCGGGAAATGCATATTCGCGGCCTGCCCCGGTTCGATGCGCCTGCCCTTGCCCTGCAATTCGTGCTGCTGGTCGACGAGCAGCAGGCCGAGAAGGGCATCGCCCTCCTGTCCGACCGTTTTCCCGCTCTCAAGCCCGGCGACCGCTTCCTCGCGGCGCGGATCGGCGACCTCCATTTCTCCTGGGAGCGTCATACCGAATTCATGACCTACAGCTTCCTGGCGGCGGTCGAGGGCGCGACGCTGTTCGACCTCTCGCCATTTGGCGATGTGCCCGCATGGATGGCGGACATGCCGGGCAGGGTGATCCGTTCCACCCAGATCGCGATGGTCATGAACGCGCCGCCGCCCGCTGCGATCGCGGCGCATTTCGCCACCGACGACCTCATCATTTCCGACGTGGCGGACGGCAAAGCCCGCATCTGGAGCGACTTTCGCCTGCACGCCGACGGCTTCGGCCGGTTGCTCATCCATGACAAGGGATTGCAGGGCGGCGAAAGTTCGCAACTGGTCCAGCGGCTTCAGGAACTGGGCAATTATCGCAAGATCGCCTTGCTGGGCCTGCCTGAAGCGCAACAGGCGACGCCCTTGCTCACCGCGCTGGAACAGCGGTTGACGGCGATCACGAGCCGCGTCGCGCAGAAGGATGCGGATGCCGACCAGGTGCTGGAGCAACTTTCCGCATTGAGCGCGGAGCTGGCCGGGATCGTGGCGCGCACCCGCTACCGCATGAGCGCGACGCAGGCCTATGCGGAAATCTGCCGCGACCGCATTCGCCGCCTCGCCGTCGCGCCGGTGCGGGGCTACCGCTCGCTCGACGACTTCACCGAGCGGCGACTGCTGCCGGCCATGCGCACCTGCGATGCCTTCACCCGCCGGCTGGAGGATCTGGCGCAGCGGACCGCCTGGACCAGCGCCTTGCTGCGCACGCGGGTCGACACCGCCCTTGCCCGCCGGAACCGCGACCTGCTGGCTTCCATGGACCGCCGGACCGCGCTGCAATTGCGGCTGCAACATACGGTGGAGGGGCTGTCGGTGGTGGCCATCAGCTATTATGCCCTTGGCCTTTGGCACCATCTGAAGGAAGCGCTGGAGCTTCAGGGATGGCACCTGCCAGCCTGGATCGATGTCGCGCTGTTCCCGGTGACGATCGTCACGGTCTTCCTGGGGATCGGGCAGATCAGGAAGGTCAAGCGGCCATCCGGCAGCGGGCATTAGGCCGTAAACTCATAAATGGCGCGTTCGAGGCGCCAAAATGGCGAACATATCGGGCGGAAATGCGCGCCGCGAAGGTTGGACACCTTTGCAAGCGCATTTCGGTTCGAGATGAAAGCCATTTTGGCGTCCTGCGGATTTGACCAAAAAGGCCCATCCCGGCGTCGAGAGGGCTTGAAATATTGACATATTCCTGCGCCCTCTCTCCTTGTGCTGGGCCTTTTTGCCTCAAACCTCGAACGCGCCATTTATGAGTTTGCGGCCTAGGCCGCGTGCCGAACCTTCCCTCGCGACAAGTTGCGCCACGCCAAATTCATGACTTGATGGACATGGATCGAAGGACCGGCGCCTGCCGGATCGCGCCGGTCCAGGATGTTCCCTTCGTCCCGCTCACAGGATTTCGAGCGCGACGGCGGTCGCTTCGCCGCCGCCGATGCAGAGCGCCGCGACGCCTTTCTTGAGGCCCCGCGCCTTCAACGCCGCCACCAGCGTGGCGATGATGCGCGCGCCGCTTGCGCCGATGGGGTGGCCCAGCGCCGTGGCGCCGCCATTGACGTTGATCCTGTCGCGCGGAATGTCGAGGTCGCGCATCGCGATCATGGCGACGGCGGCGAACGCCTCGTTCACTTCGTAGAGATCGACATCGCCGGAGGACCAGCCCGCCTTCTCCAGCACCTTGCGGATCGCGAAGACCGGGGCCGTGGTGAACAGCGCGGGAGCATGGGCATGGGCTGCGGCGGCGACGATGCGCGCTTCCCTCGCCAGGCCCAGCTTCTCCGCCACGTCGGCGCGGGTCAGCACCAGCGCGGCCGCGCCGTCGGAGATGGAGGCGGAGGATGCCGCGGTGATCGCGCCATCGCTGGCGAAGGCGGGCTTGAGCGACGGAATCTTCTCCGGCCTTGCATTGCCGGGCTGTTCGTCCTTGTCGACCTGGACCTCGCCGCCGCGCGTCCTGACGATGACCGGCACCACCTCTCCAGCGAAGGCGCCGCTGTCGATCGCCGCATTGGCGCGGGCGAGGCTTTCGATCGCATAGGCGTCCATTTCCGCGCGGGTGAACTGATAGTCGCGGGCCGTATCCTCGGCAAAGGCGCCCATGGGCTTGCCGCGGTCATAGGCGTCCTCCAGCCCGTCCATCATCATCGTGTCGATGATCCGATCATGGCCGATGCGCGCGCCGGAGCGATGCTTGGGCAGCGCATAGGGCGCGTTGGTCATGCTCTCCATGCCGCCGGCGACGACGATGTCCACCGTCCCGGCGCTCAGCGCTTCGGCCGCCATGATCGCGGCCTGCATGCCCGAACCGCACATCTTGTTGACCGTGGTCGCTTCGACGGATTGAGGCAGGCCCGCGCCCAGCGCCGCCTGCCGCGCTGGCGCCTGGCCAAGCGCGGCGGGCAGGACGCAGCCCATATAGATGCGGTCTATGGCTTCCGGCGCAGCGCCGGAGCGTTCGACCGCCGCCTTGACCGCGACGGCGCCCAGTTCCGGGGCGGAGACGCTGGCCAGTGCGCCCTGAAAACCGCCCATGGGCGTCCGGGCATAGCCGGCGATGATGATGTCCTTGTTCATTTTTCTTTCCTCAGGCGCCTGGGCAGATTCCGGACGGGGCGAAGCGCCGCGTCGCAGGCGAATCGCAACCCTGATTTTCCATTCGCATCGGTTCGCTCTTTTCCTATACCGCCGGGCGCGCAGCCGGGGAAGGCGGCGCGGATTTGCCGTTCAACCCTCGCGATCCGGGACCACGGAACCGCGCCGGTTGGGCATGGCGTCGCCCTCCAGCCTGTCCGTCTTGCGGCTTCGCCGGGCGATGCGCTTTTCGACCAGGAGGAGCAAGGAAAGCAGCATCAGCGCGATCAGCGATCCGACGAGCACCAGCACATATTGGCCCGCCCCGGCCGTGATGCCGACGGCCGCGGCCATCCACAGGCTGGCGGCCGTGGTCATGTTGCGCACATCCCCGCCGCGCACGAAGATAAGGCCGCCCGCAATGAAGCCGATCGCCTGGGCAAGTCCCTGAACCACGCGGATCGGATCCCCGTCCGGGTGCGCTTCCACCAATTCTAGCGCCGACAGCGTCAGCATGGCCGAACTCAGCGACACCAGGCCATGGGTGCGCAGGCCCGCATCATGGCCGTTGCGTTCCCGCTCGAAGCCCAGGGCAAGGCCGAGCAGCGTCGCAAGGACAAGGCGGACGAGCGTGGTGCCGAAATCGTTGGCCAACATGGCCATGAAACCCGCGAAGGGCGGCTGCCGTTCCCTACAGGACGGACGGAAGCGGAAGCCGAGGCCCGACCGCGTCGCCACCCTCCCATTTCCGGCCTTGCGATTGATCGAAGCCGGCTTTATCAGCACTGGCGCGACAGGTTCCCTGCAAGGGGATGAAAAGGGAAGTCGGGTGAAATGCCCGCGCTGCCCCTGCAACTGTAAGCGGCGAGCCTTCCGGCCATCGCGCCATTGAACCGACAGGGTTTCGAGAAGGCGGCCGGACAGCATCGACCCGCGAGCCAGGAGACCTGCCTGACGCCGTCGTTCTTCGACCGGACAGGGTGTGCCGGGCGAACGGGGGTCTCCTCGCCGAGCGACAGCCATCGCCTTGCCGGTGCGACCGCGCGGGGGGAGTCCTGTCGCCTGCCCTGGTGCCGGCCCGTCCTCCCTTGCCCGGTTCCCGATGGGGCATATGCCGCCGGGCTGGAGGATGTGGAATGACTGATTTGCGGGGCCATCGTTGATGCTGCGGGCTGTCGGGCCTGGGGCGTCGGTGGTCGTCTGTTCGACCTGCCGTCTTTCGGCGGAGCAGCGGGAGGATGCGGCAGGGCGGCGAGGCGGCGCCCTGCTGGTCGAGGCGCTTCACAGGGTTCGCGACGGCGATCCCGCCTATGCGGCTGTCGCGGTGCAGGACATGCCCTGCCTCTTCGCCTGCGATCGCCATTGCGCGGTGCATGTGCGCGGGACCGGAAAGGTCGGCTATGTGCTGGGCGACTTCACCCCCGATGAGGAAGCCGCGCGGGCGATACTGGACTATGCGGCGCGCCACGCCGAAAGCGAGGAGGGCGTGGTGCGCTATGCCGACTGGCCGCAGGGGGTGAAGGGGCATTTCATCGTCCGCACGCCGCCCGACGGCTTCGTCTGTTCATGATCCGCTTCGTCGACCGGGCCGCCTTTGCCGCCGCTCTGGCGGAGCTTCCCGCCCCCGACGCAGGCGCTGCCGCAGCGGCGGCGGAGCGGCAGCGGATGCTGACGAAGCCCGCCGGTTCGCTGGGGCGGCTGGAGGAGATCGCCCTGTTCATGGCGGGCTGGCAGCGGCGGGAACGGCCCCGGGCGGAGCGCATCCGCGCCGCTATCTTCGCGGGGAATCATGGCGTTGCGGCGCGGGGCGTCAGCGCCTTCCCGGCAGAGGTCACGGCGCAGATGGTGGCCAATTTCCGTCATGGCGGCGCGGCGATCAACGCGCTGGCCCAGGCCTGCGGCGCGGAACTGGCCGTCGTCGCGCTCGATCTGGAACGGCCGACCGGCGACATCTGCGCGGAGGCGGCCATGAGCGAGGAGGATTGCCTGAGCGCGATCAATGCCGGAGCGGCGGCGGCGGAAGAGGGCCTCGACCTGCTGTTGCCGGGCGAGATGGGCATTGCCAACAGCACGCCGGCGGCGGCGCTCTGCGCGCAGGCCTTTGGGGGTGCGGCGGCCCATTGGGTGGGGCGCGGGACAGGCGTGGATGGCGAAGGGCTGGCGCGCAAGGCCGATGCGGTATCGCTGGCGCTCGCCCTGCACGGGGCGCATTGCGCCGACGCCTTCGAAACCTTGCGAAGGCTGGGCGGGCGAGAGATCGCGGCGCTGGCCGGCGCGGTGCTGGCGGCGCGGATGCTGCGCGTGCCGGTCATGCTGGACGGGTTCATTGGCTGCGCGGCGGTCGCGCCGCTGGCGAAGGATAATCCGGTGATCGTCGACCATTGCATGGCCGCCCATATGTCGGCGGAAGCGGGGCATGAGCGCCTGCTGGCCGCTCTGGCGCTGGAGCCGTTGCTGCGGCTCGACATGCGGCTGGGCGAGGGGAGCGGCGCCGCGGTCGCCGCGCAGATCGTGCGATCCGCCCTGGCCGCGCATGGGGGCATGGCGAGCTTTGCCGAAGCGGCCGTGGCCGGCGCGCTGTGAACGCCTTTCCGCTCCACCTGATGCGCCATGGCGCGCCGCAGCTTGCCGGACGGTTGCTCGGCCATCTGGACGCTCCGCCGGAGGCGGAGGGGATCGCCCTCTGCGTCGATCGGGCGCGGCATCTGGATTTCGCGCGAGTGGTGACGTCCGACCTCGCCAGGGCGCGGACGCCGGGCGCGGCGATCGCGGCGGAGCGGGACGTGGAGTTGGACGTCGACTCGCGCTGGCGGGAACTGCATTTCGGGGATTGGGAGGGAGCCGACCCGGCGCGCCTTCCGGCGGAGGATCTTGCCCGCTTCTGGGACGATCCGGACGGATTTCCCCCGCCTGGGGGTGAAAGCTGGACCGACCTATGCAATCGGATCGGGGACGGGCTGGCCGCGCTGGGCGAGCCGGTTCTGGTGGTCTGCCATGCCGGGGCGATCCGGGCGGCGTTGTCTGTGCTGTGCGGTTTCGACGCGCGGCGGGGCTGGGCGGTGGACCTGCCTTATGGCGCGGTGCTGAGCCTGCGGATCTGGCCCGAAGGACCGTCGGGGCAGATTACGGGCCTGATCGCATGAAGAGGCTGGTGCTGGCCCTGCAATTGATGACGCGGCTGCCTTTGCCCGCGCAGCATGTCGATGAGCGGGATTTCGCCGCCGCCGTCCGCTGGCTGCCCGCAACGGGCATCGCCGTCGGCCTGGCGGTCGCGGGCGGGGCCGGGCTGGGCATGCGGATCGACCCCTGGGCCGGCGCTCTTTTCGGCCTGGTTGCCTGGGTGGCCGTGACCGGGGCGCTGCATCTCGACGGATTGGGCGACATAGCGGATGCGGCGGGGGCGGCGCATGGCGACCGGACGCGCCTGTCCGCCGTCCTCGCCGATCCGCATGTCGGCAGCTTCGGCGTGGTCGCCATCGGTCTGCAATTGCTGGCCAAGCTGGTGCTGTTGCGGCTGTGGCTGGAGAGTTTGTCGCCATGGATGCTGGCGGCCGTGGCGATGGTGGCGCGCATCGGGCCTTTATTCTGGACGCGCTGGCTGCCCCCGCTCCACGAGGGACTGGCGAGCCGTTTTCGGGCCGGATGGCGGGCGGAGGCGTTTATCCTCTGGTCGATATTGGGGCTGGCGCTGGGTTATCGGGCGCCCGCCCTTCTCGCGGCGGTTCCGTTGATCCCGCTTTGGGGCCTTTGGCTGCGGTCCCGGATCGGCGGCATCTCCGGGGATGGGCATGGCGCCGGCATCGAATTGCTGGAGAGCGCCCTGCTGCTGGCGATGGTGGCGGCGCGATGAGCGGTTTCGCCTGGCATGGCGGCCGCCTGGCAGAAGCCCGCGCCGTCTATGGCGGGAAGGAGTGGATCGACCTTTCGACCGGAATCAGCCCCTTCCCATGGCCGGGGGCCGATCATCTGGCCGTCGACTGGCGGCATTTGCCCGATCCGCGCGATCTGGCGGCGATGGAGGCGGCCGCCGCCGCCTGTTTCGGGGTAGATCCCGACCATCTTTGCACCCTGCCGGGCAGCGAGGCGGGATTGCGGCTGGTGGGACGGATGCTGGACATGCCCGCTCGCTGGCTCGTCCCCAGCTATCGCACCCATGCGGAGATTTTCGCGCAAGGCGCCCCGTTGCCCGATGGGGAAGAACCGCCTCGCGAAGCGGTGGCCCTGCTGCTGGCCAACCCAAATAATCCCGACGGCCGCATCCTGCCGCCTGCGCGCCTGCTGCAATGGCTGGCCGGGCTGGAAGAGGGCGGAGGATGGCTGATCGTCGACGAAGCCTATGCCGACGCTGTGCCTTCATGCAGCCTGGCGGGCGAAGTGGGGGACGGGCGGCGGCTGATCCTGTTGCGGTCCTTCGGCAAATTCTTCGGGTTGGCCGGAGTCAGGTTGGGCTTTCTGCTTGGGCCGCGAGAAGTCGTCGCCCGGGCGCGGCGGATGCTGGGGGAATGGCCGGTTTCCGCGGCAGCCATCGCGTTCGGCGGCGCTGCCTATCGCGACCGGAGTTGGATCGACGCGACAGTGACGGCGCTGGGGGAGCGCGCGGCGCAACTGGATGGCGTGCTGGCGCGCCATGGGTTGGCGGCGCGGGGCGAATGCCCGCTGTTCCGCCTGGTGGAGGCGGAGGATGGCTGGACCCTGTTCGACAGGCTGGCCCGGCGTTCCATCCTGACGCGCCCCTTCGAGGAGGACCGGCGCTGGCTGCGGATCGGCCTGCCTGCCGATGCGGCGGCGCTCGCCCGCCTCGACCGGGCATTGGCCGATGGGTGAGCCGGCGGCCCTGGCGGCGCTGATGCTGGATGCGGCGCTTGGCTGGCCGGGTTGGCTGCACGCCCGGATCGGCCATCCGGTCGGCGGTTTCGCCCGGATCATCGGCGCGGCGGAGCGGCGATGGAACCGGGAGGCGTGGAGCGGCCGGGTGCGCCGCTGGACGGGATTTGCCCTGCTGTTGCTGTTGCTGGGCGTGGGCGCAGGCGTTGGTCTGGCGCTGGAATGGGCGATCCGCCGCTGGGGCGGGGGCACGGCCTGGCCATGGCTGGCGCTCGCCGCATGGCCGGCGCTGGCGCAGAACAGCCTCTATGTCCATGTCGCGCCGGTGGTTCGCGCACTGACGAAGGGGGAAATGGATGCGGCGCGGCAGGCGGTGGCCCGGATCGTCGGCCGCGACACGGCCGCGCTGGATGAAGCGGGCGTTGCGCGGGCCGGCATAGAAAGTCTGGCCGAAAGCTTCTGCGATGGCGTCGTGGCGCCGCTGTTCTGGCTGCTGCTGCTCGGCCTGCCGGGCATATGGGCCTATAAGGCGGTCAACACCGCCGACAGCATGATCGGGCACAAGGAGGCGCCCTACACCGATTTCGGTTGGGCGGCGGCGCGCTTCGACGATCTGTTGAACTGGGTGCCGGCGCGGCTCGCCGGTCTGATCCTTTGCGTTGCCGGGGGCGGCGGATGGGCCGTGCTGCGGCGGGATCGCCGGAAGCATGCCTCGCCCAATGCGGGGTGGCCGGAGGCCGCGATGGCCGGCGCGCTCGGCATCCGGCTGGCGGGGCCGATCCGCTATGACGGCGTGCTGCACGACAAGCCATGGATCGGGACGGGCGGGGAAGCGGACGTCCGCGCGATGAAGGCGGCGCTGCGCATCTATGTGCTCGCCTGCCTGCTGCTGTGGGGCCTCACCGCAATCTGGGAGGGTGTCGGATGAAGAGAATGCTGGTGCTGGGCGGATGCCGGTCCGGCAAGAGCCGCTATGCGCAGGAGCGCTGCGAGGCTGTCGGGAACGGGAGCCTGGCCTATATCGCGACCGCGCAGGCGTTCGACGCGGAGATGGAGGAGCGGATAGCGCGCCACCGGATCGAGCGTGGAAGCCGGTGGCTGACCATCGACGCGCCCATGGACCTGCCCGCCGCCCTGTCCGAAGCGGCCTGTCGGGCGGAGGCGATCCTGGTGGATTGCCTGACGCTGTGGCTGACGAATCTGATGCTTGCCGATGCGGACCTGGCCGGGGCCAGGGCCGTTCTGGCGGAGGCGTTGAGGGCCTGTCCCGTTCCTGTCGTGCTGGTGAGCAATGAAGTGGGCCTGGGCATCGTGCCGGACAACGCCCTGGCCCGGCGGTTCCGGGACGAGGCGGGGTGGCTGAACCAGCAGATGGCGGCCCTGTGCGAGGATGTCATGTTGATGGCGGCGGGGTTGCCGCTGCGGTTGAAGGGTTAAGGACAGGCAGCGCGGGTTTGCCGGCCATGGCGATCACCCCTCCCGGAAATCCGCCCCGATGACCCGGTAGAGCAGGATGCGGTTCCTGATCATCGCCAGGTTCGTCGCGATCGCGCTCTGCTGCGCGTTGTAAAGGCTTCTCTGGCTGGTCAGGCTGTTGAGGAAAGTGTCTATGCCGGCGCGATAGCGTTCCTCGGCTAGCTTGTAGCTCCGCTGGCTGGCGAGGACCAGCCGCTGCTGCGCAGCCTGCTGCTCGTCTATCGTGCCTTCACGCGCCAGCGCGTCGGACACCTCCTGAAAGGCAGTCTGGATCGCCTTTTCATATCGGGCGAGGCTGAGGTCGCGCTGCGCCTTGCTGTAGGACAGATTGCCTCTGGCCGCGCCCCCGAAGATCGGCATGCCGGCGGAGGGCGCCGCCGACCAGGCGAAGCCGTCGCCCGTGAAAAGCGACGACAGGGCCGAACTGGCTACGCCGATGGCCGCGGTCAGGCTGATCCTCGGGAACATCGCGGCCCGCGCCGCGCCGATGTCGGCATTGGCGGCCTTCAGTTGATGTTCCGCCTGCAGCACGTCCGGCCGCTGGAGCAGCACGTCGGAGGAAAGACCCGCCGGCACCTTCGCAATGTCGGGGGTGAGTTCCTGCAACGACCGGGGCAGCAGCGCATCTTCGACCGGCGCGCCGACCAGCAGGTCCAGGGCATTCCGGTCCTGCGCCACCTGGGTGAGGTTCGCGGCAATGTCGCTGCGCGCCTGTTCCACCGTGGTTTCGGCCTGGTGGACGTCCAGCTTGCCGATCAATCCCGCGCCGTTCAGCGACCGGGTGAGGGCGAGCGTGCGTTCGGCATTGGCCAATGTCCGGCGGGAAAGGTCTAGATAATCCTGATCGGCGGCCAAGGTCGCATAAGCCGTGGCCGTTTCCGCGATCAGGGCGATGCGGGTGGCCCGCGCCCCTTCCTCGGTCGCCAGATAGGATTCCAGCGCCGACCGGGTCAGGTTCTTCACCCGGCCGAACAGGTCGATCTCGAACGCGCTGAAGCCGATGTCGGCGCTGTAGCTGTTCTGGCGGGCGTCGTTCCGCCGGGTAAAGCCGGCTGCCGCCTCGCCCGTGACGGCGGGCAGCCGTTCGGCGCGCTGCACCCGGTAAAGGGCGCGGGCGGCCTCCACATTGGCGAGGGCGGCGCGCAGGTCGCGATTATTGTCGAGCGCTCGTCCGATCACTGTCTTCAGGCCGGCATCGCCGATCAGCGCGGTCCAGGGCAGGCCGGGTTTTTCCGCCGCCGTCGCAGGCGCATAGGCCGGGCCGCTGGGGAGGCTGGCGGGCACCGGGGGGGCGGGCCGGACATAGGTCGGCGCCATGTTGCAACCCGACAGGGCAGCCGCCGAAGCGAGGGCGCACAGGGCGCGCCTCATGCCGGAACCTCCGCAGCGGGGGCGGTGGGGGAGGGCGGGTTCTTGCGGTTGAAGATGCGCATGATCGTCAGGAAGAAGAGGGGGACGTAGAAGATGGCGAGCACGGTCGCGGTCAGCATGCCGCCGACCACCGCAGTGCCGATGGCGACGCGGCTCTGCGCGCCCGCGCCGCTCGCGATGGCGAGTGGGATGACGCCCGCGATGAAGGCCAGCGAGGTCATCAGGATCGGGCGGAAGCGCAGGCGGGCGGCCTCCAGCGCGGCGGACATCGCGTCCTTGCCCTGGAGGTAGGCCAGCTCCGCGAATTCGACGATCAGGATCGCGTTCTTGGCGGCGAGGCCCATGGTGGTGAGCAGGCCGACCTGGAAATAAATGTTGTTTTCCAGGCCCCGCAGCGTCACCGCCAGCACCGCGCCGATCAGGCCGAGCGGAATCACCAGCAGCACGGCAAGCGGGATCGACCAGCTTTCGTAAAGTGCGGCGAGGCAGAGGAACACGACCAGCACCGACAGGCCATAGAGCAGCGGCGCCTGCCCGCCGGATAGCTGCTCCTGATAGGAAAGGCCGCTCCAGGCATAGCCGGTGCCGGGGGGAAGCTGTTTTTGCAGCCTGACCATCTCGTCCATCGCCTCGCCCGAGCTGGAGCCCGGCGCGGCCTGCCCCTGGATTTCATAGGCGGACTGGCCGTTATAGCGCGACACGGTGGTCGGCCCCATCGCCCAATGGGTGGTGGCGAAGGCGGAGAAGGGGACCATTTCCCCGGTCGCGGCAGAGCGCACCTGCCAGTTGTCGAGATCGGTGGGCAAGGCGCGGAAGGGCGCGTCGGCCTGCATATAGACGCGCTTCACCCGGCCACGGTCGACGAAATCGTTGATATAGGTGCTGCCCCAGGCGGCGCTCAGCACATTGTCGACGCTGTTTTGAGTGAGGCCCAGGACCGCGAGCTTCTCGGAGTCGATGTCGACCTTGAGCTGCGGCGTGTCCTCCAGCGTGGCGGCGCGCACGCCCGCCAGTTTCGGACTGCCGGTCGCCGCCCTCATGAGCCGGTTGCGCATTTCGAGGAAGCGTTCGCGGCTGAGGCCGCCGGTATTCAGCAGTTCGAAGGTGAAGCCGTTGGACTGGCCCAGTCCGCGAATAGAGGGCGGCGTCGTCGCCAGCGCCTTGGCGTCGCGGATCGCGGCGAGTTGCTTCGTGGCGCGGTTCGCGATCATGGTCGCGCCGTTGGCCGCGCCCTTGCGCTTGTCCCAAGGCGCGAGGCTGACGAAGCCCTGCGCGGTATTTTCCCCCTGTCCGGCGAAGCTGAAACCCTGGGTCACGAAGATGAAGTCGACATTGTCCTTCTCGTCATTGGTGAAATAATTTTGGATCTGGTCGACGGCGGCGCTGGTGCGCGATGATTTGGCGCCGGCGGGCAAGGTGACCTGGACCATCACCTGGCCCTGGTCCTCCACCGGCAGGAAGCTGGTGGGCAGGCGCACGAACAGCAGCCAGAGCAG
This sequence comes from Sphingobium indicum B90A, assembly GCF_000264945.2. NCBI lineage: Bacteria > Pseudomonadati > Pseudomonadota > Alphaproteobacteria > Sphingomonadales > Sphingobiaceae > Sphingobium > Sphingobium indicum. The sequence goes on from NZ_CP013070.1 coordinate 2,454,598, forward strand.
GCCGAGCATCGCCGCATAGCCGATCCAGAAGAGGGTTCGGCGGCCGATAAAGCCGTTCAGCCGCGTCATATAGCCATCCGTGACGCGACCGAACCAGCGGTTGAACCTGCCGGTCCAGCCGCGGTCGCGATGCTCATGCGAAACCGGCTTCAGGATCGTCGCGCAGAGCGCGGGCGAAAGGATCAGCGCCACCACCACCGACAGCAGCATGGAGGAGACGATGGTGATGGAGAATTGCCGGTAGATGACGCCCGTCGACCCGCCGAAAAAGGCCATGGGCAGCAGCACGGCGGACAGGACCAGGGCGATGCCGATCAGGGCGCTGCCGATCTCCTCCATCGACTTGATCGTGGCGTCCCGCGGGGAAAGCCCTTCCTCCTCCATGATGCGTTCGACATTCTCGACCACGACGATGGCGTCGTCGACCAGCAGGCCGATGGCCAGCACCATGCCGAACAGCGTCAGCGTGTTGATCGAATAGCCGAACAGCGCCAGCACGCCGAAAGTGCCGAGCAGCACCACCGGCACGGCGATGGCGGGCACCAGCGTCGCGCGCCAGCTTTGCAGGAAGACGAACATCACCACCACGACCAGCCCGACCGCCTCGATCAGCGTCTGGACCACTTCCTCCACCGACAGCTTGATGAAGGGCGTGGTGTCGCGCGGATAGGTGACGGTATAGCCATGCGGCAGGTCGGCCGACAGTTCCTCCACCCTGGCCTTGACCAGTTCGGCGGTCTTGAGCGCGTCGGCGCCGGGCGCGAGCTGCAGCGCCATGCCGGAGGCGGGATGGCCGTTCAGCCGCGCAGAGGAAGTGTAGCTTTCATTGCCCAGTTCGACCCGCGCCACGTCCGACAGGTGGACGACCGATCCGTCGCTCTGCGTCTTGACGATGATGTTGCGGAACTGCTCGGGCGTTTGCAGCCGGGCGCGGGCGGTGACGGTGGCGTTGAGCTGCTGCCCCTCCGGCGCGGGATCGGCGCCGATCTGGCCCGCCGACACCTCGACATTCTGGGCCGCGATGGCGCTTTGCACGTCGGACGGCATCAGCTTGACGGTGGCGAGCCTGTAGGGGTCCAGCCAGACGCGCATCGCATATTGCGATCCGAAGATCTGGGATGAACCGACGCCGTCCACGCGGGCGATGGCGTCCTGGAAATGATTGACCAGATAGTCGGAGATGTCGGCCTGCGACGCCGCGTCCGTCCTGTCGTAGAGGCCGACGACCATCAGGAAGTCGGTCTGCGACTTGGTGACGGTCAGTCCCTGCTGCTGCACGGCGTTGGGCAGCCGGCTCAGCGCCTGCTGCACCTTGTTCTGCACCTGCACCTGCGCGGTGTCGGGATCGGTGCCCTTCTTGAAGGTGACGGTGATCCGCGCCTGGCCGTTGGCCGTCGACGAGGAGGAGAAGTACATGAGGCCGTCTATGCCGGTGAGCTGCTGCTCGATCACCTGGGTGACGCTGGTCTCCACGGTTTCGGCCGCAGCGCCGGGATAGTTGGCGCTGATGTTGACGGACGGGGGAGCGATGTCCGGATATTGGGCGATAGGCAGGGTCAGCATCGCGCCCAGGCCCGCCATCATGATGCCGATGGCGATGACCCAGGCGAAGATCGGCCGTTCGATGAAAAAGCGGCTGAGCAAGGTTCCGCCCCCTTATTTCGCGGCCCGGTCGACGGGAACGGCCTTCACCGCGTCGCCCGGCTGCACCTTGTCCGTGCCCTCGACGATCAGCCTGTCGCCCCTCCGCAATCCGTCGGTGATCAGCCATTTGTCGCCCACGGCCTGCGCGGCGGTGACGGTGCGCCGCTCCACCTTGTTCCCCTTGTCCACCACCAGCGCGGTGGCGTTGCCCTTGGGATCGCGGCTGATGCCCTGCTGCGGCACCAGGATCGCGTTCGGCACGACCGATTGCGGCGCGACCACGCGCACGAACATGCCGGGCAGCAGCAGGCCGTCCGGATTGGGGAAACGGGCGCGCAGCGTGACGGTGCCGCTGTCCGGATCGACGATCGGTTCGGCAAATTCGATGCGGCCTTCCAGCGGATAATCGGTGCCGTCGTCCAGCTTCAGCCGGATCGTGGCGCTGGCGGGCAGCGCCTTGCCCGCCGCCAGCGCACGGCGCAACTGGAGCAGCTTGGCGCTCGACTGCGTCACGTCGACGAAGATCGGGTCGAGTTGCTGGATGATGGCGAGCGGCGTCGCCTGGCTGGCCGTCACCAGGGCGCCGGGCGTCACGGCGGACCGGCCGATCCGCCCGCCGATGGGCGCCCGGACCTGCGTGAAGTTGAGGTTGATGCCAGCCGTCTGGAGCGTGGCGCGGGCCTGTTGCACGGCGGCGGCCGCCTGGCGGGCGGTGGCGATGACGTCGTCGCGGTCCTGCGCGCTCACCGCCTCGCTCTGGCCGAGCGTGCGGTAGCGGCTGGCCCTTGCCTGGGCGGCGGCGGCGGTCGCCTGCGCGCTGGCCAGGGTGGCCTGCGCCTCATCGCGGGAAGCGCGATAGAGCGAGGGATCGATCTGGTAGAGGGGCTGGCCCGCCTTCACGGTCGAACCCTCGGTGAACAGCCGCTTCTGGATGACGCCGGCGACCTGCGGCCGGACCTCCGACATCATGGTGGATGCGGTGCGGCCGGGCAGTTCGGTGGATACTGTCACGTCCTGCGTCGCCAGCGTCACCACACCGACCTCGACCGGCCCTTTTTTGGGCGCTTCCCTCTGGCCGCAGGCGGCGACCAGGACGCAAAGCGCCAAGAGGGCGGTCCGAAGGGCGGGGAGGCGGCTGGGCATGGTCGTCGGGCGGTTCCGGAATGAAGATGGGGGACTTCGCCCGGCGCAGGGGGAGGGAGGGGCGCGCCGGGCAAAGGTCGGCTCCAGTGGCTGGCGCCGACCTGCCCCTCATCCCTCTTCGCCCCGTCGCGTGGTAGAGCGACTTTTCATCCGGTTGGATCATTGTGTAGCGGATTGTATCGATATGTAACGACCGCAGCCCGAACGCAGACTTGGCCAGCGATTGCGGTTAGAAGGAGACGATGCCCGATATGCCGCCATCCCGCCCGTTCCGCGTGATCGTCGTCGACGATGACGAGGACATAAGGGGGCTGATCGTCGGCCAGCTTGCCCAGGAACATTATGAGGTGCTGGCGGCCGGCAGCCTGAGCGAACTGCACGGAATCATGGCGGCGCGGCCGGCCGACCTCATCGTGCTGGACCTCAACCTGCCCGATGGCGACGGGCTGTCGCTGTGCCGGGAATTGCGGGCGCAGGGCAGCGGCGTCCAGATCATCATGGTGACGGCGCGGGGCAGCGCCATCGACCGGGTGCTGGGGCTGGAACTGGGCGCGGACGATTATCTGACCAAGCCGTTCGAGCCGCGCGAGCTGCTGGTTCGGGTCCGCAACCTGCTGCGGCGGTCGCGCAGCGAGGATCCGGCGCGGCAGAAGGCGGCGCGGATCGCCCGCTTCGGCTCCTGGCGGCTGGACCTCTTCCAGCGACGGCTGATCGCCAGCGACGACCGGCTGATCATGCTGTCCTCCGCCGAATTCCGCCTGCTGTCCCGCTTCATAGAGGAACCCAATGTGGTGCTCTCTCGAGAGGCGCTGGTGCCTGAACGCCGGGCGACGGCGGCGTTCGACCGATCCATCGACCTCCAGGTCAGCCGGCTGCGGCAGAAACTGGCCGACAGCCCCGGCGGCGACGGCCTGATCCTGACGGTGCGCGGCGAAGGCTATGTGCTGGCGAGCACGGTGACCTATGAATGACGGGCGGATGATCGGCGCATGATGATCCCGATCGTGGCGCGGGCGCGCAATTTCTTCCGGTCGCTGGTGGGACGGATATTCCTGCTGCTGACCGTCGGCATGACCGTGGCCGCCGTGCTGGCTCTGCTGGTGGCGGAGCAGGCCCGGCACCTCGATTTCGAACGCTGGCGCCTCCAGCGCGTGGTGGCGAGCGCGGTCGACATCGCCCAGCGGCTGAGCCACGATCCGGTGCGGATAGAGGCGATGCTGAAGGACCAGCAGATCATGGGCGCGAGGACCGCGCCGGAAGGCGTGGCGCTGGCGGACCCGGACCCCACCCTGGCGGACGCGCTGGAGGTGCGTTTCGGGCCATATTCGAATCCCGAAGCAGGGCAGGTGCCGGTCGGGCTGTGCTTCCCCGCGAGCAAGGTCGACCCCAATAATCGGGCGGCCGGCCTGATCGACGCGCCACGGCCCGATTGCTGGGTCGTCCGCTTCACCGACAGCACGGGCCAGCGGCGCTCGCTCGCCCTATACCTGCCGCGGGTCGCCAAGCCGCCCAGCAATCTTGCCAGGCCGATCTACCTGCTGCTGATCCTGTTGTCTTCGGCGGGGCTGGCGATCGTCGTCGCGCGCTTCGTCGCCAAGCCGCTGCGACGGTTGGAGCGGGCGGCCGAAGCCTTTTCGGTGTCGGTCGATCCGGAGGAAATCCCCGAACGCGGGCCGGAGGAGGTGCGGGCCGCACTGTCGACCTTCAACCTGATGCAGCGCCGGGTGCGCGCCGGTTTTGCCGAGCGGACGCAGTTGCTCGCCGCGATCAGCCATGACCTTCAGACCCCGCTCACCCGCCTGCGGCTGCGGCTGGAACTGGTGGAGAATGAGGAGTTGCGGGCGCGGCTGTTGCAGGATCACCAGGCGATGATGACCCTGGTGCGCGAGGGGCTGGACCTAGCGGCGAGCACCGAGGCGCAGGAGGACTGGTCGATGATCGACATCGATTCCCTGCTCACCAGCATGGCGGAGGACGCGCAGGACCTGGGATCGCCCGTTCGTTTCCTGTCGGGCTGCGGCGGCACGGTCCGCGTCAAGCCCAATGCGCTGACCCGCTGCATCAGCAACCTGGTGAACAATGCGGTGAAATATGGCGGCAGCGCCGATGTCAGTTGCATGCGGCAGGGCGGGCGCGTGCTGATCGAGGTGCGGGACCATGGGCCGGGCATCGCGCCCGATCAACTGGACCAGATGTTCGAACCCTTCACCCGCGGCGTGGCGGGGCAGCCGGGCGGGCGGCCGGGCACGGGCATTGGCCTCACCATCGCCCGATCCCTGGCGCTGAGCTTCCAGGCGTCGGTGCGGCTGGCCAACGCGCCGGACGGGGGGCTGGTCGCGACGATCGACATGCGGGCGTAACGGCTTCGGCTTTTTACCTTGCGGCGAGGGCGCATTCCAATCTTTCATGCTGAGAAATCTCGGCATGAAAGGAGGGTTTGCGGTGGTCCCTCTCGCCCGAAGCCGATGCCTGCGGATGGAACCAACGCGGCCCTGGCGAGATTATCTCCTTTACCCTCTTCCCTCTCAAGGCCTCAGGTGACACTATGCATCAGATCGCGGCGGGGGATCGTCGCGCCGATTTGAAGACGCTGCATGGCGGCGGCGCGGCAAAGATGTTGCCGGCCGCAATATGACGGTCGTGCAAATGCCGGAAATGCTCTTGCGTAGCCGGACAAGCATCGTGCGTTCTTTTGCAAAGAAGTTTTCGGATAAAATTCCGCGCAGATTTAAATTTTTTAACCTGCCATCCTTCTATTACACTGTTTTTACGGACCATATGGGTCTATATATATTCCACGGCTACTTTAGCGGGAGTCGCCAGTGACAAAGAATGAGCTGTTTTCCAGCTTCACGCGGAAGTTCGATGATCGGCGCCAGGCCGAAATGTCCATCGAAGATTATCTGCTGGGATGTCGCAACGATCCATTGATGCACGCATCGGCGCCGGAACGGCTGCTGGCCGCCATCGGCGAGCCTGAGATCATCGACACGTCCCGCGATCAGCGGCTGGGCCGCATCTTCATGAACCGGACGATCCGGCGCTACAAGAGCTTCACCAACTTCTACGGCATGGAAGGGACGATAGAGCATATCGTCAGCTTCCTGCGCCACGCCAGCCAGGGACTGGAGGAGCGCAAGCAGATCCTCTACCTGCTTGGCCCGGTGGGCGGCGGCAAGTCGTCGCTGGCCGAACGGCTGAAGGCGTTGATGGAGGTGCACCCCATCTATGTGCTGAAGGCGGGGGATGAAATCAGCCCGATCTTCGAAAGCCCGCTCGCCCTGTTCGACGCGGAGACGCATGGCGACTTCATAGAGGAAAATTACGCCATCCCCCGCCGTCGGCTGACCGGCATGATCAGCCCCTGGTGCCGCAAGCGCCTGGACGAATATGGCGGCGACATCTCCCAGTTCAGGGTCGTGCGCATGATGCCCTCCCGCATGCGGCAGGTCGCCATCGCCAAGACCGAACCGGGCGATGAGAACAACCAGGACATCAGCTCGCTGGTCGGCAAGGTCGACATCCGCAAGCTGGAAATGCTCTCCCAGAACGATCCCGACGCCTACAGCTATTCCGGCGGCCTCAACCGGGCGAACCAGGGCATGCTGGAATTCGTCGAGATGTTCAAGGCGCCGATCAAGATGCTCCATCCGCTGCTCACCGCGACGCAGGAGGGCAATTATATCGGCACGGAGAATATCGGCGCCATCCCCTATACCGGCATCATCATGGCCCACAGCAATGAATCGGAATGGGCCAATTTCAAGAACAACAAGAATAACGAAGCCTTCATCGACCGCATCTACGTCATAAAAGTCCCCTACAGCCTGCAAGCCACCGAAGAACGCCATGTCTACGAAAAGCTGCTGCGGGAATCCGACCTCAACAAAGCCCCCTGCGCGCCGGGAACATTGGACATGCTGGCCCGCTTTTCGGTCCTGACCCGCCTGCGCGAGCATGAGAACAGCAATCTCTACTCCAAGATGCGAGTCTATGACGGCGAGATGCTGCGGGAAATCGACCCGCGCGCGAAAAGCCTCCAGGAATATCGCGACGCCGCCGGCGTGGACGAGGGCATGTCGGGCATCTCCACCCGCTTCGCCTTCAAGGCGCTGTCGGCCACCTTCAACCACGACACCAATGAGATCGCGGCCGACCCGGTCCACCTCATGTACGTGCTGGAGGGCATGGTCCGGCAGGAACAATTCCCGGCCGAAGTCGAAGCCCGCTACCTGGAGTTCATCAAGGGCGAACTGGCCCCGCGCTATGCCGAATTCATCGGCAATGAAATCCAGAAGGCCTATCTGGAATCCTATCATGATTACGGCCAGAACCTGTTCGACCGCTATGTCGCCTATGCCGATGCGTGGATCGAGGATCTGGATTTCAAGGATCCTGACACCGGCCAGCTTCTGGACCGGGAGGTCATCAACCAGGAACTGTCCAAGACCGAAAAGCCAGCCGGCATCGCCAACCCCAAGGATTTCCGCAACGAGGTCGTGAAATTCGCCCTCCGCATGCGGGCGAGCAACGATGGCCGCAACCCGTCCTGGACCAGTTACGAGAAAATCCGCGAAGTCATCGAAAAGCGGATGTTCAGCCAGGTCGAGGATCTGCTGCCGGTCATCAGCTTCGGGTCGAAGAAGGACGGCGAAACCGCGACCAAGCATGATGAATTCGTCGCGCGCATGATCGAAAGGGGCTATACGGAGCGGCAGGTCCGGCGCCTGGTCGAATGGTATATCCGCGTGAAACAGGCCGGTTGATGGAGGCGCCAAGCCCGCCATGCACATAGTCGACAGACGGTTGAACCCAGGCGGCAAGAGCCTGGTCAACAGACAGCGCTTCCTGCGAAGGGCAAGGGCCTATGTGCAGCAGGCGGTGCGCGACAGCCTGAAGGACCGCAGCATCAAGGATCTGGACAAGGAAGGCCAGATTTCCATCCAGCGCGACGTCATCCACGAACCGACGCTGCACCGCGCCGCGCAGGGCGGCAGCCGCGAACGGGTCTTCCCCGGCAACCACGACTATATGGAGGGCGACAAGATCAAGCGCCCCGACGGCGGCGCGGGCGCGGGGTCGAAGGCCGGGCAGGGCGAGGGGAATGACGATTTCCAGTTCGCGCTCAGCCGGGAGGAATTTCTCGACCTGTTCCTGGACGATCTGGAACTGCCGGACCTCGCAAAGCGGCGGCTGATCGGCGGCGCGGTCGACGGCATCCGGCGGGCAGGCTATTCGACCGCCGGCAACCCCTCCAACCTCTCCGTGCCCCGCACCATGCAGAAGGCGATGTCGCGCCGCCTGGCGCTGCGCCGCCCAAAAGGCGCCGACCTCGCCCGGATCGAGGAGGAAATCGCCCTGATCGAGGCGCGCACTCCGCCTCTGCCCGACGACGCCACGCGGCTGGAGGCGCTGCGGGAGGAACGCTCCACCGTCATCCGCCGCCGCAACCTCATCGCCTATATCGACCCCGTCGACCTGCGCTACCGCCGCTTCGAAACGGTGCCCAAGCCCGTCGCGCAAGCCGTCATGTTCTGCCTGATGGACGTCTCCGGCTCCATGACGGAACATATGAAGGACTTGGCCAAGCGCTTCTTCGCGCTGCTGCACCTGTTCCTGTCGCGCTGCTACGAACATGTGGAGGTGGTGTTCATCCACCATACCGACCGGGCGGCCGAGGTGGACGAACAGACCTTCTTCTACAGCACGGTCACAGGCGGCACGCTGGTGTCCAGCGCGCTCGACAAGCTGATAGAGGTGGTGCAGGAACGCTTCCGGCCCGACGACTGGAACATCTATGTGGCGCAGGCGTCGGACGGCGACACGATGCAATCCGACAATGGCCGGGTGGTCAGCCTGATGCAGCAGGAAATCCTGCCCTTCAGCCAATATTTCGCCTATCTGGAGGTCGGGCGGGAGGAATTCGCCGACATAGAATCGATCGGCACGACCACCGGCCTGTGGCAGGCCTATGCCCCGGTTTCAGACGCCAACCGCAATTTCGTGATGCGCAAGGTGCATCACCGCCGCGAAATCTACCCCGTCTTCCGCGAATTGTTCCAGCGCAAGGGCGTGGCGGAGCGGAGTTCATGATGGGGAGGTCGGCATGACGGTCGCGCTGGCGCCCGCCCCGCTGTTCACGGGCAGCGATTGGGATTTTTCCCTCATCAACCGCATCCACGACACGATCGAACCGATAGCGCTCCAGGAAATGAAGCTGGACATCTATCCCAACCAGATAGAGATCATCAGCGCGGAACAGATGCTGGACGCCTATTCGTCCATCGGCATGCCGCTCTTCTACAAACATTGGTCCTTCGGCAAGCAGTTCGTGACCAATGAAATGATGTACCGCAAGGGGCTGCGCGGCCTCGCCTATGAGCTGGTGATCAACTCCGATCCCTGCATCAACTATCTGATGCAGGAAAACAGCGCGACGATGCAGACCCTGGTCATCGCCCATGCCGCCTTCGGACATAATCATTTCTTCAAGAATAATTATGTCTTCAAGCAATGGACCGACGCGGAGGGCATTCTCGACTATCTGGAATTCGCCAAGCGCTACATCGCCCAATGCGAGGAACGCTACGGCCAGTTGCCGGTCGAACGGGTGCTGGACGCCGCCCATGCGCTGATGAACCAGGGCGTCCACCGCTATCCGCGCGTCCGCCCAAGGGACTTGAAGGCGGAGGCGGCGCGGGAGGCGGAACGGCAGGCCTATCGCGACCGCATCTATGACGATCTGTGGCGCACCGTGCCAACCGGCGCGAAGGCGGACGCGATCCCCAGCGACGCCCGGCGGGCCGCGCTGGGACTGCCGCAGGAAAATATCCTCTATTTCCTGGAAAAGTCCGGTCCCCGGCTGGAAAGCTGGCAGCGGGAGATTTTGCGGATCGTGCGGCTAATCGCGCAATATTTCTACCCGCAGCGCCAGACCAAGGCGATGAATGAGGGCTGCGCCACCTACACCCATTATCGCATCATGACGACGCTGCACGAACGGGGCTGGATCACCGACGGCTCCTTCATGGAATTCCTGTCATCCCATACCAATGTCGTCTACCAACCCACTTATGATTCAGGACAATTTGGCGGATTCAACCCCTATGCCCTAGGATTCGGCATCATGTCCGACATAGAGCGCATCTGTCGCGAACCGACGGAGGAGGACCGGGAATGGTTCCCCGAAATCGCCGGATCGGGCGACGCGATGGAGGTGCTGAAGGACATCTGGGCCAATTACCGGGACGAAAGCTTCGTCTCGCAATTCCTCAGCCCCCATCTGATCCGGCAATGGCGGCTGTTCAAGATACTCGACAAGCAGGGCGAGTCGGAATTGCGGGTCGATGCCATCCATGATGAGCGCGGCTACCGGCGGATTCGCCGCTCTTTGGCGCGGGAATATGAAATCGGTCGGCAGGAGCCGGACATTCAGGTGGTCGATGTCGACCTGGCCGGGGACCGCAAGCTGATCGTCGAACATGCGGTGCTGGACGGCGTGCAACTGGATGCGGGCGATGCCACCATGGTGTTGCAAAATCTGGCGAATCTCTGGGGTTATGAGGTGCTGTTGAAGGAGGTCGACTCCGAAAGCCGCAAGGAACTGAAAAGCCACAGCGCGCAGCCCAATATGGCCTGGCTGCGCTGAACCGTTGCGCCTGGCGGACGGGAAAACGGCGTCGGCAAGATTCCATTTTCAATCGATGACGGGAAAGGCTAAGTTGTGCGGCGGTTTTTCGTGGGCGAAGTCGGATCTGTCGCTCGAAAGGCGGTGGAGAGGACGAGCCCTGCGACAGGCAGGAGTTCGATTCATGACGAATGCTCTTACGCCAGAAGAATGTCTCGACCGGGCCAGAATGCATGACCAGTTGGCGGCGACGACCGCGGATGCTTCGGCGCGCATGATGCACCAGGCGATGGCCGCCGAGTTCCGCCGCCGGGCCGAAACGGCGTCGAGCGGCATGAGGCAGACGGCCAGCAGGCCCATCATAGAACTGATGCCCAACGTCGCCTGACGGAAGCACGCCGCGTTCCTGCGTGGGCAGGAATCCAGTTCCGACATTTCAACCGGGTCTTTGCCTGCGCAGCAGGTAAATATCCATGATCCAGCCATGCTCCTTCCGAAGCGCGGCCCGCCGCCGGACGATGTCCGCCCCGACCTCGGTCAATGCCCCGCGCATGATCGACTCCTGCGGCAGTCCCAGATAGGCGCCCCACCAGATGTCGATCCCCTCGGCCGTCGCGGCCTGGAAGGCGCAATGGCCATCCAGCATGACGGCGAGGGTGTCGGCGCAATCCGGCCAGCCCCGCTCGGCGAGGCGCCTGCCGGTGGTGATCAGCACGGGTTCGGCAAGGTCATTGAGGCAGATGCCGTGGGCGGCTGTCAGCGCCTGTATGCTGGTGATGCCGGGAATGACGCGGACCTTCACGCCCGGCAGGCGCCCGGCGATGCGCAGGCTGCTGTCATAAAGCGACGGATCGCCCCAGACGAGCAGGGCAAGCCTGCCCCCGTTCGGAAGATGCCGGGCGATCTGCTCCATCCAGAGCGCGGCGATGGCGTCGTGCCAGTCGAGCACGGCGCCGACATAATCGGGCCGGTCCGCCCGCCGGGGCATGTCGAATTCCACGATCTTCACCGCCTGCGTCAGCAGTTCGGCGCAAATGGCGCGGCGCAGGTCGACAAGGTCGGACTTGGCGGCGCCCTTGCGCGGCAGCAGGATGAGGTCGGCGTCGTTCATCGCCTTCGCCGCGGCGCGGGTGAGGTGATCGGGATTGCCCGTGCCGATGCCGATAAGGTCGATGCCGATCATGAGGAGGCTTTCGAAGAGGGCGCGATGAGGTGGAAGAAACTGCCGGTGACGCGGCCGCGATGCGATCCCGTCGAGGGAACCGCCTGACCCTCCGCATCGGTCACATGGGCGAGTGGACTGTCCGGTTGCTCGACGATGGCGGAATAATGGAATTCATGGCCGTTCAGCATCGCTCCTGCGGGCATTCCGCCCATCGGCGCCAGCAAGCGGGCGCGGCGGTAGCCAAGGTGGAGCCGCCGTTCCGCGAAGCTGGTGACGAGGCCGAGCAGGCCGGCCATGGCGTGCGCTTGTCCGTCGGCATCGATCAGCGCCTCGCCCAGCACCATATAGCCGCCGCATTCGCCATGGATCGGGCGGTCCAGCGCGTGGCGGCGCAGGCCGGAAAGGAAATGGGCCGCCTGCGCGATCCGGCCCGCATGGAGTTCGGGATAGCCGCCGGGGAGCCAGACCGCATCGGCATCGGCCGCCGGGGCTTCGTCGGCCAAGGGGGAGAAGGGCAGGATTTCAGCGCCCGCATCGCGCCAACCGGACAGGAGATGCGCGTAAGTGAAGGAGAAGGCTTCGTCCCGGGCGATGGCGATACGCTGGCCCGGCGGCGCCAGGATCGGCATCGCCGCATGATTTTGCGGCGTGGCGAACCGCGCGGCGCGGCGGATGGCGTTCAGGTCCACATGGGTCGCGACGATGTCCGCCATGCAGTCGACAATCTGGTCGAGATCGGCCTGTTCGGCTGCCTGGACCAGACCCAGATGCCGCTCCGGTAGGCGGAGCGCGGCGGAGCGGGGGATCGCGCCCAGGATGGGGATGCCCGCCTCCTCCATCGCGGCGCGGATCAGCCCTTCGTGGCGCTGGCTGGCGACATGGTTGAGGACCGCGCCGGCCATGGAAATATCGGACCGCAGGTCGCGGAAACCGCTGGCGATGGCGGCGGCGGACTGGCTCTGGCCCGACACGTCCATGACCAGGAGGACAGGCCAGCCGAACAGCGCCGCGATGTCCGCGCTCGCCCCCGTGCCGGCTTCCCCGATAGCCGGGGCGCCGTCGAACAGGCCCATCACGCCTTCCGCGACGATCAGCTCTGCGTCGGCCCGGCCCGCAATGGCCCCCATCTGCGGTGCGGACATCGCCCAGCTATCGAGGTTGAAGGACGGGCGGCGGCTCGCCGCCTGCTGGAAAGCGGGGTCGATATAGTCGGGGCCGGACTTGAACGGCTGCACCCTGATGCCCAGCCGTGAAAAGGCCCGCAGCAGGCCGAGCGTGACGGTCGTCTTGCCCGATCCGGATCGGGGCGCCGCGATCAGAAGGCCCGGCGTCACGGCTTGTCGACGAAGGCGGAGTCGGCGCTGGCCGGTCGGAAACGGCGGTCATAGCCGGGCGCATAGAGACTGCTTTCCGCGAAATCCTGACTGCCCAGCACCGGGCCGACCAGAATGATGGCGGTCCGTTCGGGTCCGTCCGCAGCGGCTTCGCCGATGGTGCCGAGCGTCGCCCGCACGATCCGCTGATCCGGCCAGCTTGCGCGCCACACTACGGCCGCGGGGCAATCGGCGCCATGATGCGGGATCAGGTCGCGCACCACCTGGGCCAGGTTATGGATGGAAAGATGGATGGCGAGCGTCGCGCCGGTCGCGCCGAAGGCGGAGAGGCTTTCGCCCGGCGGCATGGCGCTGGCCCGTCCGGGCGTGCGGGTGAGGATCACCGACTGGCCGAGTTCGGGCAGCGTCAGTTCGGCGCCGATGGCGGCAGCGGCGGCGGCGAAGGAGGGGACGCCGGGCGTGACGCTGAAAGGAATGCCGATCGCTTTCAGCCGCCGAAGCTGCTCGCCCATGGCCGACCAGACGGACAGGTCGCCGGAATGAAGGCGCGCAACGTCATGCCCCGCTTGATGGGCATCGACGATGATGGCGACGATCTCGTCCAGGGTGAGCGGCGCCGTGTTGACGATCCGTGCCCCCGGCGGACAATGATCGAGCAAGGCGGCGGGCACCAGCGATCCGGCATAGAGACAGACCGGAGAACTCGCGATCAGGTCGCGCCCGCGCAGGGTGATGAGGTCGGGCGCGCCGGGACCGGCGCCGATGAAATGAACGGTCACGGGGCAGAGCTTTCGGCCAGGGCGCAGCTTGCGAAGCGGTCGGAAGAGAAGGCGCGGGGGGCAAGGAGGCGGCCCTTTTGCGTCAGGGCGGCGAGCGCCGTGGCTTCGGCGACGCTGCCGGCGCCATAGGCGGCCATGCTGGCGGGAGAGCGGGTGGCCACGGGCTGGTCCGCCAGCCTTTCCACGCCGACGGCGATGAGGGGAAGGGCGAGCTTGCGCGCCAATGGCGCAAGCTGCTGGGTCTTGCCGTCGAGGGTTGCCAGCGCATCCACGGCGATCATGCCGCCCGTCGCCCGCTCCAGCGCCGATTCCAGCGAAGCGAGCGACGCGCCGTGGCGGAAGCCGAAACCGGCGACGATCATAGCGTCACGCTCCACTGCACCAGCGGATAGGCGGAACGCCAGCCGCGACGGCTGCCCAGGGGCATCGCCTGCGCAAGCTCGATGCGAAGCAGGTCGCCGCCCTTGTCGGCATGCCACCGGGCAAGCAGCGCTTCGGATTCCAGCGTGACGGCATTGGCGACCAGGCGCGTGGGGCCGCCGGGCAGCGCGAACAATGCCGCGAGCAGGGACTGGCTCAGCCCTCCGCCGATGAAGACGGCCTCCGGACGAGTCCGGCCGGTCAGGATGTCGGGCGCCCTGCCTTCCATGACGGTCAGGCGGTCGACGCCCAGATGAAGGGCATTGGCGCGTGTCCGGGCGGCGCGGTCCGGATCGACCTCGAACGCGATGGCCTGGGTGGAGCCATGGGCGAGCAGCCATTCTATGGCGACGGAACCGCAACCTGCGCCTATGTCCCACAATGTCTCGCCGGGGCAGGGGGCCAGGGCGGACAGGGTCAGGGCGCGGGCCGGGCGCTTGGTGATCTGGCCGTCATGGTCGAACCAGTCGTCGGGGATGCCGCTGGCGCAGGGGAGCGTCCTGCCTTCGCCCGCCACGGACAGGCCGACCGCGACGGGATGGGCGATGTCCGCAAGGTCCGGCGCTTCGGCGGTGCACTGGCGGATGCGTTCGCGGGGTCCGCCCAGCGCTTCCAGCACATGCAGGATAGAGCCGCCGAAACCCTGTTCCGTCAGCCAGGCGGCAAGCTGTCCCACCGCCGGGCCATCGCGCAGCAGCAATATGGCGCGGCGACCGGGCGCGAGGCCGGGGCGCAACCGCGTCAGCGGCGCGGCGTGGAGGCCGTGGCATTCCACGTCCTGGAGCGCCCAGCCCAACCGCGCCGCGGCAAGGGAGAATGTGGAGGGGGCAGGATGCGCCGTCCATTCATCCGGCCGCAAATGCCGCGTGATGCTGCTCCCCGCGCCGAACCAGAAGGGATCGCCGGATGCAAGCAGGACGGTTGGGTCTCCACGGCGGGCGAGCAGCATCGGGACGCCGGCCGAGAACGGGACTGGCCAGGCCAGGCTTTCCGCCCTAAGGCCCGGCAGGAGCGCGAGATGGCGCGGCGATCCGGCGACGAGCGCGGCCCTCTCCAGCGCGTCGCGGGCAGCGGGCGACAGGCCATTCAGGCCGTCTTCCCCGATGCCGACGATCGTCAGCCACGGAGCGTCAGGAGTATCGGCCATGTCCAATATCCTCATTCTGGGCGGAACCACGGAAGCGACCGCGCTGGCGGCTGCTCTGGCCGAGCGGGGCATGCGCGCCGTCCTGAGCTATGCCGGGCGGACGGACAAACCACGGGCGCAGCCGGTGCCGGTGCGCGTCGGCGGCTTCGGCGGCATGGCCGGCCTTGCGCGCTATTTGCGGGAGGAAGGCGTCACCCATCTGGTGGACGCCACTCATCCCTTCGCCGCGACGATGAGCGAGCATGCCGTTGCCGCGGCGCGGGAAGCGGGGGTGAAGCATATCATGCTGACCCGCCCGCCATGGATCGCTGCGGAGGGGGACCGCTGGACCCATGTGCCTGACCTGGCAGGGGCGGTGGCGGCGCTGGCGGGAGCGAGGCGGAACGTGATGCTGGCCCTGGGGCGCATGCATGTGGACGCCTTCGCCGCGCAGCCCCAGCATCATTATCTGCTGCGCTTCGTCGACATGCCCGCTGCTGCGCCGGGGTTGCCCGACCATGCCTTGGTGATCGACCGCGGTCCCTTCACGGTGGAGGGCGACATGCAGTTGATGCGCGCCCATGGCATCGACTGCGTCGTGTCGAAAAATGCGGGGGGCAGCGGTGCGCAGGCCAAGCTGGCCGCAGCGCGGACGCTCGGACTGCCGGTCGTGATGATCGGGCGTCCGGCCTGCCCGGCCGCGCTGGTGACGCATGAGGTCGCCGGGGTGCTGCAATGGCTGGGTCATGCGGCGGAACGGGGCGTATAGAGGATCGGCGGGCCGGAGCGATCGATCAGCCGGGTGCGGCTGGAACCGACGATCACCATGGTGCGCATGTCGGCCATGTCCGGCGTGGCCCGGCTCAACGGCACGACGCGCAACATTTCCTCCGGCGTGGAGACGGCGCGGGCGAAGAGGATGAGCCGGTCCTCGCCGCATTCCTCGCGCAGGATCGCCAGCGCCCGCCCGAAACCCTCCGGCCGGGAACGGGAACGGGGATTGTAGAAGGCCATGGCGAAATCGGCCTGCGCCGCGAGGCGCAGGCGGCGCTCGATCAGCGGCCAGGGCTTCAGATTGTCGGACAGGTTGATGGCGCAGAAATCATGGCCGAGCGGCGCGCCCGCCCGCGCTGCGGCGGCGAGCATGGCGGTGATGCCGGGCAGGACGCGGATGTCGAGGTCGCGCCAACCCTCCGGCCCTGCCTCCAGTGCCTCGAACAGGGCGGAGGCCATGGCGAAGACGCCCGGATCGCCGGAGGAAACGATCGCCACCCGCTTGCCCTGGGCGGCGAGGGTCAGGGCATGGACGGCGCGGTCCAGTTCGACGCGATTGTCCGACGCGTGGAGCGTGAGGCCGGGCCTTTGCGCCACCCGCGCGACATAGGGGATATATCCGATGACGTCGGTCGCCTGCGCCAGCGCATCCGACACCTCCGGCGTGATGAGCGCATCCGCCCCTGGGCCCAGACCGGCTGCCGCGACCCAGCCGGTCATGGGCGGCGGCCCTGCCCGTGGACCAGCAGGATAGAGAAATAGGGGGCGGCGCCGGTCGCCTGCGCCAGCGGGACGATGCGCTGATCCGCCATGGTCGCATATTCGACCAGCCAGGCGCTGTCCTGCTTGCCTGCCGCTTCGACGGCGCGGCGCAGCTTGGGAAGGTTGCGGCCGATCTTCATGACGACCAGGGCATGGCTTTCATGGATGCGGCGGACCAGTTCCTCTTCCGGAAGGGTCGCCATCAGCACCGTCAGCACATCGTCGCCCCAACCGATCGGCGCGCCGCTGGCGGTCCAGGCGCCGGACATGCCGGTGATGCCGGGGACGATCTTCACCGGCCCGGCGAGGCGGCTGTGCAGGTGCATGAAGCTGCCGTAGAAGAAGGGATCGCCTTCGCAGAGGACCACCACATCCTCTCCTCCTGCGGAAAGCCCGTCCAGATACGCGGCGCAATCGGCGTAGAAGGCTGAAAGCAGATCGTTGTAGCGCGGATCGGACAGCGGGATTTCCGTCGTCACCGGATATTCCATCGCGAATTCGACGGCATCGGGATGCAACATGCCCTCCACGATGCCGCGGGCATGACCCGGCCTCCCCTTCTTGCGGAAATAGGCGATGTGCCGGGCGTCGCGGATCAGCCGGTCGGCCCGGACGCTCATCAGATCCCGCGCGCCCGGTCCCAGGCCCACGCCATGGATGGTCCCGCCCATCATTCCGCTGGACTCGCTATCGCATTGACCGCCGCGACCGTGATGGCGCTGCCGCCCAGGCGGCCCTCGACGATGCAGCAGGGGACGGGCTGGCTCTGCCAGAGCGCCTGCTTCGATTCCGCCGCGCCGATGAAGCCGACGGGACAGCCGATGATCGCGGCGGGACGGGGACAGGCCGGATCTTCCAGCATGTCGAGCAGGTGGAAGAGGGCCGTCGGCGCATTGCCGATCGCCACCAGCGCGCCCCCCAGATGTGGCCGCCAGAGTTCGAGTGCGGCGGCGGACCGGGTGTTGGACATGCGCGCCGCCAGCGCGGGCACCTGCGGATCGTTCAGCGTGCAGAAGATCGGATTGGCGGCGGGCAGGCGCTTCAGGGTTATGCCCTCCGACACCATGCGCGCGTCGCAGAGGATCGGCGCGCCCGCCCGAAGCGCGGCGATGGCGGCGAGGGCGAAGGAGGGGGAAAAGCGGATATGGGAAGCGAGGTCGACCAGTCCCGCCGCATGGATCATGCGGACGGCGATTCGTTCCTCCTCGGTCGAGAAGCGGGCGAGATCGGCTTCGGCGCGGATGGTGCGGAAGGACTGCCGGTAGATGGCGGCTCCGTCGGTTTCGTAGCTATGGGGCATCAGGGCCTTCCGAAAAGGGCGAGGACTTGTCGGGCGGTGAGGCCGGTCTTTTCCGGCGGCGATCCGGCGCGGGCGTTGCGCGACAGGTCGAAGCGGCCCTGCCGGCCGGTAAGGACCAGCTTGGCGGTTCCCTGGCGGGCGCAGCCCTTGGCGCAGCCCGAAACATGCAGCGACCCTTCGACAAGGGGCGCGAGCCGGGAAGCGAGGCCGCGGGTCTCGACGCTTGCCTGCGGGCATGCGGGCGCGCCGGGGCAGGCATCGACGCGCAGCAGGCCGTCCGGGGGGGCGTGACCGGCGCGTTGCGCGCCGCCTTCCAGGATCAGGCCGCGCCATGGCGTCAGGCGCAGGGCGGCGACGTTCCGTTTCCGCGTCAGCGCGATGAGGCCGTCGGCGTCAATCTGGCCGAAGGGGACGGCGTGGAACGGCCCGGATGCGCTGGCTAACACCTGGGAAAGCGCGCGGGATGGCGCAGGCGCCATTTCAGCGGCCATCGGCAGCGGCGCGCCATGCCTGGCTGCGCGGCCCGATGCCGCGCCGCCCGTGGCAAGGAACCAGCGGACAAGCGCGATCAGGTCGCTCGCCGCCGTTTCGACGCTGGTGGGCGAGCCCATGGGGCGTCCCTCCACCCGCAACAGCAGCGCGCCCGCCTGGCTTCGTTCGAAGCGAAAGTCAGCGGGAACCCCCGCGAGGCAGGGGGCAGGCCCCGCGTCGATGGCGATCCCGATCTTGGAGGGAAGCTGGGGCAGGTCGTCGAGATGGGCGATCAGGCGGAGCACGATGCTTTCGCTGTCGTCGCCGGGCGAGGAATCCGGCGCGAGCAGGAAATTGCGACGCACTTCGCGGGCCGGATCGGCATCAGCGAGGCCAAGGGCGACGAGCTGCCGGAGCAGCGGGCCGTGGCTTTGCTCCGTCACGCCGCGAAGCTGAAGCGCGGCCCGGTTGGTGAGGTCGATCAGGCCGTTGCCGTGAAGGCGGGCGGCTTCGGCAAGGGCGATGGCCTGCGGGACGGCGAGGCGGCCCTGCGGGGGACGGACCCGCACCAGCAACCCGTCGCCCGCCATCATCGGGCGCCATGCCGTCGGACACCAGCCGCGAATGGCGGCGGACGATGCGCTGTGCGCGTCTGGCAACGGACTTCACCTCCCACATCGCAACGACGACCGGAGGATGCTTCCCCCAGCCGCATTCGTCGCCCGTGCGGAGAACCGAGCCGTGACCATCCCCTGGACCATGGCTAGAGCGACCCTTGCGTTCGGCAGGTCTCCTGGCTTGCGGGTCACAGCTTCGGCAGGGGCCTTCCCGGATTGCTCCAGTGGCTGGCCGCCCGCTCGGGAGGCCGTCCTTGCCTTGCTCGCCGCTCACAGTTGCAGGGACAGCCGCGGATTAGGGAGCATCCTCCCGCACCGCGTTCCCATTTAAGCCCCTTGCGGGGCACCGACGCGATCGATGGAGCGGGCAGGGCCCGTTCCAAGGCTG
Organism: Sphingobium indicum B90A; assembly: GCF_000264945.2. Lineage (NCBI taxonomy): Bacteria > Pseudomonadati > Pseudomonadota > Alphaproteobacteria > Sphingomonadales > Sphingobiaceae > Sphingobium > Sphingobium indicum. The sequence goes on from NZ_CP013070.1 coordinate 2,474,148, forward strand.
CTCATAGGCGGAGAGGAAGGGAAAGGGAAGAGGCCTTCAATCCCCCGCATGCGGGAGGGGAATTGTCAGCGAGTCACTATCGTCGAATGCCAGTCCGTCCGATGTTCCCAGCCGCGCCTTTCCAGTTCCGGCGTCGCCTCCTCGCTGACCGGATAGCCCAGGCACAGCAGGCCAAGGCATCGCCAGTTTTCCGGAATGGCGAGCATCGCGTCCACCGTCGCACGATCCAGTATCGACACCCACCCCATGCCGATACCGCGAGTCCGGGCGGCGAGCCAGAGCGTGTGGATCGCCATCACGCAGCTATAGCGCCGCGCCTCCGGCATGGTGATCGCGCCCAGCCTGTGGCCGGTTTCCGTGCCTTCGTCGCAATAGACGGCGAACAGCACCGGCGCTTCGCGCAGGCCGTGCAATTTCAGGCTGCGGTAGAGCCTGTCCTCCTCCCCCTCGTACATCTTGCCCGCCTTGGCGACCTGGGCGTCGACATGGACGGCAAGACGCTCGCGCAGGGCGGGCGTTTCGACGCGGACGAAACGCCAGGGCTGCGACAGCCCGACGGACGGCGCGCTGTGAGCGAGGGCGAGGAGCCGTTCGACCTCGCTCTCCTCCAGCGGATCGGTCAGGAAATGGCGCACGTCGCGGCGCAGGTGGACCAGTTCCTCGAAGGCGGCGATGTCGAAGGCGGTGCGTGTCAGAATTCGATTCCCGGCTGGGCCTTCACGCCGCTGCGGAAGGGATGTTTGACGAGGGTCATTTCAGTGACGAGATCGGCCGCCTCCATCAGCGCGTCGGGCGCGTTGCGGCCGGTGATGATGACATGCTTCATTTCGCCCCTGGCGGTCACGGCTTCCAACACCTCTTCGACCGGAAGATAGTCGTAGCGCAATACGATGTTGAGTTCATCGGCAAGGACCATGTCATAGGCCGGATCGGCGATCATGCGTTTCACCTCATCCCATGCTTCACGGGCGAGGGCAATGTCCCGCGTCCGGTCCTGCGTGTTCCAGGTGAAGCCTTCGCCCATGGGCTTGAATTCGACATTGCCCGGAAACGCATCGAACACCCGTTTTTCTCCGGTGGTCATCGCGCCCTTCACGAACTGGACGACGCCCACCTTCCGGCCATGGCCGATGGCGCGGACCACCATGCCGAGCGCGGCGGTCGTCTTGCCCTTGCCCTTGCCGGTGTGGACGATCAGCAGGCCTTTTTCCTGCGTCTTGGTCGCCATGATCCTGTCATGGGCGGCCTGTTTCTTCTTCATCTTTTCGGCATGTTGTTCGGGCGTGCGCTCGATCATTGCGGGGCATCCTTGAGTTGGGAGAGAAGCATGGCGGCGCTGTTCGACCGGGGTTTCCAAAGGGCGCGGTCCAGCGCTTCGCGGAGGCGCGCGGCGGTCTCCCGCAGGGCTGCCGGATTGGCCTCCGCCATGAAGGCGCGGACCGCCTCATCCTCTATGAAAGCGGCGTGGACGGCGTCGAAATGATGATCCTTCACCGCATGGGTCGTGGCGGCGAAGGCGAAGAGATAGTCGACGGAGGCCGCGATCTCGAACGCGCCCTTGTAGCCGTGGCGCATCATGCCCGCGATCCATTTGGGGTTGGTGACGCGGGCGCGGACGATGCGGCCGATCTCATCCTCCAGCGTGCGGACGACGGGGCGATCCGGGCGGCTGTGGTCGTTATGATAGCTGAGCGGCCTCCTGCCGGAGAGATGCTCGACCGCCGCGGCCAAGCCCCCTTCGAACTGATAATAATCATCGCTGTCGAGCAGGTCGTGCTCGCGATTGTCCTGGTTCTGGATCAGGGCGTCGGCCTGGGTCAGGCGCTTCGCGAAGAGGCTGCGTTCGGCATCGCCCTCCACGCCGCCGCCATAGGCATGGCCGCCCCAGTCGAGATAGACGTTCGCCAGGTCGGCGCGGTCGTGCCAGATCTTCTCGTCGATCATCGCCTGGAGGCCCGCGCCATAGGCTCCGGGCTTCGAGCCGAAGACGCGGCTGCCGGCGCGACGTTGAGCCGCCTTTTCGGGAATGCCCTCCGCGATCAACGCGGCGGTTTCAGCGCGATGGCGGGCTGCGGCGGGGTTGTCCTCTTCCGGCTCGTCCAGCGCCATGACGGCGCGGGCGGCGCTGTCGATCAGGTCGATCTGTTCCGGGAAGGCGTCCCGGAAGAAGCCGGAGACGCGGAAGGTCACGTCGACGCGAGGACGGCCCAGTTCCGCGATCTTCATGACCTCGAAACCGATGACGCGGCCCGAAGCCCAGTCCCAGCGCGGACGGACGCCCATCAGGGCCAGCGCCTGCGCGATGTCGTCGCCGCCGGTGCGCATATTGGCGGTGCCCCAGGCGGACAGGGCGATGGCGCGGGGATAGTCGCCCTCCCGCTGGAGATAGTCCTGCACGATGAGGTCGGCGGAGCGCTGGCCGAGATTCCAGGCGGCGACGGTGGGTACGGCGCGGGTGTCGACCGAATAGAAATTGCGGCCGGTGGGAAGGACGTCCGGGCGGCCCCTGGTCGGCGCTCCGGATGGGCCGGGAGGGACGAAACGACCGTCGAGGGCTTTCAGGAGCGCGGTTTTTTCAGCTTGCCCGCAGGCGTCGACGCGGGGGGCGAGGTCTTGCTCGATCACGGTGAGAACCGCTGCGGTTCTTTGCAATGCCCAGTCGTCGTCCCCGCGAAGACGGGGATCCATCTCCTGAATGTTCCGCTTGGGGCTGCTTATGGGAGATGGGTTCCCGCTTTTGCGGGAATGACGGTCCATCAATTCAATGGCGTAGAGTTCGAGCCGTTCCACCGTATCCCCGGTGGTACGCCACGGGGCAGAGGTGACGTGCCAGAGCGCTTCCGGTCGAGGGCCGGTCCACGGCGTCCCCATGATGCAGTCGAGCGGATCGAAGCCCAACTCAAGATCATGCGCCAAGGCGCGCAACAGTGATTGGCGGCCTTCGTCCAACCCTCTGGGGCAGCGGGCAAGGGCGATCAGCAGGTCGCGGCGGAGAGCGCCCTCCGGGCTGCGGGTGAAGACATGCAGCCCGTCGCGTATCTGCATTTCCTTAAGGTCGCACAGATAGTTGTCGATCGCTGCCAAGGCATCGTCTCCGCTTCCCTGCACCCCTGCATCCTTGTCCAACCCTTGCGAGGCGGCGAGGGCGAGAATGTCCTTGCGCAGCGTTTCCAAGCGGCGCGGGTCCATGCCGGCGGCGAGATAATATTCGTCGACCAGCGCCTCCAATTCTTTCAGCGGGCCATAGGTTTCCGCGCGGGTCAGCGGGGGCGTCAGATGATCGACGATGCAGGCGCCGATGCGGCGCTTCGCCTGGGTGCCTTCGCCGGGGTCGTTGACGATGAAGGGATAGATTTGCGGGATCGGCCCGGCGCAGATTTCGGGAAAGCAGTTTTCCGACAGCCCGATCGCCTTGCCCGGCAGCCATTCCAGATTGCCGTGCTTGCCCACATGGACGACGGCATCGGCGCCGAAATCGCCGGCCAGCCAGATATGGAAGGCAAGATAGGCATGGGGCGGCGGCAGCGCCGGGTCGTGATAGCTGCTCCTGGGATCGACATGATAGCCCCGCGAAGGCTGGACGGCGAGCGCGATATGGCCGAAGCGATGCACCGGCAGGCGGAATGCCCCGTCGCGGAAGAAGGGATCGGCCTCGGGCGCGCCCCAGCGGGACCGGACGGCTTGGCGGACCCCTTCGGGCAGGGTGGCGAAGGTCGCGTCATAGGCCTGGAGCGGGAGGGCGACTTCGCCGGGACCATCCGGGGCGGCGTTGGTGATGCCGCCCGTCATGCGCTGCATGAGCGCGGCGCCGTCGGCAGGGGCTTCGCCGGTCCGGTAGCCCGCTTCCGACAGGGCCTTCAGAATGGCGGCGGCACTGGCGGGCGTGTCGAGGCCGACACCGTTGCCGATGCGGCCATTTCTGTTGGGATAGTTGGCCAGGATCAGGGCGACCCGCCGTTCGTCTACTGGCGTTCTTCGCAGTTTCGACCAGTTTGCAGCCAGTTGGGATACGAAGCTGACACGATCTTGCAGAACCTGGGGCACGACGATGCCGCATTGCGTGCGCTCGTCGAACCGCGCCGCGGCCTTGAAGGCGACTGCACGGGTGAAGAGGCGGCCGTCCACTTCGGGCAGCGCGACATGCATGGCGAGGTCGCGAGGGCCAAGCCCGCGGGCGCTGGATTCCCAGGCGCCCTGGTCCACGCTGGCGAAGATCGTCTGGAGGATCGCGCAGTCCGCCTGTTCGAGGATGGAGGGCGTGCGCGGCTCGCCCGGCGCGCTGGCGGCGAAGGCGGTGGCGTTGAGGATGACGTCCGGCGGCGCTTGCGCCATCAGCCCTTGCAGGAAATCACGGGCGAAGGGTTCCCGCAAGGCGCGCACATGGACGGGAAGGACGTTGAGGCCCGCCCCCTCCAGTCCTGCGATCATGCCGTCCACGGCGTCCAGCGTGCCAGCGATCATCAGGGCGCGGTAGAAGAGGAAGAGAGCGGTCGGCTGCCCCGCCTTCCACCTGTTCCTGACCTGATCCAGCGTGGGTCGATCGCTGCCGGGCAAATAAAGGCCGGCGTCGGCCACCGGAACCGGCGCATCGGGAACGCCCGCGTCGAAGCCGGCAAGGCGGGCGGCGTTGCGCAGGAAGGCGACGGCGTTGGCGATGCCGCCCTGCCGCAGATAGTCGCGCAGGAGGTCGCAGCTCTCCGCCGCGACGGTGGATGCGGCGGAGAGTTCTGGATCGTCCTCTCGCCCATCGGCGATCGCCGCGAAGGCTATGCCCCTTTCCCGGGCGATATTCGCAATTTCTTCAATGCCATAGGGCCAATAGCTCTTGCCGCCCAGCAGGACGACGCAGACGAATTTGGCGTGGGCGACGACCTTCTCGACATAGAGATCGACCGAATAGGGATGTTTGAGCTGGAGGAGGTTGGCGAGGCGGATTTCGGGCGCCGCTCCGCCCAGTTCCTGCGCCAGGACATGGGCGGCGCTCGCGAAACAGGCGAGTTCGCTGTCCGCCACGGTCAGCAGCACGATATCGCCCGGCGACTGGCCGAGGTCGATGGCCTCCTCGCCGTTGGAAACGGCGCCGGGCGTGGCGGTCAGCAGATGCATCAGGCGGCGGCCATCCGCGCGCCGAGCGCGGCTTCTATGGCGGCGCGGTCCATGCCGCTCTGGCCGATCACCACCAGACGGGACGTGCGCGGCTCGCCGGCCTGCCAGTGCCGGTCATAATGATGCTGGATGCGGGGGCCGACGGCTTGCAAAACGAGACGGGCCGGGCGCCCTTCAATGGCAAGGAAGCCCTTGACCCTCAGAATGTCGTGCGCGGCGATGCTCCGCGCAAGCGCCGCCAGCAGCGGTTCGGGGCCGGCCAGTTCGCCCAGGTCGACGATGAAGCTCTCGAAATCGTCATGGTCATGCTCCTCCTCTCCGTCATGGTGCGAGGGGCGGTCATCGATCCCGTCCTCCGCCCCGGCGTCCAGGCCCAGCAGTATCGCCGGATCAATCTCTCCCCTCGCCGTGCGGAGGATGCGCACGCCGGGACGGATTTCCCCGGCCAGTCCCTGCTCCAGCGCGGCCAGCCGGTCCGCCGCGACCAGATCGGTCTTGTTGAGCAGGACAAGGTCGGCGCAGGCAAGCTGGTCCTCGAACAGTTCCTCGATGGGGCTGTCATGATCCAGCGTCGGGTCGGCCGCGCGGGCGGCGGCGAGCGCCGCCTCGTCATGGGCGAAGCGGCCCGCCGCCAGCGCATCGGCGTCGATCAGGGCGATCACGCCGTCGACCGTCGACCGCGTCCGGATGTCGGGCCATTGGAACGCCTTGACCAGCGGCTTGGGCAGGGCAAGGCCGCTGGTTTCGATGATGATGTGATCGGGCGGGGTAGGCCGGTCGAGCAGCTTCTGCATGGTCGGCAGGAAATCGTCGGCCACGGTGCAGCAGATGCAGCCATTGGCCAGTTCGATGATGTCCTCGTCCGGGCAGGCTTCGTCGCCGCAGCCCTGCACCAGCGCGCCGTCGACGCCGACATCGCCGAATTCGTTGATGATGAGGGCGAGGCGACGACCGCCCGCATGTTCGATGAGGTGACGGATCAGCGTGGTCTTGCCGGCGCCCAGAAAGCCGGTGATAACGGTGGCGGGGATCTTCTTCATGCGGGATTTCCCTGTGCTTGGTGGCCGGCGATGGAGGCGACCTCGATCTCGTCGAAACCTCTCCAGCGGTAGATGGCCCAGCTCAGCAGCCAGCAGGCGGCGAACAGGCCGATGATGACGAAGCCCAGGCTGTTGAAATGATCGCCAAGGTCGGCGGCCAGGGTCCATGCGCCGCCGCGGAGGCCGAGCCTGTCGCCCAGCAGCGCCGCCGCCTCGATCCCGCCGATGAGCAGCGCGACCAGCGCCGACGCCAGCGTGATGGTGATGTTGTAGTAGAGCTTGCGGATCGGCTTCACGAACGCCCATCGATAGGCGCCCATCATCAGCGCGCCGTCCGCCGTGTCGATCAACGCCATGCCCGCCGCAAAGAGCAGGGGGAAGATGAGGACGGTCGCGATGGAAAGGCCGCTGGCCGCCTGGCCGGCGGACAGGCCCAGAATGGCGACCTCCGTCGCGGTGTCGAAGCCCAGGCCGAAGAGAAAGCCGAGCGGCGCCATGTGCCAGCTTCGCGTCACCAGCCGGAAAAGCGGCCGGAAGAGGCGCGACAGAAGACCCCGGCTGCCGAGCAGCATGTCCATGTCTTCATCGACATAGGCGCCGCCCCTTCGAACATGGTTGAAGGTCTTGAGCACTGATCGCAGGATGATCAGGTTCATCGCCGCGATGGCGAAGAGGAAGGTTGCGGACACGATCGTCGCAATGGTGCCGCCAATGGCTCCGGCGGCCTCCACCCGGCTCAGCGCATTGGCTGCGAAGGCGATGAGGACAGCGGCGATCAGGACGATGCCGCTATGGCCGATGGCGAACCAGAAGCCGACGGCAAGGGGCTGCTGGCCATCCTGCATCAGCTTGCGGGTCGCATTGTCGATGGCGGCGATGTGATCGGCATCGACGGCATGGCGAAGGCCCAGGCTCCAGGCCAGCAGCGCCGTGCCCAGCATGACGGGGTCGCCGGCGAACATGGCGAAGGCCGCGATCCAGGCGGCCAGATTGGCGGCGAGGAGCCCGGCGAACATGCCGGCGGCGCGGCGGCGCAGGCGGCCGGACGGCGCATGAGACGATATGGTCATAGGGACGATCCCCGTCGGCGTCTGCGAACCGGACGGAAGCCGCCTGCATGCCGGACGGACGCTCTTGCGCCCAGCATGCGGACAGCAGCTCCCGCTGCGTGAAGCGTCGCTCAGACGGAGGACCGTGCCGCGGCCATCCCCTGGACCATGGCAAGAGCGACCAGACGCAGGCAGGTTTCCTGGCTCGCGGGTCACGGCTTGGCGCATGGCCTTCCCAGGCCTCGCATGACTTAGCGTCCGGCCCAGTGGCTGATCCTGCCGCATGTGCGGAGGATCGCTATGCGTCTCGCTCGCCGCTTACAGTTGCAGGGACAGCCGCGGATTCATCACCGCATTCCCTATTAAGCCCCCTGAAGGGGCACCGGCGCGATCATGAAGGCCGGCCGAAACCGGCCTTCATGGGCGTGCATAGAGGCTGGGCGAGCAAATGGGAAGAGGAGCAATGACGACTTCTTCCGTCGGGCAGGGCCAACGCGCCGCTCCCGGCGAGGCGCTGGAGGCTTACGGCTCGCAGCGCCGGGGACGACGATCCTATTTCAATGCACCTCCGCCCTCAGCCGTTCGACCAGCTTTTCGATCTCCCACGGCTCCAGCACCCAGGTTCGCGTCTTGCGGCCTTCGCGATGGACCGGCTGGGTCAACAGGATGCGCGCCTGTTCCTTCGCATGGGGCTTGAAGATCGCGAAATGCTGGGCGCAATCGCGGATCGTGCCGATGATCGGCGCCTTGCCGTCCAGGTCGATCATGGTGGCGGGCTGGTCCCAGGGCATGTTCAGCATGACGTCTTCCATTCTTCTATGATCGGCGCTGCAACTCGCTTGATCACCGGCGACCATAGCGGCGGATCGGCCGCCTGTATCGCCCAAAAACAAGGGCTCAACTGTCACTTTTCTGGTTTGCTCCTGGACAGGAGGCGGGCGAACATGCCCCTGCCCGGCGCGTTTCGCCTTGCGGCGCGGCGTCGGGGGGCGTTATGACGGCCCGATCATGCAAAAGGGGGCTTTGCACGGACATATCCGGCAGGGTTTGGGGGATAGGCCTTGAGCGTTTTGGGGAAGTTGGTTCGCGGGCCTGCGGGATGGGCCGCCTTGACTCTGTCCGTGGCGGCGCACGCCCAGGCGACGGGGAACCGTCCGCTGCTGAGGGACAGTTTCCGCATCGGCAGCGAAGGCGGCGCTCTATGCCAGGCGCAGAGCGCGACCGGCGACCCCGCAGCGCGAACGATGTTCGATCGCGCATGGACGCTGGTGTGCCGGGATGCCGCGCGCCCCGTCGGCCAGATCTATGCGCTGCGGCGCGGTGCGGCCACGGATGATGGGGCATTGCAGGATCGGCTTGCGGCTTCGCGCAGGGAGGCGGTCGAGTGCAATGCGCCCGGCGGGGTCACCTTGCCCGGCATAGGCTTGGCGCTCATGCGCAACTGCGCGGGCGCGGTCGGCGCCTATCGCATATTGGCCGTCGAACGCGGCAAGACGATCTATGTCGCGCAGGGCTATGCCGCCTATGCAAGCGCGCTCGACCTGGGGCTGCGCTCCGTCATGGCCGGGCGGATCGTGCCGGGCCGGGTCGACATCGCGACGGTAGGGACGAACGACGCGGGTTATGCCCGACTGCAGGCGGCGACGCTGGACCCGCAGACTGTGCTGGCGGAGGGCTATCGGCGCAACGCTTCGGGCAATTATGCCGAAGCGGCGGAGTTTTTCGACAGCCTGACCGACCGGCTGGCCCGCGATCCGGATGCGGCGAAGCTGACCCCTGCCGAACGGGCGAACCGGGCGCATGAATATCTGGTCAATCGCGGCCTGCAACTGTCCAATCTGGGCCTGTTCGACCAGGCCGAGGCCGCCTTCGCCGAAGCGCGCCGGATCGTGACCGCCGATGCGGTGCAAGTCCGCCTGCGCCGCAATTTCGAGGCTATGCATCATATCAACCGGCAGGATAGCGCCGGCGCGCTGGCGATACTGGATCGCCCCCTGACGAGCGGCGCGACGGCATCCGCCGGGGGGGACGGCGCGGTTTCCCTGCCGCCGGAGGTGGCCGCCGAAATGAGCAGCGGTGCGGCGCAGGCCCGCGCCCTGGGCGTGCGGCAGGACAATATGCTGACTCCGGTCGAGCGCTCCGCGATCCTGGACGCGCAGGCGCAGCAGTTGCGCGGCACCATCCTGCGCCTGTCGGGCCAGCCGGGCCCGGCGCGGGAGGTGCTGACGAAAGCGCTGGCAAGCGCCGTCGCGATCCGGGACGGGCGGGTCACGTCCATCACCCGCCTGCGCGCCCAGCTTCTGGGCGAGATCGCCCTGACCCATGAGGTCCAGGCGGATTATGGGCAGGCCGAGCGCCAGTTGAACCAGGCGCTGGCCCTGCTGGGCGCGCAATATCCCGAAACGGTGGCGCTGAACGGCGCGCGGGCGCGGCTGGGCGCCTTCCTGATCCGCCGGGACCGCAATGAGGATGCGCTGAAAATCTATCGTGGCATCATCGCCTCCACCATGCAGAACCGCGCCACGCTGACCGGCATGGCGAACCAGCTCCAGCCCTATTTCAACCTGTTGGCGCGGGAGATTCCCACGCGGCCGGAACTGACCGCCGACCTGTTCGCAGCGTCGCAGACGCTGCTGCGGCCGGGCGCCGCCGATACGCTGGAACAGTTGAGCCGCGAACTGTCCGCCGGGGATGGCGAGGCGGCGCGGCTGTTCCGGCAGTCGGTTTCCCTCTCGCGCGACATAGAGCGGGGGCGGATCGCGCTCGCCCAGTTGCGGCAGGCGGCGCAGGGGCGCGAGGCGCTGTTGCCCGACGTCGCTCAGGCCCAGGCCGACATCGACCAACTCGCCGCCGACCAGGCCCATACGCTGGCGGCGCTGGCGGCCTATCCTCAATATCGCGCCCTCAGCCCCCAGGGGCTTACGCTGGCCGAGATGCAGGCGACGCTGAAGCCCGGCGAGGGCTATTACAAGCTGGCGCAACTGGGCGACGCGCTCTACGCGCTGTGGATCGACGGCGCGGGCGCGACCGGATACCGGCTGGCGGCCAGCGCGACCGATGTGGCGCGCAAGGTGGCGGCGCTGCGCGAGACGATCTCGATCAACGTGAACGGCGTTCAGACCACCTATGCGCTGGACGTGCCGGCGGCGCGCAGCCTCTATCTCGACCTGTTCAGGCCGGTGGAGCAACGGCTGGCGGCGGCGCGGCACCTGATCTTCGAACCGGACGGGGCGATGCTGCAACTGCCGGTCAACCTGCTGGTCGCCGGACAGGCGGGCGTCGATGCCTATGAGGCGCGGGTGGCGCAGGGGGGCGACGAGTTCGATTTCCGCGGCATCGACTGGCTGGGCCGCGACCATGCGGTCAGCACGGCCCTGTCGGCCCGCGCCTTCCGCGATGCGCGGGCGGCGGCGCCATCCGGCGCGGCGCAGAGCTATATCGGCTTCGGCGACAATGCGCCGCTTGCCGGGCCGGTGCTGGCGGCCTCCAGCCGGGGCGGCCTGACCAGCGGAGCGGCGGACGATTGCGGCTGGTCGCCTTTGCAATGGAATCGTCCGATCCCGGCGACCGAATTGCGGGAGGCGGCGCAGGCCATCGGCGGACTGGGCAACGAATTGATCACCGGCGCGGCCTTCACCGACGAGGCGGTGATGGCGCGGGGCGATCTCGACCGTTTCCGCATCCTGCACTTCGCGACCCATGGGCTGGTGACGCCGCCCCACCCCGGATGCCCGGCGCGGCCCGCTCTGCTCACCAGCTTCGCGCCCGACCGGAAATCGGACGGCCTGTTGCAGTTCAGCGAGATTTTCGACCTGCGGCTGAATGCCGACCTGGTCGTGCTGTCCGCCTGCGACACGGCGGGCGCGGCGGGCGCGGAAACGACGCGTGCGGCCGGGCTTTCGGGCGGCGGCGGGGCGCTGGACGGGCTGGTGCGCGCCTTCATCGGCGCAGGAAGCCGCGCCGTCATCGCCAGCCACTGGCCCGCGCCGGAGGATTATCGCGCCACCGAAAGGTTGATGGGCGGCCTGTTCGCGGCCCCGGCCGACCAGCCCATGGCCGAAGCGCTGCGGGCGGCGCAGGCCAGGCTGATGGACGATGCGGAGACGTCGCATCCCTTCTACTGGTCCGGCTTCGCGATCATCGGCGATGGCGCGCGTCCGTTGATCGCGCGTCGCTGACCGCCGTGCCGACGCGGGGCCTGATGCGCCGCGGCGCGCGACTGGTGCGGGACACGGGCCGCTGGCGGCTGGCCGCGACCGGCGCGCTGCTGCTGCTGGCGCTGTTCCTCGCGGGATGGGACTGGAACAGGCCCTTGGGCAGGGGGACGGCGCGGGAAATACCGACGGCAGACGCGGAAAGGGGCGTTTACGATTGGCGAGCCGCCAGCTTCGCGCCCCGCGTGGCGCAGGACCAGCGCATCCTGATGCTGGTCTATGACGACCAGACGTTGATCGCCACGCGCAAGCGGTCGCCGCTGGACCGGGGGCTGCTGGCGCGGGCGCTGCGCAACATCGACGCCATGGGGGCGAAGTCGATCGGCATCGACATCCTGTTCGACCAGCCGCAGGACGAGGATGGCGAACTGCTCTCCGTCCTGCGGGCGATGCGCACGCCGGTCTGGCTCGGCTACGCCAATCTGGGCGACAATCAGGAACAGATCATCTTCGAACAGCAGCAGTTCCTGGATCGCTTCATCCGGGCGGCGCGGACCGACAAAGTGCGCCCGGCGAGCATCCGGCTGGAAACCGATTCGGACAATGTGGCCCGAAGCTGGCCCGTTCCGACGCCGGGGCAGCCGCCCCTGCTGACGCTGGCGATGCAGCCTTCGCCCTCCTTTCGCGACTATCGCGGCGCGATCCGCTTCCGGCTGCCGGTCCGCCAGGCGGATGGATCGGAGGAGCCGGTGATCCCCAGCCTTCAGATCGACACGCTGGCCGATCCCGCCATGGCCCCGGCGCTCGCCGCCATGGTGCGCGGGCGGCATGTGCTGATCGGCGGCGACATCGTCGACATCGACCAGTTCGAGACGCCCTTGTCGGGACGGCAGGCGCGGTCGACCATGATCGGGCTGGAAGTGCATGCGACGATGCTGGCGCAATTGCTGGATGGCGCGCGCCTGGCCGCGGTGCCGGAAGGGTGGCGCTGGCTGGCCGCCCTGCTGGTCGTGGGCGCGGCGGGGCTCACGAGCCTGGCGGAGTTGCGCTGGTTCGCCCTGCTGCCCGCGCTGGCCGTTCAGGCGGGGGCGATTGCGGGCGTGCCGCTGTGGTTGCAGGCGCGGGGGTGGGACACCAAGGGACTGCCCGCCGTCGGCTGGGTGCTGGGCTGGGTGCTGGCCTTCACCGCCATCGGCGTGGCGGCGCGGGCCGTGACCTCGCAGCAGCGGCGCTTCGCGCAGGCGGCGCTGGGCAAATATCTGCCCCGCGACATCGCCGCGCAGATATTGGCCGAGCCGGAGAAGCTGGCGCTGCATGGCGAAAAGCGGCAGATCTTCACCCTGTTCACCGACCTGGAGGGCTTCACCAAGCTCAGCCACGCCATCGCGCCGGAAATGGTCGCCCAATTGCTGAACCGCTATCTCGACATGCTGAGCGACGTGGTGCTGGCCCATGGCGGCACCATCGACAAGTTCGTGGGCGATGCTGTGGTCGCCTTCTGGGGCGCGCCCATCGCGCGTCCCGACGACGGGCGCAACGCCGCGCTCGCCGCCCAGGCGATGTGGCAGGCGGGGGAGGCGTTCCGCCGCGACCTGCCGCCCGGCGTGCCGCCGATCGGGCGGACCCGCGTCGGGCTGCATCATGGGGAGGCGATCGTCGGCAATTTCGGGGGGGAGGGGCGCATCCAATATACCGCGCTTGGCGACAGCATGAACACCGCATCGCGGCTGGAGGCGGCGAACAAGGCGCTGGAAACCAATGTGCTGGCAAGCCGGGAGGCGATGCTGCTGTCCGGGCTGGACTGGTGGCGGCCAATGGGACGGGTGCGGCTGCGCGGGCGGTCGACGCCGGTCGACCTGTTCGAGCCGGCGCCGGAGTTTCCGGCCGAGGAACGGGCGGTACTGGCGCAGATATTGGCCGCTTTCGACGGCGAGGACGCCGTGGCGCAAGACGCGGCGCGGGAACGTCTTAAAGCGATGGTTAACCGTCATCCGGATGATGCGGCCATGGCCAATCTGCTATATCGTTATGAGTATATCGGGGAAGGAGGAAGCTATGGTCTGGGGTAGATTTGCCGCGAAATGCGCATTGGCCGGGTGCGTGGCCGGGCTGGGGGCGCAGGCCGCGGCGGAGACCATGGTGGTCCGCGCCACCGGCCCTTCGGCAGCGACCTACAAGCCGGGGAGCAAGCTGGCCGACGGCGGATCGATCGCGCTGAAGGCGGGCGATGTGGTGACTCTTCTGGACGCCAGGGGCACCCGGACGCTGAGGGGACCGGGCAGTTTCAACGTCGCCGCCGCCAATGCCGCGCCCGCCAACAGCGTGACGCTTTCCGCCCTGCTGGACACCAAGCGGGTGCGCCGGGCGCGGACCGGGGCCGTGCGCGGCAGCCTGGGCGAAGCGCCCACCGCTGCGCCCCGCCGGCCCAATCTCTGGATGGTGGATGTCGCGCAGTCCGGAACGCTCTGCATCGCCGATCCCGCGTCCGTGCGGCTGTGGCGCGCAGATGCGGCCAAGCCCGCGACGATACGGATCAGCGGCGAGGGCGTGCAGGCGACGGCGAGCTTCAGGATGGGCGAATCGGTTGCCCCCTGGCCGGTCGCGGCGCCCGTGCGGGAGGGCGCTGCCTATCGCCTGAGCGACGGGTCGCGCGCCGCCGATGTGCGGTTCGCGCTGATCGAGCCAGCATCCCTGGGTCTGGACGGCGTGGCATCCGGCCTGATCGCGCACCAATGCATGGCGCAGCTCGACCTGCTGGTGGAAACGGCGACGCTGTCCGACGGAGCGGCGCGGAATTGATTGTCGGGGCGCGTCGGCGCTGTTAACCGGCGGCTGGGTCGCGGGGAAGGGGCGAAGGACAAAAAGTCCGCGCCTGAAGACAGGGAGTGAGGCAGCCGTGAGGGAAAGGCTGCCTTCGGCGCTTTGGGGACGTCTAATGGGGAAGAAGGGGCAGATGCGGGCTTCCGCTTTGGCGGGATCGGCGGCCGTGGCGCTGGCGCTGACGGCGTCCATGGCGGCGGCGCAGGTCGCGCCGCGCGCGCCGACGCGCGAGGAACTCACGCGCGGGCAACTGACCGACGAAGCGGCGGCGCAGGCCAGCCGCCTTACCGTCGTCGGCGGGGTCGAGCGCGCGCCCTGTCCGCTCGCCGATCCGCGCTATGCCGGCGTTCAGGTCGATTTCGCCGATGTGCGGTTCGATGGGCTGCGCGTCGTCGATCCCGCTGCCCTGGAGGATAGCTGGCGCGAATATGCGGGGCGCGAGGTGCCCATCGCCACCCTGGCCCCTGTGCATTATTCGGCCACAGATTCACGGTAGGCGAGCTTGAGGGACGTCGGCGCCAGCTTCTCTGCCAGGGATTGCGCTACGTAAGCCGTCGCGGCCACACAAAAAGGCCGGCACAACGGCCGGCCATAGTTTTAGGAGAGGATGCCTGAAAGGCATCCTCATGCTGCACCTGCGAGCAGCCGTGCGCAATACAAATCCGCAGGCACCGTTGGTGAAGGCGGCTCCAGTGTCTATCAGGCGGCCAGCATGTCCTTCATCGTTGCGGGGTCAAGCCGTCACCGGCGCAGTTCTTCGATCCCGAGTTCCTGCCATATCCACCCGAAGTCGTACGTCGCCATCGGATCATCGATGTCAGCGTGTCTCCCACTGAGATTTTCGAGATGTTTTAGCCACGTGGCGAGTTGGTCGCGTCCGGCCTTGCTGCCGGCGCATTGTCGCGGCGTTTTGTCGCCGAGCATCGGGACAGGCTCATCGAGGAGTGTCCGGTATTGACGATCGAGCATGCCGTGGACAAGCGGGGTGGCGACCTCGACCGGGATGTCCGGTGCCGGCTCCGACACGGTTCGTCCTTCCTGACGCGCAGCCATCGCCTGTTCGATCGTCTCGATCTCGGTCAAAGGTGTTCCCACCAGGGCGCCGAGCGCCTGGGTGACGAGTGCAACGCCGCGTTCTGCACGTTCGGCCGAGGTGACGGAGAGGATCAGAGCGCGGCCCTTGAGTTCCAGATTCCCAAGCACCGGCGTGCCGTCTTCCATTGACACACCCCACGCCATCTGGCCGGTGCCTTTCTTGCCCTGTTTTGTTCTGGTGCCGAGCCAGTTCCAGAAATGTGACGTTTCCCGCTGCAGGGCGGGCACGGTATCGAGGCGGTCGCCGATGAGTGCCTGCGTCGTCCCCCGCGTGAACGGAAAACGGACACGGTGGAAAACAACCTCCTCGCCATCGGCGTTATGCAGCGTGGGGATGGCGACAGGCTCGAGCATCCTGGGCAAGATGTCGAACAGCCAGACCATCGAGATGAGCGGCGCCAGGTCGCGCAGTTGATCATCGTCGATCACTAGTTTCGCGCGCGGGCCGCGCTTGCCCTGTCCCAGGCGCAATGCCTCGAGAAGGGCGCTGGTGGCTTCCGCTGTAAAGGACAGCAGGCCGCCTGCCAGGATCCTATGCCCGCTCACCGGAATGATGCGCACGCCGATCCGATCCCACGGGCCCAGCGTCCTGGACGCGGTGCGCTCGCGGACCTGGACGGGATCACCGCCCCGGATCAGATCTCGCGCGAGGAAGCCGACGCCGGGCTCGATCGCGCTGACTTCATAGACGCTCATGACGGAGGTCTTCAGCGCGCGCATGTAGAGCTTGTTGGGGCCGGCCTCGTTCCATCCGCGGCGCTTGAGATATTCGTCCACGATGTTGCGGCCATCGGGCTCGAAGACGCGGGTCACCAGGTCCTCGAACGCGCAGCCCCACAAGGTCATGGCCCAGTGATCCCCGATGATGCCGGGCAGTTCGTCGGAATCGATGTCGAACTGCGTGAGAACCGGCCCCAGATGATCGTCGAGCGCGTCATGCAGGTCGTCGGCCCACTCGGGCCGTGTCGCGAACTTCATCAGCCCGGTCAGGTCGTGGCCGCGTTTCATGCCGGTAGCTCCATAGTCTGTCGGTGCGCGGCGACGATGCGCGAAACGGTCGGCTCGCTGACATGATAGAGCCGCGCCATCTCGGCGCCGGATTTTCGTCCGGAGATGACGGACTCCGCGATCTCGCGCCGTTGCTTTTCGCCGAGTTTGCGCCGGCGTCCGCCGATCCGCCCTTCGGCGCGCGCCTGGGCGAGGCCGGCGGAGGTGCGCTCGCGGATCATGGCGCGCTCGAACTCGGCGAAGCTCCCGACCATCTGCATCATCATGCGACCTGCGGCCGTGGTGGTGTCAATCGCCTCGGTCAGCGAGCGGAAGCCCGCGCCCGCCGCCTCGATCCGCTCCATAATGTGCAGCAGATCCTTGAGGCTGCGCGATAGCCGGTCGAGTTTCCAGACGACGACGACGTCACTGTCGCGTAACTGGCCGATCATCTCCAGGAGCTTTGGCCGGTCCCAGCGCCCGCCACTGGCAATTTCCTCGAACACGCGCCTGCACCCAGCCGCGTCGAGGGCGCGGCGCTGGGCGGCGTTCGACTGCTCGTCACCCTTCGACACCCGCGCATAGCCGATCAGATAGGGTGCCCTGGTCAAATCCTGCCTTTCACAAACGGCCGTATCCGGAGGCCAGTGCGGCATGAACGGATTCCTGCGGCCTCTTGTCTTTCACAATCCTCTTTCAGAATCATGCCGAAAGGCAAGTGGTTTTTGGAGGTTCAAAGATGCCCGGACGGATTCCGATGACGACGCGGCAGCGCGCTGCCCTGCTGATGTTGCCCGACGACGAGGCGGCGATCGTGAAGCACTATAGTCTGTCAGGTGAGGACATGACCGCGATCGACACCGCGCGCACGCCCGCCACCCGACTCGGCTACGCCCTGCAGCTTTGTTGCCTGCGCTACCCGGGCCGGCATCTGCGCCACGGGGAACTGCTGCCTGCGGTCATGCTCGACCATATTGCCGAGCAGGTCGGGGTGGATGCAAAGGTCATAGCTGATTTCGCCAGACGCACGCCCACGCGCTACGATCAGCTCGCCGCGATCAAGACGCGCTTCGGCTTCAGCGATCTGAGCCGCCCGCACCGCGTGGAATTGCGGACATGGCTGACAAACGAGGCGGCGAGCATCATCGACGGACGCGCGCTGCTCGGCCGGCTTCTGGATGAGATGCGCGCGCGTCGGATCGTGATCCCGGGTGTCAGCGTCGTGGAGCGCATGGCGGCCGAGGCGATACATCAGGCGGAAACGGATCTCGTGGCCGCGATCGATGGCGGCCTTGGCCATGAGATGCGTCAGCAACTCGACGCGCTGATCGATGACAAGGTGCATGACCGGCAGAGCCGTCTGTCCTGGCTGCGCGAGCCAGAACCGCGTGTCGCATCCGCTTCGCTTTTGGAAATCGTCGAAAAGATCACGCTGATTCGTGGGACGGGCATATCGGCTTTCTCCCCTGATGTTCGCCACGAACCGCGCCTGGGGCAATTCGCCCGGGAGGGTGTGCGCTACACGGCACAGGCTTTCCAGCAAATGCGCCCGGCCCGCAGGCGGGTCGTGCTGCTCGCGACGCTGCGCGAGCTGGAGGCGACACTGACCGATGCGGCGATCGATATGTTCATTGCGCTCGTGGGGCGGGCCCATCTGCGCGCCCGCAAACGGCTCGAACAGCGCGTGGCCGTTTCCGGCCGCGAGGGCCGCGAACGGATGTTACGCATCGCCAGGGTTCTGGAAGCGATCAGCCAGGCGGCCCGGGCTGGCGGCGATGTCGCCGCGGCGGTCGATGCCGTGGCATCCCTCGACATCATCGACGCCGACGCCGCTATCATCCGACGTACCGCCTCACCGCACCGGAACGAGGTTCTGGACGAGATCGCGGCGGAATATCGCGCCTTCAAGCGGATGGGGCCGTCGTTCGTGCGCGCTTTTGATTTCCAGGGCCGGGCCGGAATGCAGCCGTTGCGCGATGCGATGGCGATCCTCGCCGATCTCGACGGAGACTGGCGCAGGGCGTTGCCCGATGACGTGCCGCTTGGCCATGTCGAGCACCGCTGGCGTCGGCATGTCATGACCGCAGGCGGGATCGATCGCACCCATTGGGAGATGGCGACTTACAGCGCGCTTTCCAATGCTTTGGCATCCGGTGGTATCTGGGTGCCGACCGCGCGCGTCCATCGCGCGCTCAGTGTGCTGCTTGCCCCACCGGCCAGCCCCGTACCGAAGCCCGCTTTCTCGCTCGGCGATCCGCACGCCTGGCTCGACGAGAGGGCGGCAAGGCTTGATAGCGCCCTGCGCGAGGTCGCCCGCGATCTGGACAAACGCGATCCCCCCCTTTTTGCCGGCGAGCGGCTGCGGTTTCCGAAAGACCCCAAAGAAGACCCTGGTCAGGATGAAGGGCGGCAACTTGCGCTCACCTGCTACGGCATGGTGCCTGCCACCCGTATCACGGATGTGCTGTCGCAGGTTCAACGATGGACCGGCTTCATCCAGCATTTCGGCCATGTCTCGACCGGTCTGCCTCCCGCCGACGAACGCGCCTTTCTTGCCACCTTGATCGCGGAGGCGACCAACCTTGGTCTGTCGCGCATGGCCGAAGTTTGCGGTGTCGCCTCGCGTCGCGCACTGTTGCGTATGCAGACGTGGCATATGCGCGAGGAAACGTTTCGCGCCGCGCTCGCCAGCCTGACCGACGCTATCCATGCCGAACCGCTCGCCGCCTGGTTTGGTTCGGGGCATCGCGCATCGGCCGATGGGCAGGCTTATTATCTCGGCGGTGCCGGCGAAGCCGGAGGAACGGTCAACGCACATTACGGTCGCGACCCCGTGGTCAAGATCTACACCACCATCACCGATCGATACGCACCGCTTCATCAGACGGTCATCGCCGGGACGGCGGGCGAGGCGATCCACGCACTCGACGGCATCCTCGGCCACGAAAGCAGCGCGGACATCACCGCCCTCCACACCGATGGTGGCGGCGTCTCCGATATCGTGTTCGCCGTCATGCATTTGCTCGGCCTCGATTTCGAGCCGCGCATTCCGCGCCTGTCGGATCGACAACTCTATGGTTTCGAGCCCGCGCGGCGCTATGGTCGGCTCGCACCGCTGTTCGGGCGCCGCCTCGGTCGGGACCTGATCGTCAGCCATTGGGCCGAAATTGCGGAGGTCATCGCGGCGATGCGCGACCGCACTGTCACACCGTCGCTGATTTTGAAGAAGCTGTCCGCCTATCGTCAACAAAACAGTCTTGCTGCGGCACTTCGGGAGGTCGGACGGATCGAGCGCACACTGTTCACGCTGCGCTGGTTCGACGACACCGATCTGCGCCGGACGGTCACCGCCGAACTCAACAAGGGCGAGGCACGCAACAGCCTGGCCCGCGCTGTCGCCTTCCATCGGCTCGGGCGGTTTCGCGACCGTGGCCTGGAGAACCAGCAGACCCGCGCGGCAGCGCTCAACCTCGTCACGGCCGCCATCATTCTTTTCAACTGCCGCTATCTCGGTCGTGCCGTCGATGAACTGCGGCACCGCGGCACACCTGTCGATCCCGCCATGCTGTCCCGATTGTCGCCGCTGGGATGGGACCGCATCAATCTCACCGGCGATTATATCTGGTCCGAGAGCCTCGACCTCGATGCCGATGGCCTCATGCCGCTGCTCATCAAGCCGCTACCGTGAATCTGTGTCCGAATAATGTACAGAGGCCACCCTGTGCGAAGTGCGCGACCGGGCCGCGACCATGCTGCGGCAGATGGGCTATCTGGCGGCCGTGCAGGTTCCGCCCCAGCGCATCGAAAAGGGCGGCACCGTCCGTTTCGACATCTTCATGGCGCGGCTGGTGGCGATAGAGGTGCGCGGCGACGCGGGCAATGGCGAAAGGCTGATCGCCGGGCATATGGAGGCGCTGAAGGGCCAGCCGGTCTTCAACGTGCGGGACGCGGAACGGCACCTGCTGCTGGCCCGCGACCTGCCGGGCTATGACGTGCGGCTGGCGCTGCGCCCGGCGGGGACGGCGCCGGGCGAAGTGGTGGGCGAGGTGCAGGTGGTGCGCCAGCGCGTCGAGCTGGACATCAACGTCCAGAATTACGGCAGCAACGCCGTCGGCCGCTTCGGCGGGCTGGCGCGGGTGCGGTTCAACGACATGACCGGGATGGGCGACAGCACGCTGTTCAGCATCTTCAACACCGTCCAGCCGAGCGAGCAGACCGTGCTCCAGGTCGGGCACGGCATGGCGCTGGGCAACGACGGGCTGCGCCTGTCGGGCGACCTCACCTATGCCTGGAGCAAGCCGGGGATAGGCGGCTTGCCGCTGTCGTCCGAAACGATGATCGCGACGGCGGCGCTCGCCTATCCGCTGGCGCGGCGGCAGGTGCATACGCTGCTGGCGACGGGCGGGCTGGACATCGTCAACCAGGATCTGCGCTTCGGCGCCGCCACGCCCAAAGTGCCGTTGTCGCGCGACCGGCTGCGCGTGCTGTTCCTGCGGCTGGAGGGCGAACTGCTCGATCCGGACAGCATCGTCAGCACCATCGGCTATTCGGGGATGGAGCCGAAATGGCGGCTGGGCGGCATGCTGGAAATGCGTCAGGGCATCGATGGGCTGGGCGCGAGCGACGCCTGCGGAGCGGCTTTCGTCAACTGCGCCTCTCCCCGCACGCCGATCAGCCAGCTGGATGGCGATCCGTCCGCCTTCGTGCTGCGGGCCAGTGCGCAGGCGGAATATCGGCCGACGCCGAATGTCGCCTTCGCCCTGTCCCCAAGGGCGCAATACAGCCCGGACGTGCTGCTTTCCTATGAGCAGATGAGCGCGGGCAACTATACCACGGGGCGCGGCTACGATCCCGGCGTCATCACCGGCGACAGCGGCGTGGGCGTCGCGGCGGAGCTGCGTTACGGGCGGATCGCGCCGCGGGAACCGGGCGCCGTCGCCCTCCAGCCCTTCGTCTTCTTCGACGCGGCCTGGATGTGGCATCGCAGCGCCAATTTCGTCGGGCTCGACCCGCAGAAACTCTATTCGGCGGGCGGCGGCCTGCGCGCGACCTGGGACAATCATGCCCGGCTCGACCTGACCCTTGCGACGCCGCTGCGCAAGGCCGGTTTCCAGACCGAAAGGGGCGGCACGCGGCTGCTCCTTTCCCTGACCACGCAAATCCTGCCGTGGAGGCGTTGATGACCAGGAAACATGGCGCATTCTCGCTCTGGACCCTGCTGGGCCGCACAAGCGCGGTGGCGCTCGCGGTCGGGCTGGGGGCCGGTGCCGCAATCGGCCAGAAGGCGTTTCAGGGCAGCTATTCGACAAGTCCCGATGTCTTCATCTCGCAGGGCGCATTGCCGAACACGGACACGGTCTCGCTGAACTCGGCCCAGGCGGTGATCGACTGGACGCCCGACGATCGCGGCCCGGCCAGCGCCGGCACGATCGACTTCCTGCCCCAGGGCAGCACGGTCACGTTCAGCTCGTTCAGCGACTTCACGGTGCTGAACCGCATCCTGCCGCTGGACGGCAACGGACTGCCGGTATCGCGGGTGATCGCGTTCAACGGCACGGTGCAGAGCCGGATCGGCGGCAACCCGCCCATCACCGGGGGGGCGGTGTGGTTCTATTCGCCCGGTGGCATCATCGCGGGCGCGAACAGCGTCTTCAACGTCGGATCGCTGGTGCTGACCACCAACGCGATCGACATCAGCAACGGCCTTGACAGGAACAACATCCGTTTCGCGGGACCGGCGGGCAGCACATCGTCCGTCGAGCTGCTTGCGGGAGCGCAGATCAACGCGCTTTCGTCCGGCAGCTATGTCGCGCTGGTCGCGCCCCGCGTGGTGCAGGGCGGCACCGTCACCGTCAACGGATCGACCGCCTATGTGGGTGCCGAAGCGGCCGACATCAGGATCAATAACGGGCTGTTCGACATAGCGATCACCGCCGGCACCACGGACGCCGGCGGCGTGGTGCACAGCGGCACGACGACAGGCCCTGAATCGGTCGACGGCAACGACATGCAGCGCGTGTTCATGGTCGCGGTGCCGAAGAACAACGCGCTCACCATGCTGCTGTCGGGCAATGTCGGCTACACGCCCGCGACGGCGGTCACGCCGGACGGCAGCGCCATTGTGCTCTCGGCGGGTTCCGACATCGCCCACGACACCGGCGGGAACCTGGTCGCGACGCGCAACGCCACGACGACGGCGGAGGCGGGATTCAGCATCGGATCGGGCGACTGGCAGAACGACCTGACCGGAACTGCGACCGGCGACATCGTCATCCGCCCAACCGCGACCGCGCATTTCCTGGGCAATGTCGCGCTGTCCGCAGAGCGCGGCATCACCCTGAGGGCCGACCAGTCGGCCGCGATCGCCGCCGACAAGGACATGATCCTGACCGCCGGAAGCGGCGCTGCGGGCGGTCGCATCGACCTGCTGGCCTTCGGCGGCAGCGGCGCGGCCCTGACCAACGGACAGATAGACGTCACCGGCAATCTGAGGCTGAACGCCAGCGGGGATGGCGAGGCGGGCGTCAGCGCGACTCCCCTGGTCGGCGGGGATGCCAGCGGCGGCACGATCAACCTGATCGCCACCGGCGGATCGATCGCCGCGGCCAGCCTGGTCGCCAATGCCGTGGGCTATGCCGGCTATGGCAGCGACAGGTCCGGCGATGCCGCGGGCGGGGCGATCACCCTGTCGGCGCTGACCGCCGCCGGCCCTTCCGGCACCGAGGCGGGGAGCCTCAGCTTCGGCAGCACGACGCTCGATGCGTCGGCGGGCACGGCCTTCCAGGTTTCGGCGCCGCCGGTCGATGGCGGCGACGCCATTGGCGGCACTATCGCGCTCAACGGCGCGGCCGGCGCCGTCATAGCGGGCGGCCTCGATCTCGGCGCCGTGAGCGCCACGGCGCAGGCGACCGGCGGCATCGCCAGCACCGGCGCGGCAGGCGATGCGACCGGCGGCGACATCCGCGTCGCCATATCCGGCGGCGCGCAT
The DNA here is from genome assembly GCF_000264945.2 of Sphingobium indicum B90A. Taxonomy (NCBI): domain Bacteria; kingdom Pseudomonadati; phylum Pseudomonadota; class Alphaproteobacteria; order Sphingomonadales; family Sphingobiaceae; genus Sphingobium; species Sphingobium indicum. Next base: position 2,497,387 of record NZ_CP013070.1, read on the forward strand.
GAATGGGCGAGCTTCTTCGCCGACACCAGCACCGCGCCGGGCCATGCGACGGAGGGCGGCAGCTATGGCGCGGCCATCCCCGGCGCCACCGGCATCGACATCGACGTCGGGGGCACGGGCAGCCTCAATATCCTGACATCCGTTTCGCTCTATGCCGACGCGCGCGCCTTTGGCGGCGGCGCGTCGGGCGGCGCGCTGCGGGCCGGGCGGATCAACATCGCCGCGCATGACGGCGGCAGCTTCGCGATCGCGGAGGATCTGTTCGCCACCGCCGATGCATATGGTTTCGCCGCCTATCCGGGATCGAGCTTCCTGACGCCCGGAACGGCCGACGCCCTGGGCGGCGCCATCGGCATCGGCGCGGCGGGCGGCAGCTTCAGCGCGGCGGAACTCCATATCAGCGCCAGCGGCTTTGCCGGCGATGCGCCGGGCGTCGCCGGGACAGGGACCGGCGGCAGCGTGACGCTGTTCGCCAGCGCGTCGGGCGGGCGGCGCGGCAGCTTTTCGCTCGGCGATTGCACGGGTTCGTGCAGCATCCATGCCGATGGCGGCGGCGGAGCGGGCGCCAACGGTTCGAACGGGACGGGCGGATCGGTCCTGCTCTATGCCAGCGATGCCGATTTCTCGGCGCTCGGCGAGCTTTCGCTGCACGCGCACGGCATAGGCGGCGGCACGGCATATGACGATGCCGCAGGGCGCGGCGGCGACGGGCTGGGCGGCAGCGTCACGGTGGAAGGCCGCCTCGGCGCCGCAGGAAGCGGCGATCTCCGCTTCGGCAATCTGCTTCTTTCGGCGGAGGGCGCCTCCGCGCCTTCCAGCGAGGGCATGAGCTTCAACGGCGGCGATGCCGGCAACGGGACGGGCGGATCGGCCAATATCATCCTGTCCGGCGGCAGCCTGACCGCCGATCTGGTGGATGCAGGCGCGGATGGATTTGGGGGCGCCGCCGGTGAAAACTGCCCGGATTGCGAAGGGGGCGGCACGACATCGTTCCGCGCCGGCAATGGGCAGGGCGGATCGGCGGGCTTCCTGATCTCCGGCGGAACGGCCACCTTGGGCGCATTGGCGCTCAGCGCGCAGGGCGTGGGGGGCGAGGCGGAAGGGGCGAGCAGTCCGCAATCTGCAGCCGCGATCGCCGGGGCCGGTTTCGGCGGCGACTCGCTGCTCGAATCGCGCGGCGGGACGCTGGACCTGACGACGCTCGCCATCGACGCGAGCGGCGTCGGGGGTGCGGGCTATCCTGTCTTTCAGGCCGACGGGGCCGATGGCGGCAACGGAACGGGCGGCGCAGCGGGATTGCTGATGACCGCCGGAAGCAGCGGGCAGGTCGCGATCACCGGCTCGGCCATCGTCCGGGCATCGGGCACGGGCGGCTCCGGCGCCGTGGCGGAGTCCGACGGCCCCGGCAATTACCGCGCCGGCATGGGCGGCAGCGGCACGGGCGGCGGCGCCGACGTGACGCTGGCGGGCGGCGCATTGACCGCGCCATCGCTACAGATCCTGGCGGAGGGCGTGGGCGGCGCCGGCGGCAATAACGGCAGCGACGGCGCTGCAGGGGCAGCCGGCGACGGCCTGGGCGGCGCGGCGTCCTTCTCCTATCTCAGCGAAGGCCATGCGATCGGCGCGGTCACGGTCAAGGCCGACGGGCGGGGCGGCCTGGCCGGGGACAGCGGCTTCCTGAGCTTCGACAACAATAATAATCCGATTTTCTTCACGGGCAGCACCCCCGGCGGGGCAGGCGGGCGGGGGACCGGCGGCAGCGCCACCATGCTGATCGATGTCGATCCCCTTTTCGCGAGCCTGACCGTCAGCGCCGACGGGATCGGCGGCACGGGCGGCAGCGGCGGAACCGGGGGCGCGGGCGGCGCGGGAACGGGCGGGGCTGCGCTGCTTGACCTGTCGTTCGGCGCGACGACGGTGAACGGCGCGCTGCGCGTCACCGCCAGGGGCCTGGGCGGCACGGGCGGCACGGGCCATGACGGCAGCGGCGGGCGCGGCGGCGATGCCTTTGGGGGCGGCGCGACATTCGGCCTGACCGGATCGTCCACCCTGCTGGATGCCGGCGACATCGGCGTGCTGGCCGAAGCGATCGGCGGGTCGGGCGGCCAGAGCGGCGTGCGCAGCGGCGCAGGCCTTGCCGGGGCGGATGGCGGCGATGCGACCGGCGGCGCGGCGTTGCTCGATCTTCGCTCTGGCGCGGCGGCGGTGACTGGCCTGGCGCTGCGCATCAGCGGCAACGCCACGGGCGGCAATGGAGCCATCGGCACCGCGGGGCCGGTGGGCGGCAATGGCGGCGCGGGCGGCAATGCCCTCGCCGGGTCGGCCACCTTGCGGATTGCGGATGCGCGCATGGCGCTGGGCAGCGCTTTGCCCCAGATGCCGGCTTACAGCATCACGGCGGTCGGCCAAGGCGGGAACGGAGCAGACGGCAGCGCTGGCGGCAATGCGGGCCTCACCGGCGGCCTGGGCGGCAGCGGCGGGAATGGGGCGGGCGGCATCGCGGCGTTCCAGGCCGGCAATGGCGACTATGCGCTGGGCGGCCTTTCCCTGGTCGCGGACGGGCGAGGGGGCCTTGGCGGCATGGGCGGCTCCGGGCCGGGCGGCGCTTCCGCCGCAGGCGCAACCGGCCTGGGCAGCGGCGGCACCGCCAGCTTCGCCAATGGCGACGGCGGCGTGCTGTCTCCAGGCGCGCAGCGGCGGATCGGCGCGCTGTTCATGAGCGCGAGCGGCGACGCCGGCGGCCTCGTCCGCTTCACCGACAGCAGCACGGCAGCCAATGGCGGGCTCATCGTCGACGGATCAGTCGCGCTTTCCAGCCTGGGCGCTCCGATCGCCGGCCTTTCCGGCATTTCCATTAGCGCGGCCAACGCCGTGCGGATCGGCGGCGATGCCGATTTCACGAGCGATGGGCCGCTTTCCTTCGCCTTCGCGGGGGCAGGCGGCATGGCGGCTGCCGGCGCGCTGACGGGCCAGTCGGGCACGCATATCGACCTCAGCCATGACGGGCGGCCGCAGGGCAGCGACAGCCTGTTCGCGGACAGCATCCTGTTCACGGCGCCAGGCAATGTCAGCATGCTCTCCGCGGGCGCGATGCGGGCGGCCGGCGATCTGACGATCCTGGCAGGCGGCCATATCGATCTCGCCAATGGCAGCGCGGCGGTCGCGGGTGGCGACCTGACGCTGTCGGGGCAGGGAATCGATGCCTTCGGCCTGACATCCGGCGGCGCGAGCATGCTGGACGCAGGCGCGGGCAATCTGGTCGTGACCGATATTGCGTCGGCGGGCGCGATCACTGCCGCCGGCGCGCTCGTCAACCTGGGTTCGAGCGGTGCGATGAACGTCGCGCAGGCCATCGCCTCGACCGGACCGCTGACCCTGAACGCCGGAGGACCGCTCAGCCTGTCGGGATCGGCCAGCGGCGGGATCATTACCATCGGCGCGAGCGACATCGTCATCGGCGGCGCGGCGCAGGTGGGCAGCCTGGGCGGAACGAGCCGCGTGGTCTTCAACGCCGTGAACCTGCAACAGCCCGCTTATATCGGCGGCGGCGATGTCGCGGGAGCCTACAGCCTCTCCATGGCCGAACTTGCGCGGGTCGCGGCGGCGGAAATCGCCATCAATGCGCAGGCGCGGGGCATCGCGGGATCGCCGGATCTCATCGTTCAGGATCTGACCCTGGGCGCGGCCAATCTGGCGAGCGGCGGCGTACTGGCGATCGGCACCGGCGGGCATCTGCGCGTCCAGGGGGCGGTGCGGCTGACCGGGCGGTCGGGGCAAGGCGGACTGACCCTGTCGGCGGGCCGGGCGCTGGAGATCGTGGCAGGCGCCGGTCTGATCGACATCAGCGACGGCAATGGCGGACTGGGCGGGGTTCTCACGCTGGACAGCCCCAGCATCATCGCCGCGTCGCCATCGGCCATGGCGGACATCGCCTCGGCGAACTCGCTGATCGCCAGGGAATTGCGCCTGGCGCAGAATGACGGATGGGTGGACGATGCGGGCATATTGCGCGCCGGAACCATCAGGGTGAACGCGAGCCAAGGCTTCTTCATCCAGAATAGCGGCCTGTCCAGCGCGATCCTTGACCGGCGCGGCTTCACGGCCAACGAACTGTCGATCGCGTCCCAGGGCACGGCTTTGCAGATCGCGATCAACGGGCAACTGGCGCTGCCGACGGGCGGCTTCGCGCAGGGACTGGAGACGATCCCGCTGGTCGCCGTCAACGGCGCCTATGCCCTGGGATCGAAGGTCAATGGCTGCCTGATCGGCAATCCGGCCGCCTGCACCAGCGCCGGCTTCGACAGCCGGGACACGTGGAACGGCGTGCTTGACCCTTCGGTGTCGGTCAGCCGCATCTTCACATTGTCCCTCATCGAATTGCGCGACATCGTGGCGCAGGGCTATCCGCCGCTGATCGACGAGCCGGTGACGGGCGCAGGCAATGAGGATCTGTGGGAACGCTCCTGCGGCGGGCCGGACGAACTGGCCTGCGATGCGCCCCAATAGATGGTCGCGGCCAAAACGGGATTGAAACAACGGGTTGAACCCGTAGAGAGAAAAGCGCGGCGGACGCAGGGGAAAGCGTTCGAATCAGCCGGCACGGGGGCGTGATGAATGGGGGGCGGTAAGGGCAGGGCGATTGGCAGGTCCGTTGGCGGGATGGCGTTGTTGGCCATGCTGCTGGGGGTGCTGTTGCTGTGCTTGCCCGGCGGAAGATCGGATGCGGCTCCCGCGGCGCGGACCTATGTGGGCGTCGCCTCCTGCGCGGGGTCCACCTGTCATGGCCGGATGGAGGGCGACGGCAAGGTCGTCCGCCAGGACGAACTGATGCGCTGGCAGGAGCCTTCGACGCCGGGCGGCGCGCATAGCCGGGCCTTTGCCGTGCTGAACGGCAAGCGGGGGCAGCAGATCGCGGCGACTTTGGGGCTGGGCGATGCGGCTTCCGCGCCTGCCTGCCTGGGATGCCATTCCACTCCGGCGGGGGCGCGTGGGGCGCGTTTCCTGACGCAGGACGGCGTGGGCTGCGAAGCCTGCCATGGCGCGGCGAGCGGCTGGATCGCTTCGCATTATGCCGTGGGGGGCAGCCATGCCGCCAATGTCGCGGCGGGGATGACGCCGCTGGACCGGCCGCAGGCGCGGGCCTCGGTCTGTCTCGACTGCCATTTCGGCAGCGGGCGCGAGGGGCAGTTTGTCGACCATCGGATCATGGCGGCGGGGCATCCGCGCATTTCCTTCGAACTGGACCTTTTTTCCTCGATGCAGGCGCATCATGACGAGGATGCCGACTATGCGCAGCGCAAGGGGCGGACGGACAGTCTGAAGCTGTGGGCCGTGGGGCAGGCGATGGCGGTGGAGCGGGCGCTGACCCTCTATGCCGGGGCGAAGGGGACGGAAGGGGCTTTCCCCGAATTCTACTTCTTCGACTGCCAAAGCTGCCATCGCCGCATCTACGATCAGGCGGAACGCAGCAAGACGTGGGAAGCCAATCCGGGGCGGCCGATCCCGGCGGGCATGCCGCCCTTCAATGACGAGAATATGATCATGCTTTCGGCGGCAGCGCGGGTTGCCGCGCCGGGATTGGCAGTCCGGTTCGATGCCGACAGCCGGGCTTTCCATGCGGCGATTGCGCGGGACCGGACGGCGGCGGTCGCGGCGGCGGGCAGGCTGGCGGGCAGTGCGCGCGCCTTGGCAGACGCCTTTGCGGCGGGCGGGCCGGGCGGCGGGATGCAGGGCGATATGGCCTTCGCCATCGTGCGCGAGATTGCGGGCAGCGCCATATCGGCGCGCTTCACCGACTATGAGGGATCGGTGCAGGCGGTGATGGCGGTGGACACGCTGCTGAACGGCATGGTCAAGTCGGGCCGCGTGACCGTGGGCGCGGCGGCGGGCATCAGGGCGGAGGTCAATCGCGCCTATGCGGCGGTGAAGGAGCCGAACGCCTATCGCCCCGCCGAATTCCGCTCCGCCCTGGGCAGCGCGGCGCGCAGCATCGGGGCGCTGCAATGAGGGGGCGGCATCATCGGCTGAGTGCGCTGGCGGCGATTGCGGCGCTGATCCTGTCCTCCTGCGGCGGTGGCGGTGGAGGAGGGGGTGGCAGCACGCCGACGCCCGGCCCGACGACGCCTACGCCGACCAGCCTTTATACCGCGCCCGCGCAGGAGGCGTTGACGGTGGCGGATGTGGAGACGGTCGTCGCCCATGCCGTGGCGGAGGCTCGCGCACGGAATCTGCCCGCCGTCATCGCCGTGACCGACCGGGTGGGCAATGTGCTGGCGGTGTTCCGCATGACTGGAGCGCGGGCGAGCGCGACCACCAGCGCCGCGCCCAATGGCGACAATATCGACGCGCAGAATCTGACCGTCCCTGCCGAGGCGGGCGCCATCGCCAAGGCGATCACCGGCGCCTATCTGTCGAGCGGCGGCAACGCCTTTTCCACCCGCACGGCGAGCATGATCGTGCAGCAGCATTTCCCGCCCGCGCCGACCACGGTCGGGCTGGAAAGCGGGCCGCTGTTCGGGGTGCAGTTCAGCCAATTGCCCTGTTCGGACCTGTCGGCGCGCTTCCTTTCTTCTGGCGCGGCAGCGATGATCGGGCCGAAGCGTTCGCCCCTGGGGCTGGCGGCCGATCCGGGCGGGTTTCCGCTCTACAAGAATGGCGTGGTGGTCGGCGGCGTCGGGGTGATGGCGGACGGGGTCTATGGGTCCGACACCAATATCCTCGACGACGATAATGATCCTGAGGAATATATCGCGCTCGCCGGGACTTTGGGGTTCGAAGCGCCGGAGGGGGTCCGCGCCAACCGCATCACGGTGGACGGCACGTCGCTGCGCTATGCCGATGCGGCCTATTCCGGGCTGATGGCGTCGGGGGCGGTGAGCTTTGCCGCGATCAACGGCAGCGCCGGATCGCTGGTGGCGGTGCGCGGCTATTATGGCGATCCCGCGCCGACGATCCTGGCGGGGGTCGCCTACGGCACCGAGGCGTCGGGCGTGCGGCGGGCGCGAACCGCCGAATTTTCCAAGGCGGATGCCTTCGTCCTGAGCGACGGGTCGGGCAATGACCGCTTTCCGATCCGCGCCGGGACCGACGCGGGCGATGTGGCGCAGCCGCTGACAGCGGCGGAGGCGACCGCGATCCTCGAAGAAGCCTTCACCGTCATGGGCCGGGCGCGGGCGCAGATCCGCCAGCCGCTCGACAGCCGGGCGCAGGTGACGATCAGCCTGGTCGATACGCGGGGGCAGGCGCTGGGCATCGTCCGCTCGCCCGATGCGCCGATCTTCGGCACCGATGTGAGTTTGCAGAAGGCGCGGACAGCAGCCTTTTTCTCCAATTCCCATGCGGCGTCGGACCTGCTGGCCAGCAGCAGCGCCGATGTGGCGGCTTTCGTGGGGAAGGCGCGGACTTTCCTCAACGATCCCGCCGCGCTGACCGGCCGATATGCCTTTACCGACCGCGCCAACGGCAATCTGTCCCGGCCCTATTTCCCCGATGGCGAGGTGGGGCGGCCCAATGGGCCATTTTCCCGGCCCATCGCGCAGTTCAATCCCTTTTCCACCGGGCTGCAATCGGCGTTGGTGGTGGGCGATCTTGCCGCGCATCTCGCCTATGTGACGGGCGCTAGCGCGACCGATACGTCGCAGCGTTGCTCGGCCGTGCCGACCGTTTCCAACCGGAACCGGGTGCAGAACGGCATTCAGATCTTTCCCGGTTCCGTGCCCATCTATCGCGGCAATGTGCTGGTCGGCGCCATTGGCGTGTCGGGCGACGGCATCGATCAGGACGATATGATCGGCTTCCTTGGCCTCCACAATGCCGGGGCGCGCGTGGGCGGGTTCGGCAATGCGCCCGCCGCGATCCGCTCGGATCAGATCGTGGTGGACCTGGGCAATGCGAATGTGCGGCTGCGTTATGTGAACTGCCCCTTTGCGCCGTTCCTCGACAGCGGGTCGCAAAATGTCTGCGCGGGGCTGTAGGGGATGGGGCTGACCGCGCTTCTGCCCTTGTTCGCGCTGGCTCAGCCCGGCGAGCCGGTGCCGCCGCCGCCGCCGGAAAACTGGCGGGAGATATTGGACGCGGACGGGCAGTCCATCGAAGGGCGCCGTCGTCCGGGCTATGAAGCGCCGCTGCCCGACGCGGTGACGCAGGACAACAAGGGCGCGGTGCGGGCGCCGCCGCCGGAGGCTTTTCCGACCGATCAGGTGCCGATCCCCGACCGCTGGCGGTTGATCGAGAGTCTGGGCGTGGTGAAGGAGCGCTGGTTCGATCCCTATCACCAGAACACGCTGAAGGGCGACCGGCCCATCGACCGGGAAAAGGCGAAGTGGCTGCCGATCAGGGGCGACGACTGGTTCTTCGTCGCCAATGCGGTGAGCGACACCGTGCTGGAGCCGCGCACCTTTCCGATCCCGGTCGGCGTGCAGACGACCGAGCGGCCCGGCAGTCTGGACGTGTTCGGCAAGGACGCCAGCGTCGTGTTCAGCCAGACCTTCATCGGCGGCGTGGCGCTGATCAAGGGGGCGACCGCCTTCAAGCCGCCGGAGATCGAATATCGGCTGACGCTGGCGCTCAACGTCAATCATGTGAACGTGCCCGAACGGCGCGTGCTGTTCGTGCAGCCTTCCAGGCCGTCGCATCGCACCGACCATTTTCTGGGGGTGCAGGAAGCCTTTGTCGATTATCATCTGGCCAATACGTCGGATCGTTATGATTTCCGGTCGGTGCGCGTGGGTATTCAGCCGTTCCAGTCGGATTTTCGCGGCTTCCTGTTCAATGACCAGCAGTTGGGAATCCGGCTGTTCGGCAATCGCGACAATAATCGGTTCCAGTTCAATCTGGCGGCCTTCTGGCGGCTGGAGAAGGATACGAATAGCGGGCTGAATTCCGTCGTGCAGTCGCCGCGCCGGGACTGGATATTCCTCGCCAATCTCTATCGTCAGGACTTTCTGCTCCCCGGCCTCACCAGCCAGATCACCGCCGTCTTCAACATGAACCGCGAGAAGCGGGACATCGAGATCGACGATAACGGCTTTCCGGTGCGTCCGGCGCTGCTCGGCGACCTGCGCGGACGGGAATATGATGTGGTCTATCTCGGCTATAATGCCGACGGGCGGATAGGGCGGCTGAACCTGACGGGGTCGATCTACGGCGCGTTGGGGGAGGATCGGGACAGTTTCTTCACCTCGCGGCCCGCACAGATCAGGGCCTTCTTCGCCGCGGCCGAGGCGAGCGTCGACAAGGACTGGATGCGGTTCCGCCTCTCTGGCCTCTACGCCAGCGGCGACGGCGACCCTTATGACAATCGCGAAAACGGCTTCGATGCGATCTTCGAGAACCCGGTCTTTGCCGGCGCCGACACCAGCTATTGGATCAGGCAATCCATTCCCTTTGCGGGCGGCGGGCGCGTGATCGCGATCAATGGGCGCAACGGCATCCTGAACTCGCTGCGGTCGTCGAAGGAGCAGGGGCAGTCGAACTTCAACAATCCGGGCACGATGCTGCTGGGGGCGGGGGCGGATTTCGATTTGATGCCGGAACTGCGGGTTTCGGCCAACGCCAATCATCTCTGGTTTCAGAATACGGCCACGCTTCAGGCGCTGCGCAATGAGGGCAGCATTCCCAAGGCCATCGGCTGGGATTTGTCGACTGCGGCGATCTGGCGGCCGCATGCGACGCAGAATATCGTCTTCCGCCTGTCGGGGGCGACTTTGCTGCCGGGGGCGGGATTTCGAGACCTCTTCACCAATAGTGAGCGTAACCGGAACTATTATTCGGTGCTTGCCAATTTGATCTTGAGTTACTGATGCGTTGGCCTTTTTCCCCTCTGTCATTCCCGCGAAGGCGGGAATCCATCTCCGGCGCTGGGTCCAGACGACGGGGTGAGAGATGGATTCCCGCCTTCGCGGGAATGACGGTGATGGCGGTGCTCGCGGCGTTGCTGCTTCCCGGGGCCATTCTCCACGCTTCCGACGCGGAAAAGCCGGTCGAGCGCCACTATGCCCCCGCGCCGCCAGCGCCGATGAGCCAGACCGCCGAACAGGTCGCGGCGAAATCGGACGGCTGCTATAGCTGCCACAGCAAGACCGACGAGCCGTCCATGCACGCGACCCCGGCGGTGATGCTGGGCTGCACCGACTGTCATGGCGGCAATGCGGCGGTGCGGGGCGATCCCGCATTGGGCTTCGAAGACCCCGCCTATGTCGCGGCGCGGGAGAGGGCGCATGTGCTGCCGCGCTATCCCAAAAGCTGGCACTATCCCTCCTCCGCCAATCCGCAGCGGACTTACACGTTGCTGAACCGGGAGGCGCCGGAGTTTGTGCGCTTCGTCAACCCCAGCGACTATCGGGTGGCGCGGGACGCCTGCGGGTCATGCCATATGCAGGTCATCGAGGCCGCGGAGCGTTCGCTGATGGCGTCGGGCGCGATGCTGTGGGGCGGGGCGGCCTATAATAATGGGATCGTGCCGTTCAAGAACTACATCTTCGGCGAGGCCTATACCAGGGACGGGAAGCCCGCGAAGATCGTCTCGCCCGGCAGCCCGCCCGGCACGCTGACCGCCGACCAGAAGGCGCGGGGGGCGCTGGCGGAACTTTATCCATTGCCGACATGGCAGGTGATCCCGCCCGGCGACGTCTTCCGCGTGTTCGAGCGGGGCGGGCGCAATATCGGCACGCAATTTCCCGAAATCGGCCTGCCCAATCCCACCGGATCGATCCAGCGGCTGGAGGAGCCGGGGCGGCCCGACCTCAAGCAGTCCAATCGCGGCCCTGGAACGGGTCTGCGCGTCGCGATCCCGGCGCTCAACATCCACAAGACCCGCCTCAACGATCCCTATATGTGGTTCATGGGGACGAACGACCAGCCGGGCGATTATCGCCATTCGGGCTGTTCGGGCTGCCATGTCGTCTACGCCAACGACCGCGAGCCGCGCCACAGCCTGATCTACGCCCAATATGGCCGGGACGGGCAGACCGCCACGGTCGATCCCACCATCGCGGCCAAGACGAGCCATGGCGGGTTGAAAGGCCCGCATGGCGAGACCGTCAAGCCGGATCATCCGGCCAGCCCCGAACACCCTGTCGGCGCCGTCAAGGAAAGCGGCCATCCGATCCGCCACGCCTTCACCCGCGCCATCCCGACTGCCCAGTGCATGAACTGCCACATGCACCAGCCCAATATCTTCCTGAACAGCTATCTGGGCTATACGATGTGGGACTATGAGTCCGACGCGCCGCTGATGTGGCCGGAGAAGCAGAAATATCCGACCGCCGCGCAAGTGCATGAGACGCTGGAGCGCAATCCGGAAGGGGCTTCCCCACGCGGCAAATGGGCGGACCTGGAATTTCTGCGCAACGTCTACGACCTGAACGACAAGGCGAAGGATACGCAGTTCGCGGACTATCACGGCCATGGCTGGAATTTCCGGGGCGTGTTCAAGCGCGACCGGGAGGGCAATCTGCTCGACGCGGACGGCAAGATCGTGTCGCCCGACGATCCGGAAAAATGGCGCAGGAAGGGGGAGGGGAAGTTCGTTCCCGTCGGCACCAATCCAGGCAAGTCCGTGCATCTGATGGACATTCATGCCGAAAAGGGGCTGCAATGCGCGGACTGCCATTTCGCGCAGGACAGCCATGGCAACGGCTTCATCTATGGCGAAGTGGCGAACGCCATCGAGATCGGGTGCAAGGACTGCCATGGCACGGCGGACGCCTATCCGACGCTGCTGACATCCGGCCCCGCAGCGCCGCCCAAGGGCACGAACCTCGCCCTGCTGCGCAATCCGGACGGCAAGCGGCGCTTCGAATGGTATTATGACGCCAGCGGACGGCAGCGGCTGATCCAGCGGTCCATCGTCGATCCCAAGCTGGAATGGGAAGTGTCGCTGGTGAAGGATAGCGTCGATCCGGCCAACCCGCATTTCAACGCCAAGGCGGCGCGGGCCAAGCTGATGAGCCGGTCGGGCGCGGAGGATGGCAGCTTCGCCTTCGGTCCCGGCGTGGCGAAGGCGGACCGGGCGCATGGCGACGACACTATGGCCTGCTTCACCTGCCACCTGAGCTGGACGACCAGTTGCGGCGGTTGCCATCTGCCCATCGAGGCGAACTGGAAGACGTCGCTCCACCATTATGACGGGGAGGAGACGCGCAACTTCGCGACATACAATCCGCAGGTGGCGCGGGACGAGATGTTCCAGCTTGGCAAGCATATGACGACCAAGGGCAATGAAACCGCGCCGGTGCGGTCGACTTCGGCGCTGGTCCTGTCGTCCACCAACATCAATCGCGAGCGCATCTATATTCAGCAGCCGCCTGTGTCCGGCATCGGCTTTTCCTCGCAAGCCTTCGCGCCGCATTTCCCGCATACGGTGCGGCGGACCGAGACGAAGACTTGCTCCGACTGCCATTTGTCGGCGAAGGACGACAATAATGCGATCATGTCGCAACTGCTGCTGCTCGGCACCAATTTCGTGAACTTCGTGGGGCTGAATGCCTGGACGGGCCTGGAGGGCGGGTTTGAGGCGATCCGCGTCACCGAATGGGACGAGCCCCAGGCGGTGATCGGCAGCTATCTCCAGAAATATGCCTATCCCGACTATTGGAAGCTGCATGTCGAGCAGAACAAGCGGGAACTCAAGGATTGGGTGCGCGGCAAATATTTTGACGGGAAGGCTTCGGGCGAGACCCAGGCCGTGGAGGAATTCCGCAATGTCGTGAAGGGCACGGCGGGGCGCGTCGGATGCCTGCAACTGCGCGGCGAATATATGTATGTGGCCGAAGGAAAGGGCGGTTTCCGCGTCTATGACGTGGCGTCCATCGCCAACAAGGGCTTTTCCGAGCCGATCGTGAGCGGGCCTTTCTCGAAGCTTGGCCATGATGCGGGTATTCGCACGAAGAACGCGACCTGCATGGCGCTGCCGACCAACCAGCCGATCAATCCGCTGCGCAACACCAAGGAGTTGCGCGAGATCAATCAGGAGCAGGCGTTCCTGCCGATCTACAGCTATGCGGCGGTGACGGACAGCGTCGAGGGGCTGATCATGGTCAATATCGAGACCATGGCCGACGGCGAGTTCCGCAACAATTTCCTGAAGCGAGCCGTGACCTGGAACCCCAATGGCGTGCTGAACGGCGCGCGGCATATCCAGTTGGCGGGGCCGATCGCCTATATCACGGCGGATGTCGGGCTGGTGGTGGTGGACCTCAGCGATCCGCTCCACCCCCGTCTCGCCGCCGTCCGCCCGATGAAGGATGCGCGGGCGAGCGCAATCCAGTTCCGTTATCTGTGGGTGACGGATGCGGAAGGATTGAAGCTCTTTGACGTGACGAAGCTCACCGATCCGGTGGCGGTGCCGTCCGCGACCGTGCCTCTGGCCGATGCGCGCCGCATCTATCTGGCGCGCACCTATGCCTATGTCGCGGCCAAATCCGACGGGCTGGCGATTATCGACATCACCAATCCGCTGCGGCCGGCCGCCTATGCGAAAGAAACGTTCGGCGGGCAGATGACCGATGTCGAGGACGTGATCGTGGGCACGACCAATGCGTCCCTCTTCGCCTATGTCGCGGACGGCCGCAACGGCCTCAAGGTGATCCAGCTCACCAGCCCGGCGAGCCAGCCCAATTTCTACGGCTTCTCCCCCGCGCCCAAGCCGGAACTGATCGCCTGGGCGCGGACGCCCTCGCCTGCACTGGCGCTGTCCAAGGGGCTGGACCGCGACCGGGCGGTGGATGAGACCGGCGGGCAGATCGCGGTGTTCGGACGATTGGGGTCGCGCCCCTTCACCCGGTCGGAGATGGAGCGTCTGTTCCTGACCAGCAAGGGCATCCCCTACAAGGTCAGCGACGAGGCGGATATGAAGGGCTGGCGGCCGCCCCTGCTGCGATGAGCCGGGGTTCAGGCGCCCGGCACGCCCAATATCCGCGCCTCGTCCCTGATCCGTCCGGCCTGCGCCGGATTGGCGGCCCGCGCCTGCGCATAGGCCGCCGCCGCCTTGCCTGTCTCGCCCAGCGTCATGCGGCTGCGCATCAGCATGATCCAGCCGTCGACATTGCCCGGATCGGCCTTGAGCCGGGCCTCCAGACGGGCGACCATCCCCTCGACCATCGCATCCTGCTGCCCCTTGGGAAGCTGCGCCGCGGCCTGCATCTGCTCGCGGCTTGGGCCCGGTATCGCCGCCGCCGCCACGGACATGCCGACGCCCATGGGCGGATGCGGCGCGCTTGGCTTCACCGCCGCCAGCCGCCCAGCGACATCGATGCCGTTGATCTTTCCCACCTGCTCTATCGTCCGGCGCAGGTCGGCTTCCCACGGCGCGCCCGGCGGCGTGTCGCCCAGCAAGGCGAGCCAGTCGCGGATCGCGCCCTCATGATCCTTCGCCAGATCCTTGCGCACCGCCTGGAAATAACGGGCCCTCGGATCCTTGGGATCGATCGTAACTGCCCGATCGAAGGCGTCGGCCGCCTCCTTCGGCATGGGATCGTGCTCGCTCGCCATCACCGCCGCTTCGCCCAGCGACGACCAGAAGGTCGCGTTGCCGGGCGCGAGCTTCGTCGCATGGCGATAGGCGCGCACCGCATCGGCATGGCGGCCGCTCTCGAAATAGGCCCAGCCCAGCCTCTGCCAGCCCTCCGCATCATTGGGATTGGCCCCGACCCGGTCCTGCAGCGCGCGGATCTCCGCTTCCGGATCGGGCATCCCCCGGTTCGCCAGCGGCAAGGGCAGGGCGGCCGCTTTCGTTTCCTCAGGCGCCTGCGACACCCTGTAGCCGATCGATATGGCTGCTATGCCGACCGCGCCCATCAGGACCACGCGCCTCCAGCTCCAACCCATTATTCTTCCACTCCCCGGCTGTTCCCCGCGATCTTCTCTAGCGTGACGCTGCGGAAATGATAGAGTGCCGCCCGGGACAGGCATCCGGTAACAGCCGGAGCACAGGGGCATATTGGGGGACAATCATTGACTGACCGCGTGCGTATCGCGATCGTCGGATCGGGGCCGGCGGGGCTGAGTGCGGCCGCCCGCGCCGCTGCGCTGGGGCTTTCGCACCTGCTGATCGAGAAGACGGATCATCTGTCCGACACCATCTTCAAATATCAGAAAGGCAAGCATGTGATGGCGACGCCCAGCCAGCTCGTGCTGCGGTCGGACTGCGATTTCGAGGCGGGCAGGCGCGAATCGATCCTGGACCGCTGGAATGCGCAGGCGGCGGAACAGGGCGTCAATGTCGCCTATAATGCGGAGGTGAAGGCGATAGCCGGCACCGGCGATCCCATCCCCGGCAGCATCCAGAAGATCGTCGAGCGCAAGCGCGACGGCACGAGCGAAACGAAGGAAATCCAGCGCCTCGCGCCGCCCTATCGCCTGGCCCTGAGCGACGGGCGGGAGGTGATTGCCGACGCGGTGATCATGGCCATCGGCACGCAGGGCAATCCCAATCTGATGCGCGTGCCCGGCGCCGACCTGCCCCATGTCCAATATCAACTGGACGACCCGGCCGAATATAATGACGAGCATATCTTCGTCGTCGGCACGGGCGACGCGGGCATAGAAAACGCCCTGGGCCTCGCCGCCGACGAGGCCCAGGGCAATGTCGTCACCATCCTCAACCGATCGACCGAGTTCGCCAGCGCCAAGGCCGCGAACGTCAAGGCGCTGATGGCCGCCGCCGAAGCCGGCCGCCTGGCCATCATGACCGAAACCACCACGGCGAAGGTGGAGCCGGGTTTCGTCACGCTCGACAGCCGCGATGGCGAGGTGAAGCTGAAATGCGACCGCATCATCGCCCGCATGGGGTCCGCCCCGCCTCGCGCATTCGTGGAAAGCTGCGGCATCGAATTCACCAGCGGCGACCGCCTGGCCTTCCCGAAATTGTCGCCGGTGTTCGAAAGCACCGCGCCCGGCATCTTCGTGATCGGCGCGCTGGCGGGCTATCCGCTGATCAAGCATTGCATGAACCAGGGCTATGACGTCGTCGAATATATCAACGGCAATCGCGACCTGAAGCCGGCGGACGAACCCATCCTGGCCGCCAAATTCGCGGGATTGCCGGAGAAAAGGGGCGTTGCGGAATGGCTGGAGCACCTGCGCGCCAACGTCTCTATCCTGGAGGGGCTCTCACCGCTCCAGATGCGCGAATTCATGCTGGACAGCGAAGTGCGCGCCTATCGCAGGGGCGATGTGATCTTCGAGAAGTTCGATCCCGGCTCCTCGCTTTTCGGGATAGCGCGGGGACAGGCGCTGGTGGAGGTCGCCCCCGGCGTCGAGGTGCCCATCGAACAGGGTTCGATCTTCGGCGAGGTCGGCCTGATCTCCGGCCGCCGCCGCGGCGCGACGGTGCGGGCGGGCGCGGATTCGATCATGGTGGAGGTGTCGCGCACGGCCGCGCTCAAGCTCATGTCCTCCAACCCGCCGGCCAAGCGCGCCATCACCCGCATATCGACCGAACGGCAACTGCTCCAGATGTTCGGCGCCGGCCTGACCCCCGCCGACCTTGCCGACATTCTGGACACGGCGGAAATCCGGACGGTTAAGGCAGGCGAGGCGATCCTGACGGAGGGCGATCTCGGCAACGACATCTATGTGATCCGCGTCGGCTCCATGATCGTGGAGAAGAAGATCGGCGGTAAAAACGTCTTCCTCTCCTATCTTCCCGCCGGCAGCTATGTGGGCGAAATGGCGCTCATCGCCGGCGGCCCGCGCACCGCCACGGTCAAGGCGACGGTCAAGTCGGAGGTCATCAGGCTGAACGGCGACGCCTTCGCCCGCCTGATGGCCGCCAAGCCCGCCCTGCTGGAACGCGCCCGCCGCGACATGGCCGCCCGCCAGGACGTCAACGCCTTCATCGAAAGCCGCAAGGACAGCTTCTCCACCGTCGTCGACATGTATTCGGAAACGGCGAAATTCCTGGTCGACAACGGCATCGGCGAAGCGACCGACGTGCTGCTGATCGACGAGCATCTCTGCGTCGGTTGCGACAATTGCGAGAAGGCCTGCGCCGACAGCCATGACGGCCTCTCCCGCCTCGACCGGGAGGCGGGCCGGACCTACGCCCATCTCCACGTCCCCACCAGTTGCCGCCATTGCGAGCATCCCCACTGCATGGCCGACTGCCCGCCCAACGCCATCCATCGCGGCCCGGACGGAGAGGTCTTCATCGACGAGACCTGCATCGGCTGCGGCAATTGCCAGCGCAACTGCCCCTATGGCGTGATCCGCATGGACAGCGTGCCGCCCAAGAAGCCGGGCCTGCTCAGTTGGATGTTCTTCGGCGCCGGCCCCGGCCCCGGCGAACCGTCGAAGAAATGGCGTTACAAGAACGCGGAACCCGGCGTCGAAAAGCCGAAAAAAGCCATTAAATGCGACATGTGTTCCGGCATCGACGGCGGCCCGGCCTGCGTGCGCGCCTGCCCGACGGGCGCCGCGATCCGCGTCGCGCCGGAAGATTTCCTGACGGTCGCCCGGCTGGGCGGAGAGGCGCGCTGATGGCCACTCGCGCCGCCAACCCCGCGCGCCGGGCCAAGGGTGAAGTGCTGCATGACGGCTTCCTCCGCCACGCCGGTTTCCGCTGGCTGAAGATCGCGACGCTGATCTGCGTCCTGTCGATCGCCAGCTACATGCTGGTGGACGTCACGCCGCGCCATAATGGCGGTAGCTGGTACGGCTATGCCATGGGCACGATCGGCGTGCTGCTGATCCTGTGGCTGACGCTGCTCGGCCTGCGCAAGCGGGCGATGACGGGCGGCCGCTGGTCGCTCAAGGCCTGGACCTCCGCCCATGTCTATCTGGGTCTCAGCCTGATCGTCGTCGCCACGCTGCACACCGGCTTCCAGCTTGGCTGGAACGTGCATACGCTGGCCTATGCGCTGATGATGCTGGTGATTTTTTCGGGCCTGTTCGGCATTACGGTCTATGCGACCTTGCCCGCCGCGCTCAGCAACAACCGCGCCGAAATGACGCAGGTGCAGATGCTCGACGCGGTGCGCGCCATCGACCGGCAACTGCATGACGCCGCGCAGCCACTGACGCATGAACAGGCCGCGCTGGTGCGCCAGTCGCTGGAGGACGACCCGTTCGGCGGCGGGCTGCTCGCCCGCCTGTCGGGCCGCTATCCCCGCTGCGCCACGGCGAGGGCGCAGGCCGCGCTGCGCCGCTGGACCGGCGAGAAGCCCGATACCGGCAACGATCCGCTGGAAAGGATCGACGCCCTGCTGGAGCGCAAGCAGGCCATGCTTGCCCGCCTGCGCCGCCACCTGAAGCTGAAAGCTCTGCTGGAAATCTGGCTCTACGTCCATGTGCCCGCCACCTTTGCCCTGCTGGCCGCGCTGACCGCGCATGTCGTCAGCGTCTTCTTCTACTGGTGAGCCGGAGATGAGCTTCCTAGTCCGTCAGATCAGCCTTACCGCCGATGGCCGCGAGATCGTCCGCGCCGCCATGATCGCCAAGCCGCAACTTTCCCTCGGCCGCGCGGCGGAAAGCGACATCCACCTGCCCGACCTCGCCCTGGAACCGGACCATGCCCGGATCGAGCAGGTCAGTGAGCGCGCCATCCGCGTGCGCGCCACCGGCACGCTGGGTTTCGAACTGGAGGGCCGAATCGGCCTGCGGGCCGAGATCGACCCCGCCCAGGGCGCGGAACTGCGCTTCGGCGGCCACCGCATCACCGTGTCGCGGGACGATGACGGAGAAGCGGAAGGCGCGACAATCCTCTCCATCCGCCGCGTCGATGCCGTGTCCGAAGCCTCGGAGGAAAAGGAGGAGACGAAGGTCTTTTCCCTGCGCGGCCTGTTGCCCGGCAAGCGGTTGACGGCCTGGGCGCTGGCGCTGGCGATCCTGGTCGGCTTCCTGGCCGTGCCCATCTGGAGCTATGCCGGCCGCCCCGCGGACGACACGCGCAACATCTACACGGTGGTGGGCGACAAGAGCTGGTCCTCCGGCCCGCTCAGCCAGGCACATCACGCGCTGGAGGGCCGCTGCGAAACCTGCCATCAAAAGGCGTTCGTGTCGGTCCGCGACAGCGCCTGCCAGACCTGCCACAAGGACGCGCATGACCACGCCCCCGCCGCCCGCATCGCCATGGCGCGGGCGGAAGAGGGGCTGGGCGGCAAGCTGCTGGCGGGAGTAGCCTCCGCCTTCGGCAAGCCGCCCGAAGGCGCCTGCGTCGATTGCCACCGCGAACATGAGGGCGCCGGTCCGATGCAGCCCACACCGCAGGCCTTCTGCACCGATTGCCACGGCACTTTGAAGGATCGACTGAAGGACACGAAGCTGGGCGATGCCGCCGATTTCGGCACCAGCCATCCGCAATTTTCCGCTCTGGTGCAGACGCGGCCGGGCAAGCATCCCCGCTTCACCCGCGCATCGCTCGGCAGCCGGCCGATGGACGATGGCGGCCTCAAATTCCCGCACGACATCCACTTGTCCGCAACCGGCGGCGTCGCGAAAATGGCGTGGACGATGAAGGCGCAATATGGCTTCGGCGACGCGCTTGCCTGCAAGGATTGCCACAGGCCGACCGCCGACGGCGTGCGCTTCCTGCCGGTCGACATGGAACGCGACTGCCAGATGTGCCACAGCCTTGCCTTCGAAACGATCGGCGGCACCGTCCGCACGCTGCGCCACGGCCAGCCCGATCAGGCGATCGCGGACCTGCGGGCTTATTTCCGTTCGACCAGCCCGGCCCAGCCGCCAGCCTTGGGCGGCATGGCGCGGCGGCGGCCCGGAGACTATGCGCAAGGCCGGATATACCATGCCTATTTCGGCGCGGCGGCCGCTCGCCCCTCCCGCGCCGACGACGCTGTCAGGGCCGTCTTTTCGAAGGGCGGCGCCTGCTACGACTGCCACACCATCACGCCGCCCGGCGCGAACGGCAATGCAGGTTGGCAGGTGCTGCCGGTGCATCAGCCGATGCGCTATATGATGAATGGCTGGTTCGACCATGCCGCGCACCGGACCGAGAAATGCGAAAGCTGCCATGCCGCGCCCAAATCGCACGATGCCAGGCAATTGCTGCTGCCGGGAATCGACAGTTGCCGCACCTGCCACGGCGGGGAAAAGGCCAAGGCGGACGTGCCGTCGGGCTGCGCCATGTGCCACAGCTATCATGTCGGCGACGGCGCGCCATGGGCGCCCGCCAACCGTTCGATCGGCAAAGATGCCGCGGACCGGCCGAGAAAGTTTGATAGTCCAAGCGGGTAGCGCCTTAAGGACGGGCCGCGATATATAAGAGGGAAGCAAGGACCAATGCTGATCGCGCAGGTCACGGACATCCATCTGGGCTTCGACCCGGACAACCCCGCCGAATTCAACCGCAAGCGGCTGGACCAGGTCTTGCGCGCCCTGAATGACGGTCCCAACCGGCCCGATCTGCTGCTGGCGACCGGCGACCTGACCGACCGGGGTGACCCGGACAGCTACCGCCGTCTCGCCAGCGCCTTCGGCCAGTGCGACTTCCCGGTCTGGCCCTGCATGGGCAATCATGACGACCGGGCGCATTTCGCCGCGCATTTCCCCCACATTCCCCAGAATGACGGCTTCGTCCATTATGTGATCGCGCAGGACGGGCGGCGGATCATCATGCTCGACACGCTGGAGCCGGGGCGCCATGGCGGCGCCTTTTGCGAGCGGCGCGCGCAATGGCTCGCCGCGCGGCTGAATGAGGACGACGTCACCCCGACGCTGATCGTCATGCACCACCCCCCGGTGGAGGTCGGCATCGACTGGATGAACACCCATCCCGAAGAACCCTGGGTCGGGCGCTTCGCCGCGACCATCGCCGGGCGCCCCAATCTGCACGCGATCCTCTGCGGCCACATCCACCGCTCGGTCGTCGCGCCGTGGAAAGGCACGACCATCGCCATCTGTTCATCCACCGCGCCGCAACTGGCGCTGGACATGCGGCCGATGGACCCGGATGCCCCGGACAATCGCCCGATGATCGTCGCCGACCCGCCTGCTTACGCGCTTCATCGGTGGACCGGGAACGGGTTGATCACGCATTTCGAGACGGCGGACGACCATGTCATGCTCGCGAAATTCGACGCGGGCATGCAGCCGCTGGTGCGAACGCTGATGGACGAGCGGCCGTAACGCAAGCCGGATGCTTAAATCCCGGAGCCTTCCGCCCAGGCGCCGGGACGGATCGCCTCTTCCCTGCGCGGAGGGTTCATTGCGGGCCCCAGTTCGCGCAGCAGGCAGTCCACGACCTGCCGCACCTTCGGCAGCAAATGGCGCCGCTGCGGATAAACCGCCCAGATGGGTTCATCGTCCGGCTGAACATCCTCCAGCAGCAGTTCGACCATGCCGTGCTTGAGATAGGGCAGGATGTAGAAGTCCGGAAGCTGGCAGATGCCAAGCCCGGAAATGCATGCCTCCATGACGGCATGTCCGCTGTTGCACCGGAAGCGTCCCTTCGGCCGATGGATCACCTCCTGCCCGTCGACCTTGAAATGCCATGTGCTGGCGGAGCCGGCGATGCACTCATGCCCGGCCAGCGCCTCGACGCTCGCGGGCCGGCCCGCGGAAGCCAGATAGCTGGGCGCGGCGCAGGTGTAGAGCGTGCGCGACGCCACCCGCGTCGCGATCAGGCGCGGGTCGTTGACCGTCCCCGTGCGGACCGCGACGTCGAATCCTTCACCGACAAGATCGATGACGCGGTTGGACAATTCTATCGACACGGCCAGCTTGGGGTGCTGCATGGCGAAGCGGCGGATGATCGGCGCCACGAAGCGCTCCCCCATGGCGGTCGAGCAGGTCACGCGCAACTCCCCCTGCGGCTCGCTTCTCTCCCCGATCAGGGCGATGGCTTCGTCCCGGTCCTTGGCTATGCGCTCGCACCGTTCGAAGAACACCCGGCCGGTGTCGGTCAGCCGGACGGTCCGGGTGGTCCGATGGAAAAGCAGCGCCTGCACGCGCTGCTCCAGCGCCATGATGGACCGGCTGACATGGGTGGTGGAGACGCCCAGCGCCCTTGCCCCGCGGGTGAAGGAGCCCGCCGTGGCGACGCTGATGAACTCGTCAATGCCATCCCAGTTCGACATTTGATTATACCTGTCCAGGAATAATGATTTTCCGAAACACCATATTATCACCAATGCGGAACAGCGCTAGGGAGGGTGGAAAGAGGGGCAGGGCTAGAGCCGTGGCGCCTCTTACCGCCTGATCATGACGAGGAATGAGAGATGAAGACCCGCGCCGCCGTCGCCTTCGAGGCGAAGAAGCCCCTGGAGATCGTCGAAGTCGATCTGGAAGGCCCGAAGGCGGGCGAGGTTCTGGTGGAGATCATGGCGACGGGCATCTGCCACACCGACGCCTATACGCTGGACGGCTTCGACAGCGAGGGCATCTTCCCCTCGATCCTGGGCCATGAGGGCGCAGGCATCGTGCGGGAGGTCGGCGCGGGCGTCACCTCGGTGAAGCCCGGCGACCATGTGATCCCGCTCTACACGCCCGAATGCCGCCAGTGCAAAAGCTGCCTGTCGGGCAAGACGAACCTGTGCACCGCGATCCGCGCCACCCAGGGCAAGGGGCTGATGCCCGACGGCACGACCCGTTTCAGCTACAAGGGCCAGTCGATCTTCCACTATATGGGCTGCTCCACCTTCTCCAACTTCACCGTCCTGCCGGAGATCGCGGTGGCCAAGATCCGCGAGGACGCGCCCTTCCAGTCGAGCTGCTATGTGGGCTGCGGCGTCACCACCGGCGTCGGCGCCGTCGTCAACACGGCCAAGGTGCAGGCGGGCGAGAATGTCGTGGTCTTCGGCCTGGGCGGCATCGGCCTCAACGTCATCCAGGGCGCGAAGATGGTCGGCGCGGACAGGATCGTCGGCATCGACATCAACCCCGACCGGGAGGAGTGGGGCCGCAGGTTCGGCATGACTCATTTCATCAACAGCAGGGGTCTGTCGCGGGAGGAGACCGTTGCCAGGATCCTGGAGGTGACGGACGGCGGCGCCGACTACAGCTTCGACGCGACCGGCAATACGGAGGTGATGCGCACCGCGCTCGAATGCTGTCATCGCGGCTGGGGGGAAAGCATCATCATCGGCGTGGCCGAAGCGGGGAAGGAAATCAGCACCCGCCCGTTCCAGCTCGTCACCGGCCGCGTCTGGAAGGGGACAGCCTTTGGCGGCGCGAAGGGCCGCACCGACGTTCCCAGGATCGTCGACTGGTACATGAACGGCAAGATCGAGATCGATCCGATGATCACCCATGTGCTGACGCTGGAGGAGATCAACAAGGGCTTCGACCTGATGCATGCGGGGGAAAGCATCCGCAGCGTCGTGCTGTTCTGAACGGGACGGGGAAATTTCATGGGCGTGACTTCCGGTGCCGTTCCGACGCGATCGGACGGCAGGTGATCATGGAACAAGTGAGCGCCAGCAAGGCCTTCGGCGGCGTGCAGGGCGTATACCGGCACGCCTCCGCCTCGACGGGGACGGACATGACCTTCTCGGTCTATGTGCCGCCGCATGACGAAGGGGCGAAGCTGCCGGTCGTCTGGTATCTGTCGGGACTGACCTGCACCCATGCCAATGTCACGGAGAAGGGCGAGTTCCGCGCCGCCTGCGCGGAACTGGGGCTGATCTTCGTCGCGCCGGACACCAGCCCGCGCGGTCCGGACCGCAACGGCGGCGCCGTGGCGGACGATCCGCAGGGGGCTTATGATTTCGGCCTGGGCGCCGGTTTCTATGTCGACGCGACGCAGGCCCCCTTCGCCGCCCATTATCGCATGTGGTCCTATGTGACCCGGGAACTTCCCGCGCTGGTCGCGGCGAACTTCCCCGCCGACATGGCGCGCCAGTCGATCATGGGGCACAGCATGGGCGGCCATGGCGCGCTGACCATCGGCCTGACCCATGCCGCGCGGTACAAGGCGGTTTCGGCCTTCGCGCCGATCGTCGCGCCAGGACAGGTGCCTTGGGGGCGGAAGGCGCTGGCCGGCTATCTGGGCGACGACCCGGCCGCCTGGCGCCGGCACGACGCGGTCGCGCTGATCGAGGATGGCGCCCGCGTTCCGGCGCTGCTGGTCGACCAGGGGACGGCGGACAATTTCCTGGAACAGGAATTGCGCCCCGAACTGCTGAAGGCGGCCTGCGAGGCGGCGGGCATCGACCTGACGCTGAACCTGCGCGAAGGTTATGACCACAGCTATTATTTCATTTCCACCTTCATGGCCGATCATCTGCGCTGGCATGCGGCCCGTCTGGGCAGGGATTGATCGATGGCGCCGATGTTCGCGAACGGCCGCGACGGCGCCGGACCTGCGTTGCAGGCCGAAGCGGGTCCGCCATTGATGCCGATCCGCTACCAGGGGCCGGACGAGCGGCTGGATCAGGTGAGGGCGGGATGACGCAGGCGGACCTCGCCACCCCGCTTCGGATCGAACGCATCGGCAGGGATGACATGTCGCTGCGCGCGCTCGCGACATTGCGCATGACGGTGTTTCGCGGCTGGCCCTATCTTTATGACGGCAGCCTCGACTATGAAGCGGGCTATCTGTCCGATTTCCTGAGCGACGAAACCGCGGTGCTGGTGGTCGCGCGACTGGGGGACATCCCCATTGGCATGGCGACCGCGTCGCCGATGGCGACCCAGGGCGAGGCGGTGAGGGCGCCCTTTCTGGCGGCCGGCATCGATGTCCGGTCCCTCTTCTATTTCGGGGAATCCGTGCTGCTGCCCCAGTTTCGCGGGCTAGGCGTGGGTCATCGCTTCTTCGACGAGCGGGAGGCGGCCGCCCGAAGCGCGGGCGCGACCGGCGCGACCTTCTGCGCGGTCGACAGGGACCCGGACCACCCGGCCCGGCCGAGCGAGACCCGCGACCTGACGCCCTTCTGGACCAGCCGCGGCTATCGCATGGCGCCGCACCTCGCCATGACCATGCGCTGGAAGGAAGTCGGCCAGCCTGAGGAGAGCGACCATCTGATGCGCTTCTGGCTGAAGTCGCTATAGGCGGATCGGCACGGCCGCCGGTTCAGGCGGGATGGAATATCCCCCGCGTGATGGCCGACAGGCAGTCGGCGACGGCATCATCCCTGTCCTGCTTGGCCGCCCAGGACCGTATGTCGGACGCGGAATTTATCGTCGACATGATGATGTGGCTCGCAAGGAGGGGGTTGACGTTTTTCGCCGCGCCCTCCCGCACCGAATCGACGAGCAGGCCCGAAAAGAGAAGCGTCGTCCTCTGGGCATGCTCATAGGGAATCTGGCGGACGCTGTCAGGCAGGGCCTGGAACGCGGTGGTGCGCAGAAGCGGATAGTCTTCCCCGAACTGATATTTCATCGCCTGCGCGATGACCGAAATCAGCGTTTCCCAGGCGTCCAGTCCGGCTTTCCGGGCCTGTTCGCGGAGATCCCTCAGCCGCTGGTAGCTGTTGCGGAAGCATTGCAGGATCAGTTCGTCCTTCGTCGGCAGGTGATGGTAGAAGCTGCCCTTGGTAAGGTTGAGTTCGGCGGCGATCCGGTCGATCGACGTCCCCCTATAGCCGACTTCGTTCATCAGGCGCGTGGCGGTTCTGAGAAACTGGGAATAGCTGTCGCCCGCCGCAACCGCTTCGCCGGTGCCGAGAGCGGCGGGAAGCGCGCGCGAAGGGCGCGTCGCAATTCCGCCGTCCAGAATATCGAATAGCTGCCGGCGCACTGTGTCGAAGTCGCCCACATCATATTGTTTCAGCCATATCGCCGACCAGAAGACCACCTCATTCAACATCTGGGTGCGCGCCGTCAGCCTGAGTTTCCGGGCGGCGGTGTCCGCCGGGCCGAAAAAGGCGCGGACGCCGCGAAATACGGCCTGATATTGCTGCATCAGCGCGGCGCGGGCCTCGCCTTCCAACGCTCGCATTTCCGACAATATGGCGAGGGGACGGGTCTTCCCCTGCATCGCCGCCGCATAATGGTCGAAGTGGATGCGCAGATATTGGTCGACCCTTGCCCGCGGCGTGTCCGCCTTTCCCGCCTGTTCCACCATTTCCTTCAGGCGCTGAAGGCTGTCCTCGAAAACCGCGCGGACAAGCTGTTCCTTGTACCGGAAATAATAGGTGACCGCCGTCGTCTTGAGGCCCAACTGCTCCGCCACTTCCTGCAGCGTCATGCCGGCGATGCCCCGCTGGTTGAGGAGCATGGTGGCCGCGTCCAGAATCTTGCCCCGCTGCCGCTCGAAACGCGAAAGCGGGGGCCCGGACGGCCCCTCCAGTGCTGCGCTGTCCGCTTTGGCGTCGGTCATCATCGCCCTATCTTCAATTTGTCGGCGGGAGTCGAGCCTTGCCCGAATTCGAATTCCAGGTCTTGCACGATTTTTCATGAATTCACGGAACCATGCCTGCATCGACCCATATTCCTGTTGGACAAACCCGATCAGGTGAGAGATTAAAAGTCGTAATTCGAATCGAGGGTATGGCTGAATGCCCTGGGATGGGAGAGGGATGGAATGGATTTCTCATTCACCGAAAGGCAGACCCGATATCGCGACGCGGTCAGGCAATTCATTGAGGGGGAGGTGCGTCCCCTGGTTCATGCCCATGAGGCGGAATTGGCGGAGGGCGACAGATGGGCGCCGCTCGACCTGATCGAGACGCTCAAGAGGAAGGCGCAGGCGGCGGGCCTCTGGAACCTGTTTCTGCCCCCTTCGAACGGGCATGCCCATGTCGACGACAGCTTCCTTTTTTCGGGCGAGCGGCTGACCAATCTGGAATATGCGCTGTGCGCCGAGGAAATGGGCCGGATCCATTGGGCGTCGGAGGTCTTCAACTGCTCCGCCCCGGACACCGGCAATATGGAGGTGCTGCATAAATATGGCACGCGCGCGCAGAAGGACCGCTGGCTGAAACCGCTGATGGACGGCGCGATCCGTTCCGCCTTCCTGATGACCGAGCCTGAGGTGGCCTCCTCCGACGCCACCAACATACGCACCTCGATCGACCGCGACGGGGACGATTATGTCGTCAACGGGCGGAAATGGTGGTCATCGGGCGCCGGAGACCCGCGCTGCAAGATCGCCATATTGATGGGAAAGACCGATCCCGCCGCGGCGCGCCACGAGCAGCAGAGCATGCTGCTGCTGCCCCTCGACACCCCGGGCGTGACGATCAGGCGCAATCTTTCGGTGTTCGGCTATGACGATGCGCCGCATGGGCATTCGGAAATCCTGCTGGACAATGTCCGCGTGCCGGCCGGCAATCTGCTTCTGGGCGAGGGACGCGGTTTCGAAATCGCGCAGGGCCGGCTGGGGCCTGGACGCATCCATCATTGCATGCGCACGATCGGCGCGGCGGAAGAGGCGCTGGACATGATGTCCCGGCGCCTGCTTTCGCGATCCGCCTTCGGCAAGGCCATTGCCGAACATTCGGTGTGGGAGGAACGGGTGGCGAATGCGCGCATAGAGATCGAAATGACGCGCCTGCTCTGCCTGAAGGCGGCCGACATGATGGACAAGGCGGGCAACAAGGCCGCAAGGAACGAAATCGCGATGATCAAGGTGCAGGCGCCCGCCATGGCGCTGCGCATCGTCGACGACGCGATCCAGGCCCATGGCGCGGCGGGCGTTTCGCCGGATTTCGAACTCGCCCGGATGTGGGCGGGCCTGCGCACCATGCGCATCGTCGACGGCCCTGACGAAGTGCATCGCCGCGCGATCGCGCGGGCCGAATTCAGCCGCCATCGGGACCGGCGGTGAGCGACCTCGACGAAGCGTCGCTGGCGCGCTGGATGGCGCGCGCCGTGCCGGATTTCCAGGGTCTTGGACGGATCGGGAAATTTCCCGGCGGCCAGTCCAACCCGACTTACAGGATCGAGGCCGGCGAAAGGACTTATGTTCTGCGACGCCAGCCATTCGGGGACTTGCTGCCCTCGGCCCATGCGGTCGACCGGGAATATCGGCTGATCTCCGCTTTGCATCCCGCGGGCTTTCCGGTGCCCAGGCCCGTGGCCCTGTGCGAGGACAGGAACGTCGCGGGCGCACTGTTCTACATGATGGAGATGGTCGACGGGCGCAGCATCTGGAACGGGGCCTTGCCTGAGATCGGGAAGGGGGAAAGGCGCGCCTTTTACGAGGCGATGATCGATGCGCTGGCGCGGCTTCATTCGCTGGACCATGAAAAAATCGGCCTGGGCGGCTTCGGGCGCGCCGGCAATTATTTCGAACGCCAGGTGGGGCGTTGGACGAAGCAATATCGCGCGGCGCAGACGGACCATATCCCGGAGATGGAGAAGCTGATCGAATGGCTGCCGCGCACGGTGCCCCGGCAGACGCGCAACTCGATCATCCATGGCGATTTTCGCATCGACAATCTGATCTTCGCGAAGGACCGGCCAAAGGTTCTGGCGGTGATAGACTGGGAACTGGCGACCATCGGCGATCCCCTGGCCGATTTCGCCTATCTGGCGATGAACTGGATCATGCCGGCCGATGGCCGTTCCTGGCTGGGCGGGCTGGACCTGGAGGGGGAGGGGCTGATGACCCTGGACCAGGCCATGGATCGATATTGCGATGCGGCCGGTTGCGGTCCGTTGCCCGATCTGTCCTGGCATTTCGCCTATAATCTGTTCCGCATGGCCGGCATATTGCAAGGCGTGAAGAAGCGCATGGCGGACGGCAATGCGTCGAGCAGCGACGCGGAGGTCATGGTGGCGAAGATCGAGCCTCTGGCAAGCGAGGCATGGAGACGGGCCTGCATGGCGCGCGCACTGGACCCGACCGTCAGTTCGTGAACGGCTGGAAGTCCAAAAGGGAGAAGGGCATGGATTTGTTCGACCTGAGCGGCAAGACCGCGATCATCACCGGCTCGTCCCGCGGCATCGGGCGCGCCATTGCGGAAGCATTTGCGGAGGCGGGCGCCAATGTGGTGATTTCCAGCCGCAAGCAGCAGGCCTGCGAGGAGGTGGCGGCCGCCATCAACGCGCGGTGCGGGGCTGAGCGCGCCGTCGCCATCGCCGCCAGCATATCCGACAAGGCGGCGCTGCACGCCATGGTAGAGCAGACGCGCGAACATTTCGGGCAAATCGACGTCCTGGTCTGCAACGCCGCGTCCAACCCCTATTACGGCCCGATGTCGGGCATCACGGACGAACAGTTCCGCAAGATCTTCGACAATAACGTGCTGGCCAACCATTGGCTGATCGGCGCGGTCGCGCCGCAGATGCAGCAGCGCAAGGACGGATCGATCATCATCATATCGTCCATAGGCGGCCTGATCGGATCGGATGTGATCGGCGCCTATAATGTCTCCAAGGCGGCGGATTTCCAGCTCGTCCGCAACCTCGCCGTCGAATTCGGGCCGCATAATGTGCGCGTCAACGCCATCGCGCCCGGCGTCATCCGCACGGATTTTGCCCGCGCCTTGTGGGAAGACCCGAAGGCCGAAGCCGAATTGCGGCGCGTGACCCCGCTCGGTCGTATCGGGGAGCCGGAGAACATCGCCGGCACGGCCGTTTTCCTGGCGTCGAAAGCGGCCGAATATGTGACGGGCCAGGCGATCGTCGTCGACGGCGGCACGACCATAAAGGGCGCGCTGTGACCGGCCGCTTCCATGGCAAGAGCGTCGTCGTGACGGGCGCGGGTTCGGGCATCGGCCGGGCAACCGCGCGCCTGTTCGCAGGGGAGGGCGCGCGCGTCATCGCCTTCGACCTGTTCGAAGGCGTCGAGGAAACGGCCGCCGGCCAGGAACGCATCGTCGCCATGCGGGGCGATGCCGGGTCCGCCGGCGATGTGCAGGCGCTGATCGCGGCGGCGGTCCGCGATCTGGGCGGCGTCGACATCATCGCCGCCAATGCCGGCATCAGCGGCGGCCTGGCCGGCCTGTTCGAGCAGACGGCGGAGGACTGGGCGAAAATCCTGGAGGTGAACCTGATCGGGCCCTTTCTGGCGATCCGGCACGGCGCGGAGGCGATGATCAACGCTGGGCGACCGGGCAGCATCATCTGCACGGCGTCGGTGGCGGGGCTGCGCGCCGGCGCGGGCGGGCCGGCCTATTCCGCGTCCAAGGCGGGCGTCATCAATCTGGTGCAGACCGCCGCGCAGCAACTCACCGGGACGGGGATACGCGTCAACGCCGTATGTCCCGGCCTTGTCGAAACGGGCATGACGCAGTCGCTCTACGACGCCGCCCGCGCAAAGGGGCGGGAGGAGATGATCGGGCAGCTCAATCCCACGCAGCGCGGCGGGGAGCCGGGCGAACTGGCGGAAGCCATCGCCTTCCTGGCATCCGACCAGGCGAGCTACATCAATGGTCATGCGCTTGTCGTCGACGGCGGACTGTCCACGTCCCACCCCTTCGCCAAGCCCCGCAGGCTGGGCGTGACGACATTCTGACGAAAGCGGTTCGGGCGTCCGCATTGCCGATGCCTGTTCAACGCTTCCTCCCTCCGCGGCGATCGGGGCGGGCGGCGGGACATGAGTCGTTGCGGCTCGCGCCCCCGGATCGATCCGACGCCGGATGGGCGACGGTCATTTGAACACGGGCAAATGAATGTTTCAGAAGGATAAATAGCGGAAGGGCGAACTTGGCCCATTATTTCGATCTGCTGTTATCAAAGCAAATACCGGCGGATCGGAACAATTCCGTCCATGATCTATTGGCCCGCTTCACCTGATGCATAGGTCCATTTGCATCGGGCATTTCCATCGGTTCGTCGCAGTATGCGCTCCTATTGCCTACGCAACTGATGGAATGCACCGGATTGTTCATGTAGCAGAAAGGTCGGCATCAACAGGCAGAATGTCCATGGCGTTCATCCGTGACGTCATGAGGCATATTCTGGGAAGGCAAATGGAGGGGGTTCTGACAGCCGAATACGCCATCACGCGACCGGCAGTCGGACGAAAAGCTGCGATCATGCAGGCCCGACTGACCGATTTTGGAGGAGTAACGTGATGAGTGTGGTTTCCAACAGCCCGAAATATCTCTTCGTTCTTGCCCTGCTTGCCGGCGCTTCGTCGGCCAGCGTGGCTGCGCAGACGCAGGAGGCGCCGGCCGCCGACGTTTCGGCGACCGCCTATCTGCCGGCCGAAAAGACCGCAGGCCCTGAAATCAAGGGCATCATTTCCGCGCGCAGCGGCGACAAGATGCAGGTCACGGCCGCCGACGGCGCCAAGTCCGTCATCGCCATCAACGACGCCACGAAGATCAGCGCCAGCAAGGGCCTTTTCGGCCTCAATCGCAGCAGGCTCGCCGCGACCTCGCTGCTGAACGGCCTGCCGGTCACGGTCAAGACGCTGCAATCGGGCGAGGGCCTGGTGGCGAGCCAGATCAATCTCCAGAACAAGGATCTGAAGACCGCATCGATGATCCACAACGGCACCGCCCAGGGCTTTGAGGAGCAGACTGCGGCGACGGCGGCGCTGCGCGGTCGCATGGGCGAGATCGACCAATATAATGTGAAGAGCACGACCAACGTGAATTTCGACACCGGCAAGGCCGTGCTGTCGGCCCAGGCGAAGAACGACCTCTGCGCCACGGCGGCCACTGCCGAGGGGATGAGCAACGCCCTGTTGCTGGTCGTCGGCTACACCGATTCCACCGGAGACGATGAATTCAACCAGGAGCTTAGCGAGAAGCGGGCCGGCCGCGTCGTCAATTATCTTCAGCAGGCCTGCGGCTGGAAGCCCTATCGCATGCTGACCCCGACCGGCATGGCCGAGGCGGACCCCGTCGCGAGCAACGACACCATCGAGGGCAAGGCGCAAAATCGCCGCGTCGCGGTGAACATCCTGGTCAGCAAGGGCCTGGACGGGCTGTAAGGGGCGAGGGGGGAGGGAGTTTCCCTACCGCCCGGCCCGTCGCGGTTTCCTGACCGGGCGATTTGAAGCGGCAGTATGACCATTTAGGGTACGGAAAGGCCAGGCCATAGGAACGGCCCGATCCGCCATCCCGATCAATCGTCGCAATATTCCCATCGCCCGGCGTTGCAAGCCGCGACGGCGCGACGCCATTCGGCCATACTGCGCGCATATTCGTCGCGGGCGTCGGCATAGCTTTCCCGCTGGCCCTGCGCCTGGCGGTAGTTCTGCATAATCCTGGCGTCGCGTTGACGGACATAGGCTAGCTGCTGCTGGTTCATCCGCTTGATGGTCGCGCGGTCCCGCGCGCGCGCGGCGGCGCTGCGCATGGTCGGATCATTGGGGTCGTCCGCATGCGCCGGCACGGGCAGCAGAGCCAAGCCGATTGCAAGCGCCAATGCACAGAACCCCGTTTTCATGAATGCGCCCCTTTTTCTATCCTCCCTTTTCTTTGCCTGGCGGCAGGCGAAAGGCAATCGATTTGCGACAAATGGTGAACCTCCCCGGCGCGGAAATTGTCCGAAGGGCGTCCCCCCTTGAATGAAGAGTGGAACAAGAGTTGAGAGCCGATTGTTTCCCTCGTCTCTTGAGGAGGAGGACGGAGATGGCTGAAGTTCATAGAGATCGTTATACGGATGACCGCGTCGTCGTTCACAAGCATCGCAGCGGCCGGACCATTGCGATACTATTGATCGTCATTCTGGCGATTGCCGGAATATTGTTCGCGACCGGCTTC
Organism: Sphingobium indicum B90A; assembly: GCF_000264945.2. Lineage (NCBI taxonomy): Bacteria > Pseudomonadati > Pseudomonadota > Alphaproteobacteria > Sphingomonadales > Sphingobiaceae > Sphingobium > Sphingobium indicum. The sequence goes on from NZ_CP013070.1 coordinate 2,529,885, forward strand.
TGGAAAGCGGATGTCTCCGGCGGCGACGTCCCCGAAGTCAGCGTGAAGGGCGGCGAACTGCCGAAGGTCGACGTCGATTCCAAGGCAGTGGTCGTCGGCAGCAAGAAGGAAACCATCGACGTGCCGACGGTCGGCGTCAAGGACAATGGCGAAGAATAAGGCCGGTCCTGAAATTCCGTGAGGATCGATCCTTGCCGGCGAAACGACCGGCTCATCCAGGCCGCGAAAGCCCTGTCCCGCAAGGGGCAGGGCATTTTCTTTGCCAACCACAATTGCCTGTTCGTCATCGCCTTGCAATAAGACCGATAATATATCTTATGTTAAATCAGTGCCAGCATCGCACAAGCGAGTGGCGGCTCACGCACCGAAGTCTGGCGTCATAAGCCGAAGGCGCACCGAAAAGCTGCTCGGGCTGCCGAAACCCGACAGGTTGGCAACCAGCTGGGTTTCGTGCCTGCACAAAGATGGGCTAAATGCGGGACCAATGGAATCGAGCGAGGGAACTTGCATGATCACCGCCAAGCACATCCCTTGGGAGCCGATCGGCACTTTGCCGGAAGACCGGAAAGACGGCCGTCGCTTGCTGCTCTGGGAGGTTGACCTCCCTGTGATCGGGCGATGGGATAGCGACCGTGAGGGCTGGGAAAATCCCGAAAGCATGCATATCCTGGAAGAAGTCATCTACTGGGCCGACATCACCCCACCCGTGTGATGAGTGGATAGGAAGGGGTTACTTATCGGTATCCGCAGTTCGACTGATTCAATAGTGCGCCAGCGTCCGGCCGATGCCGATCCGTCTGAACGGCGGCTTGGTCTTAAAGATATCGATGAGATCGAAAGCGCCGAGCGCGAAAGCCGCGATGTCGTTGCCGGCCTTCAGGACGATGAGCTCGCCGGCATTGTGTCTCTTCGCGATCATGCTGTTGTTGGGATGAGAGGTGCTGTCTCCCGCGGCGGCTCCGCTTCGAGCCAAGAGAAAATCTGGCTAAGATCGTGGTCCGTTTAGGCAGCGATCGTCACCATCGGTGGTGCCTCTCCCTTGGTCATGGCGCGGCCCCGCCCGCGGGATCTGCTGGAAGCGGGATCACATTGGCCTCGCCGAACAAAGCTGTCACCTTCGCCATCGCGAGCTCGCTTAGAATCTGGGTGAACAACAGCGCCAATCGGCGCTTCGGTCTGGAGCACGCGACGTAGAACAGGTTGCGATTGCTCTCGAAGGATTCGACCTTGTCTGCCGGGGGGCCTGGGTCGAGCCGTTCCAGCATCTGCGCGAAATTATACTTGTTCCAGCCACGGCCGACGATGACGAGCACGTTCTCGAACTCCGCACCCTTCACGCCGTGCTTGGTGGCGAAGGGCGTGTGACCATCGATGAACGCATCCACCGCCATCAGCTCGGTGTAGGCGACGTCCCGTAGCCTTCGCAGCTGGGCGATCCTCCGAGACTCGCCTTCGACCGGTTCGGGTCCGGCGTCGGCCAAGCGTTGCTCGCGGTCCAGCACCGCCTCGGGCAGATGCATGTGAGCCTGGCCTTTGATGAGGTCGATGACGGCGCCGATCGTGCCGGTCGCTCGCAATTGGATAAGCTGTTCGAGAGACTGCGTCCATGCGACCTTGTCGTGATGCCGACGGATGCACGGCCTGCCGGCGCCTAGGCTCTCAAACATCTCGCCATAGCGCTTCGCCTGAAAGGCCGCGCATGCTGGCTCGAGCTGGTCGGCCAGAAATTTGATGTGGGGGTCTTCTTTCTTGAGCCAGGCATCGTTGAACTGGCCATAAATGCTCTGGATGGTCGGATAGCCCTGTTCCTTCGCCAGCACGCTGTGGCTGAGCATCAGGATCTTGGTGCGTTCGACGGCAAAGTCCCAGCCCTCATCCGACAATCGCTGCTTCAGGTGATCGAGATAGGCGCGTGCCGCCTCGGGGCTCGTGTCGCCAGTCCAGTGACCACCGCCCTGGCCCGTTCGGCGCTGGCCCGGCCATGCATTCGTGTGAAAGATTCGAGCCTCACCCGGCGCATCCGGGTCGCTGGGGATCTGTTCGAGATCGGGTCGCATGCGATTGAGCACCGCGACGATGGGTTCGGCGGATCGGAAATTGGCGTTTTTGTCGATCACCTCGAGTGCTGCGTGCTCGACCGCACCGCATCCCTCACCGTAGATCTTCTGCCAATGGTCGCCGAACAGGCCAATGATAGGCCCCGTACCCGTACCTAGGAAATGCTGCTTTAGAGCCTCTACGAAGCCCGCATCGGTGTCCTGATATTCGTCAATCAGCAGCACGGGATAGCGCTTCGCTAGCACTAAGCGAAACTTGGGCCGTGCCAGCAGCTCCGTCATCAGCGTCAGCACGTCTTCGTGCTTCAATGACACCTCGTCTGGCGTCACCCGGGGATAGCCGAGGTCGTAATTGACCTTCCTCGCGCCTAGCCCCCCCACCCCGGCATCGGCGAGACGTTCTCCCCATCCCGGCAAGTCAGGCACGATCGCGCGGAGCTGGGGCTGAAAGTCCTGCAATACTGACCAACAAAATCCGTGAATGGTCTCCGGCCGAACCGCCGGGTGGGCCTGAACGCGCGCGATAATCTCATCCTTCGCCACGTTCGTGAACGTGATGCAACCAATCTGTTGGCGCTTACGCACAAGTTCCGTACCGCGAAGTTCGATCAGGCGGCGCAGCGCCTTTTCTAGGGAATATGTCTTGCCTGCGCCCGCGCCTGCCTCGAGCCGGAAGCTTTGTCCGGCATCGAAGCACGCATAGACACGCTCAAGTGCAAGGCGGCCGGCCGCGTCGGCGGCGGTCTCTTCGTCAGCCATCGACCTGGGCCCCATCAGCCGCGTCAATCACTTCGGCGACCAACTCGGCGGCGATCGCGTCTGGCCCGAGGGTCGGCGCTGGATTGCCTTGGGCAAGCCACCGCAACCCTTCGCCGATGTAGCGCGGCGTCCGCCACTCGGTGTTTACGATCGCATGTTCAAGCGCAAAGCTGGACTTTTTCTGTTCGGCCGCATGCTCATAGGCGAGCGTCGCCTGGTCGCCCTCGCCGAGATCGAAGAGTTCTGGATTGGCGAGGATGAAGGCATCCTCAAAGCTGCGAGCACATGGACCGCCATCCTGCTCGGGGATCTGATAGGCGAGCCGTCGTCCGCCGTCGGTCTTCTCCTCGGTCGACTTGTCGAGCAGCTGGGCTGGGCTCACGTCGGGCTCGTACCAGCTTTTGATACAGGCATTGCTGGTGAATGTGCCCTCGGCCACACGAACCGCCACGCGCTTGTTCTTGGCCCCGGGCGCAACGGAATCGATATCGGTGATGATCAGCGTGCGCAACTCGAGGAACGCCAGCAGGCCGAAGAAGCGATGGGCGTAGGCGCCGCCGACCTCCATGACAGTGAGGTACTGACTGCTTAGTTGCGGCTCGCCTTGCGCGGCAGCGTCGGTCTTGCGGATCATCGCCGGAAGGAGAAGGCGTTCAGCGGTTCCTTCGATCAGCACCGCCTTGTCCGCAAAGAAAAGGTCGCAGCGGGATAGCGTGAGATATTGATGAAGAAAATTGCGATCCTCTTCCGGCGCGCCGCCCATACCCTGCCGGAGATCCTTCACAACTGAGCGCCGGAGGCCCGGGCCGTCGGTAACCGACAGAAAATAGCGGAGGCTCTCGAAGCGGGCTTCGTTCGCCATGTGGGGCGAGTGGGTGGTGACGACGAACTGGACCGGCCACGGACGGTCGGCGTTCAATTGGGCGACGAACGCGTTGGCGATGTACTCCAGCTGGCGTATGAACACCTCCTGCATCTGGGGATGCAGATGCGCCTCGGGCTCCTCGATAAAGATTAGATGCACGCCGGCCGCTGTTGGCGTTCCCTGGAACTCGCGGAAGAAGCGCAGGAGCTGTAGTAGCATGTAAACGAGGTTGCGCGCGCCGAGGCCATTGTAGGTTTCGGGCAGGGTTACGCCGTTCACGCCCCGGTAGCGCAGGCGCGTGTGGTTGCTGAGCAGCTTGTCGACGTCGAAGCTGGTCTCTGTCACCAATCCCGGGTCTACAAGGCCAGGATATCCAAACAGGTCGAACGTGGGCAGCAGTGAGGTCAGCTTGGCGTTAAAACCGATATGCAGATCGCCCTGGATCTGATCGACCGCCTCCTTGAGCTGCTCGGCGGTGCTGCGTCGCGTTGGATCCAGTTCGTCCGTCAATGCCGATTGGAAGAGCACCTCGACCACCTTGCCGAGCACGTCGCGCTCGCGGAATGTATCGTCATCCAGCCCGCGCTGGGCATTGATGAAGCCGCCGCCGACGAGCGCGGACAGGATCTTTGGTTCCAGTGTCTTCCGGTTGGTCGGGTCGTTCGGATCGACCGCTTCCAGCGATCCGGCATAGGCCGAGGCAATGCGATTTCCGAGTTCGCGGTAGAGCCGGGCGCGGTCCGCCTCCGGATCTTCGAGCGGCTCCGTTAAATCAACGAACAACGCCTGTAGCGCATTGGCCTTCGGCGCGAACCGGAACTCCAGCCGGGCCTCGTGGCAATCGGGATTCAAGTCGATGATGCACTCGCTAAGCGGCCCAAGATCGGCCGCATCGACGTCATAGCCGATATCGAGCACGAGCTTGATTGCTGGCAACTGTCCGAGCGTCTCGGACGAATCTTGCTGCGCGCGGAAAGACACAAGCGATGTCCAAAAGCATTCGTGACACCCGAGCGAAAAATCTTCGAGGCGGAAACTCAGGGCGCGATCGGACAGCAAGCGCCGGAACAGCTCGGCGATCGACGTCTTGCCGCTGTTGTTGCGGCCAACGATGAGCGTCGTCTGTTCTTCGAAACCGATCTCCACGTCGCGGAGGAGCCTGAAGTTTTCAATCTTAGCTCGGTTGATGCGCATTTTCCCCCCTATTTTGGCGCTATATAACCCGGGCGATGAACCCTAGCGTCAGCGCGCCCGACGCCATCGGCTTGGGCGCCGATCACCTGGACGTCCGCACGGCGGAACCAAGGATCGGTCCCGAAGATGATCATGGCGCTGTCCTCTAGCCGCATCGCGTCAAGCGAGCTCGCACTTCGAGTGGAGGTCGTCACCGACAACGGACTTGGCAATCTCGACAAGGTGGGGATGGTGCGTGAAGAACAGGACCTGCGTGGAACAGGCCACCTCGGCGAGCACCCTGAACCCCGCTTCGGCGCGCTCGTCGTCGAAGTTCACGAACAAGTCATCGGCGAGAAACGGCAGGTTGACCCCAGCCTTCACCGATTGCTCCAGCGCCGCCAGCCTAAGGGCGAGGAAGAGCTGGTCGGTGGTGCCCTCGCTCATGGCGCCCACCTCCACCATTGTGCGTCGATCGTCCCTCAGGCCCAGCAGCCGCGGGACGCTTCCGTCGGCGTCCACTCGTAGCGCGGCATAGCGGCCGGCGGTCAGAATCGAGAACAAATCGCCGGCGCGCAACAGCAACGGATCTTGATGTCTTTCGCGGTATTTCTCGATCGCCCACTTCAACGTCAGCGCCTGAGCACGCTTCAGGATGTACTGTTCGGCAAGGACTTCAAGCTCGGCCTTCGCCTGTTCCGCGTCCGATGCCGCGTCCACCGCGGCTGTCCCGCCCGCGTCGAGGGCGGTGAAAGCAGATCTGGCGTGGCCATGCGCCGTAGCCGCTGCGGCCACCTCGTCGTTCAATTCCCCCAACCGTGCATCCAGCGACGAGACGTGGCTCGCGATTTGGTCAGGATTAGAAGCGGCGACTGCGGCGACGAGTTCGTCCAGCGTGAAGCCGTCCCCTTCCTCGACGATCCTGCGTTCTATGGCGGCCCGCTCCACCGTCAGCCGGCGCTTCGCGCGCGACCGTTCGATCGCTTCCGATAATTCCGCGCGATCCGTCGATTTGGTTTCAGCGAGCGCGGGGGCCAGCGCCGCGTCGGCCGTGGCGAGCTTCGCCGAAGCCTCCTCGAACTGATCCGCGCGGCGGCGCGCTTCCTCATCCAGCGAATCGATCAGCGTGGCGGCCGACCTGGCCGCCGTGAGGCAATTCCTTAGAGCGCCAAGCCGCGTCGCCGTGTCGCCCGCGGGAACGTTGGAGCCATCGGACAACTTCTCTACCCGCTCCATGTGATTGCTGGCGTCCCTGCGGATCGTCTCGACCCTCCTGCGCAGGTCTGCCTCTGCCGCGATGGCGCCACGAAGATCATCGAGTAGTTCCAGAACCGCACCGCAAGTGACGATGTCCAGCTGCAGACCGGCTTCGTCCATTACTTCTCGCCAGGAGGTGACGTTCGACGCGTCCTCATCGTCGAGGCGCTGGTGCCGCCGGTCGAGGGCGGAGGCCTCCGCGGCGATCTGGTCCAACTGTTCTGCGGCAAGACGGCGCTGTTGCGTAAAATCCTCGTATTCAGCCCGCTTCCGCTCGGCTGCCGCGAGTACCGGCGTTAACGGTCCGCCGGCGTCCGCAACCTCCAACGCCTGCGCCAGCGCGGCCCGGCACCGGTCACGCCGTCCGACAATGGAAGCGAGATCGGCCCGCAACGTCAAGCCATCGCGATGGGCCTCGACCGCCGCGTCCCGCGCCGACCGCCAGGTTAGGAAACGGGTGGGCTCGAGGGCTGGCAGGCCGGCCGCGGTCAATCGCGCCGCCCATGCCTCCGCTGCTTCTCCATAACGCTTGCGGGCATCTTCAATCCGGCCCTGCGCTTGTTTGGCCTGAAGATCGTGCGACGCCTTGGACCGCTCGAGCACGGAGAGGCGGCTCGACTCCTCGGCCAGCGAAAAACGGAGGACCATCTTCTCGTCCACACGGGACACGCTTGTCTCGTAGTCGGCTACGGCCGCTTCTGGAGACCCGAGTGGGGTCCCCGCAAGGACATTCTCACGGATGGGTTGCCAGCAGTCCTGGCGGCTCAAACGGACCGATGCGATCTCGTCCTCGGACACGACGGTGCCGGTCGCGAGTTGGCCAATCTCCAGCGCAACCTTCTCGGCCTCTTCGGTCCAGTGCCGGAGCTGCTCCTCTTCACGGCGAACTTGGCCGAGAATTTCGGCCAGTTCGCTACGTGCGGACTCGATCTCCTCGTCGCCCACCTCGGGTAGCACCAGCAGCTCGTCGATTCCGCCCGTCCACGGCGAAAGGCGGGTGAGCAGGGCGGGCAGCGACGATGCCAACGCTTCGACCCTAAGGCCGGCTCCTTCGCAACGAGCGTCGGCATCCGATCCGAGCGCGCGTGCGGCGTCGACCGCATCAATGAGCGCCTCGGAAGCCGCGGCGGCCGATGCACCATCGAGCCGGTCCTGCGCGCGCTTCCTTCGGTCGTCGAGATCGTTCCGGCTCTCGGCGATCTGCCTTCTCGCGGCGGCGTTCTCGCCGTGAGTCCGGGAGAGGTCGCGCAACTTTGCCGCCAAAGCGCGTGAAGGTGTGGCGTCCGCGTTGGGTCCCGCTTCGGCCCTCAAACGGCGAGTCAGCGCCTCCGCGACGACGAGCTCCGCCTCGCGCCGGACTAGATCCTGCGCGGCCTTCGCGACGGAGCCCCCGTCCGCGATGAGCTGGTCGATCTCGTCCGCCTTTTCCAAAAGGGTCGGATCGGCCTCGATTTTGTCCCGACGGTTTTCCGCGTCAGCCTTTAGCTGCTCTGCGGTCGACCTCTGGCGCTGGGCCTCCTCGGCCTCGCGGATCACGCGTTCCGCCTCGTCCTCGCGTTGCACACTGAGATCAACGATGGTTTCGTAGCCGAGCAGGGTCTCGGTCTGCTCGTCGCGCAGCCGTACGAGCGGGGCGAGCCGCCTTACGCGGTCTGCAGCCCTCAGCTCCGTTTGGACCACGTCGCGGGCGTCTCGAGCCAGATTGAGTGCGGCCTGTGCCTCCAGCATCGCGTTCCGTGCGTCAGACCAGGACTTGGGCTTGAGAGCTGCGTCTCGGATCGTCTTGGTGGCTTCGGCGAGCTGGCGGTGCGCGAAGGTAAAGCTGCGTCGCTGGGACGTCGTAGGCGCCCAGATGGCATCGGCCTCGCCTTCGAGCTTCTTGAGCTCGTCGGCGACGCCGGTGAGGCCAGAACCCGCGGCGAACAACGTGCGGCCGAGGTCGTTCTTGGCTTCTACCATTGCCTTGCCTCCCGAGCGCAGGGCATCCTGGTCGAGACTGAAGGAGAGGCTGAAGGTTTCGCGGGTCTGCCCTTTCAGCATCGAGGCAAGGGGAGCCTCGTCGATCGCTGCGTCATTCGTGTCAAGCAGCGTGCCGGCCGTACCCTTTTTCCGGCGGCACGCGAACGTCCGACTACCGTCCTCCAGTACCGCACCGACCCTGAGGAGGATGTAATCGAACATGAAGTTGTACGGCGACCGCTGGGGGAATCCGAAAAGGAGGTCTGACACCGCCGCCAGCGAGGTCGTCTTGCCGGCTTCGTTCGCCCCATAGATGATGTGGAGGTCGGGGTCGCCGGACCGAAAGTTTAGCTCGCAGTCCGCGAAGCGGCCGTAACGTTCGAGGGAAAGGCGGGAGAAACGCATTGTCAGGCTTCCGGCGTCAGGCGCGACCGCAACGCCGTTGATGCGGTGCCGAGGATTCCTGCCCAGTCGCCCTGTGCCGCTAACAGACGCAATTCACCGTCCTCCGACTCACCGAGCGCGCTCTTCGCCAGAACCATGAAGCGCTCCAGATCCGCCTCAATCGCCGCCGCTAGTCCGAGGTCCGAGGAGCCCTCGCCGATCAATTCATCGAGATCCTCGCCGAGCACGGCGTGTTGTTCCGTGGTCGGCTCCGACACCAGTACCTTCACCTTCTCGACATGAAGGTCTGGCGAGATCGACGTGGCGATGGCGCGCACGTCGTCCCGAATGGCCCCAGCCTTGTCGATGAGCGCGCCTGCGCCTGCGAGCTCGCCCCTCAGGCTCACGCGGACGATCATTGGCCGACCGGAGCCATCGGCGCCGTGGATGCGCGTCAGTTCGGCGCGGATCAGGTCCGGGAGGCCGCCCGGCGATGAGCCGGCGCAATCGATGTCGAGGCGGATCCAGCGCACAACGTCCAGATCGATGCGATCAATGGACGAAACCTCGCCATCCACCACCGTCACGATGACTGCACCCTTTGCGCCCGCCTCGCGTATAGTGCGGCCCTGCACGTTGCCTGGAAAGACGACATAGGGGTTGTCGTTGACGATTTCGAACTCGTGCACATGGCCGAGTGCCCAGTAGTCGTAGCCCTTCCCGCGTAAATCTTCGACGCCACAGGGCGCGTATTTGGCGTGCCCCGGCCGCCCCGCCAAGGCGGTGTGGAGTACGCCGATGTTGAACGAGTTCGCTTCTGCGGCCGGATAGGAGAGGACGAGGTTGTCGGTGACGGCCGGCGTGGAAAAGCTCTGGCCGTGCAGCGCCACAGCGAGGTTCGGCAGCCTGTGGGTTTCGGGACGCCTCGGTCCGAATTGGCGAACGTTTGGCGGCCAAGTCAACGTCCGCGAGATCGCCGAGGCGGCGTCGTGGTTGCCGGCAATAATGAACGCTGGAATGCCGGCCTGATCGAGACGGCCCATGGCCCGGGCAAAGTAGAGTCCCGTCCCCATATCGCGCCAGTCGCCATCGAATAGATCGCCGGCGATGACGACAAAGTCCACCGCCTCGTCGATCGCGCATTGGATGAGGTTGTCAAACGCGGATCGCGTGGCCGACCGGATCTCCTCGACGGGAAGTCCATCGTACCGCGATAGGCCATGCAATGGACTGTCCAAATGGATGTCCGCAGCATGCAGGAAGCGGAAACTCGACACGGTGATGTTCCCCCCTGGCAGTCAGTGCCTACCGTTTATGAAGATAAGAGCGGCAAATGGAGACGTTGGCCATTTGCCGAAGCGCAGCTTCTCAGGCCGCATAGCGGCCGTCCTCAAGCTTTCGTACCATCCCCATTCCTGCAAGCGCATCAAGCACTGGCGCGACTGTAGAGGCGCGTTTCCCTTTGAATGCACGGGCAACATCTTTGGGCGCCAATGGTTTGGCGGACCGCGCCACGACGCTTGCGACGGCAACCACTTGTTCTGGAAGGGCGCTTGGCCAATCCCGCTCCACCTTCTTTGCCTTGGTGCCTCTGCGAAGTTGCAGGACGACTTGGGCCGGCTTCTTTCGGAGGGATTTCGCCTGGAAAGAGGGCCGAACCCACCGGATCTGCCCCGCACGCTCCTCCTCGGCTCGCTCGTCATTCAAAGCAACAAGCCTGACCAGCATTTCCTCATGTTCCAAGTCGCGCGGCCAACCGTATGCTTCAGCGACAGCCTCATCTATCTGTTGGTGATAATGGCGGATGAGCGAGACTTCGCCGCGTTCGGCGATGGACCGGTATTTGGGATCAAGAACTCCACCCTTGGCATCTCGCATACGGGCGAGCGTGGTATAAAGTGCTGTCAGGGTCAGATCCGAATGGCGCGCTAGAACCTTCCGGCGCAACCTGTCCAATTTGCGCGCTGCAATCCGAATCCTCTGCTCCAGTTCCGGCACGCTCGGCGGAAAGGGAAACGGATCAAAACAGGTTTCATTTTGATAACGCGGATCGTCGCCCGACCCCATCCGCCCGCCCGCACGAAGCGCCCACACGGTGTGCGCTGTGCTCGAGACCACGCCGAGAACATAGGGGTCGTCGGACGCAATCGCTATAACTGAGCCATCCACGAGACGGCCCGCACTGGGAATAAACTTGAAGAACCTCTCCGTAGCTGTTTCGCTGGTGACGATGTAGCGCCGGAGACCGCTGATGGCTGCACGAAGCCTCGGTCGAGGTTCTGCGAAGCGCCACCAATTGAGGCGGTACTGCTCCCTGTCGTTTTCATCGCGCTCTGGCTTCACATGATCGAACAGGTAGCGGTGCACGCCAGGGAAGCGATCATGCAACTCGTCCTCAGTCTCGATGTCGAAGAAGTCGAGAGCGTAAGTGTTACTTTGAGACTCAGTCACATCCGTGCCGGCCACAACCAGCGGCATTCGTTCCGGCGGCACGCCATCGGCGATGAAGCGGGCTCGCTGCTCGGTATTGATTTTGAATCCGTCACCGGACATTTTCACACCCATACGACAGATGTTGCCGTTGGCTCTGAGTGAGGTGGCGCCGGCGACGTTAGCGCCGGTAGTCAGATCGATGTTAATCGGCGCAACTTGCTCCTCAAACTCGAGCAGTGTTTCACCTTTTTTGCGCTTCTCCAGTGAAACGCTCGACAGCCGTCCTGCGCCTTGTCCGGCAGCAGCCGCAGTCATCGCGATCCGCACCGCAGCGGTTGTTTCCTGATCGTGCCACGGATGGTTCGGAATCGCGAAGGTCAGGTAGAGTTTGCCACCGCGCTCAGGATCGAGATAGCGGCTAAGCACCGAGCGATTACTCGATTGGGCAATAGTCTTCGTCGTGATGAGACCAAATCCTCGAACAGAGCCATTCGCTACCTGCTCGGCACTTCGTGCCCACCAATAGGTCACGAAATCGATCTCGCCAGAAAGGTCGCCGTACACGCTCCGGAGCGTATCGACGTAGGGCGACCCGAGGCGCTTGCGCATTCGGCGGCATCCGATGAAGGGCGGGTTCCCGATGATGAAGTCTGCCTCCGGCCAGACTTGCCGCCGCGGATTGACGTACCGATATACCGTTAGCCGACCGGAGTGATCGGGAACGGGTCGCCCGGTCACTGGATGCGGCTTCATCGACGTACCATCCCAGATCGTCTTTGGCTCGCCGTTCTCCATCTCAGGAAGCTTCTCGTCCCAATCAAGCAGGGCATCGGCTGGGATGATCGTTCTGACATCACGCAAAACGGGGGGCTCGGGCATCCGATCTTCTCCGTTCACACGAAAATGCCATTGAAGATAGCCAATCCAGAGCACGAGTTGAGCGATCTGTGCAGCCCGAGGATTGATTTCGAGGCCATGGAAGTTGGCAGGAGTAATCGTGTGGCTGCCGAGCTCAAGAAGATAGCGCTCATCGCCGAGTGCTTCGAGCAATTCGAGCACCTCTCCTTCCAACTCCTTAAGTCGCGCAAGCGCGACATAAAGGAAATTGCCCGTTCCGCAGGCCGGGTCTAGAATGACGATGTTTGCGAGCTTGGTGTGAAAGCGTTCGACCTCAAGACGCGCGGTCTCCTTGTCGCCTGCTTCCGCAGCCAAGGTTGCTGCGGTTCGCGCACCTTCCCAATCAGCGCGCAGGGGTTCCATTACGGTGGGGCCGACCAGTCGCTCTACATAGGCGCGCGGAGTGAAATGCGCGCCAAGCTTGGCGCGTTCTTTGGCATTCAGCGCACGCTCAAGCAAGGTTCCGAAAATTGCTGGCTCGACCTGGCGCCAGTCCGATGCCGCTGCGTCGATGAGGACGTTGATCTCACGCTGATCAAGCGCCAGCGCACTGGCATCCTTAAAGAGGTATCCATTGAACTGACGCACAACCTCCCCTGCCTCACCAAGGCCAAACGCAAGGCCACCGGTATCCATCGCCTCCCATAGCTGACTGAGTTGGGGGGCCAGGAGTTCGGGGCGATCGCGGACTTTTTTCAAGAGCGCGCTGAAACTCGCCTTCGGAATAAGACCAGTGTCCTCCGCGAACATGGTAAAGAGGAGACGCATAAGGAAGGCCGCCACGCGATCCGGGTCCTGCTCTCGAGCTTCGATACCCTGGGCTAGAACAGCCAGATGATCCGCAATTTTTCGCGTAACCCGTGCCGCCTCGGCCGAGGGGTCGAGCGACATTGGCATGGTCCAAATTGCCGCCAGGCGCTCCCGGACTGTCTTGTCGCGCAGTTCATCGAGGGTAATTCGATACCGACGACGGTCGGGAAATGGCGCATAGCCTTTCCCGTTGCGTTGAAAGTCCGCATAGACGTCGATGCAATATCCAACGTCGCTGACCAGCAGGAAAGGTGGCCAGCCATGTGAGCGGGGCAAATTCTTAGCGTAGCCCTCCGCTTGACTTGCAGCTCGCTGCATAGCGCCGGTCCATGCAGCGGTGTCTCGACGAGCCATGCCGCGCTTGAAGCGGTCCTCCGCAGTCTGGCCAAAGAAGTCGCGAAGCGAGTAACCTTGACCAGCGTCGACTGCCGCCAGGTCGGCACTGCTACCTTGCTTAGCCTCTAAGATGAAACTGCCACGCTTATAGCAATCAATCCAGCCGTTGGATGTAGCGCCATCAATCTCGGTTTTGATGACATGACGTTCGAAGACGTAATCATTCTGCGCTGTGTCACTTAGCGTTGGCCGCGGGGCCTCTACGCCGAGCAGTTGACACAGATCGGTTAGAAACAATTGTGTGTTGGCTCGCTCGTTGCCACCTGCGGGTGCCCACTTCGCAATAAAATCTTCGACGTCCACAGGCCCCCCTTGCTCTGAGTCTTTTGGGGCTCAGGACGATGAGGATCAAGCTATTCCGTGCGAGCGGTTTCAGTCGCGCCTATCGACTGCGAGATCGCTGGATAGGTGGGTGAACCTTAGACGATTCCTGTCGGCCGGACGCGACTTTGACAGGCCCCCGTTCCCGTGTATCCCTGACCGTGGCAGGACGAATTTGATGACCCTGTTCGACGTGGTTTCGCAGTTTCGTGGTCGCGACCTTCATAACACGCGAGATCGCTTCGGGATTGTCGAACAATGCGGTTCGCACGACCGCCTCGATCACTCGCAACTGACTTTGCGCGGCTCGCTCGTTTCTGTCTCCGGGCGCCTCAGGTCGGGATCGCGTCGGTCGCTCGCGAGCCTGTGACTGACCTCGGCCGGACTCCAGGCTGATTGATGGAACGGCAGCCGGCGCAATACTGTTGCGGCTCTTGTCTCGCCGTAGCCGATCCAATTCTTGTAGGTCGCGTTCGTTCGGCCGATATCCTCGTACTTCCAATCCTTGGCGACTGGCCTCGAGCCATGCTGCCCGGCGGAAGGCTTCGCTGCCAGTAAGATGAACATTCGACCATCCGCGATGCCGGGCGATGGCGACGAGATCACGCACGACCTCCTCACTCTCGCTCGAGGTGACAAGACGCCGCCCTTGGTCCCGAAATGCAGGCTCTTTTGCCTGCGCCGTCGTGAAGTAGGCCGGTTCGCCCGACCATTTGCCGGTCGACGAAAAGTAGCGCTTTCGCAGGGGCTCCGGTATGTCGCCGGCAGAAATTGATCGGGGCTCGACCCCTGCCCCCTCCTTGCCTTTGTTAGGGGTGCCGGGATCCTTGGGAATGTCGTCCCGCGTGTCTTTCCCAGAACGCGGTGCGGACTGACCTTCACCGATTGAAATGGCATTGGCGCGCTTCCTGGCGCCCCGCGAATTCTCGGACTTCTCAGCGGACATGGGCTGTCCTTTCCTGGATAATGGATGTGGATGGCTGCCCGACCGATGGCAAAAGTGCCCGCTCGACCATCGCCGACACGAACGCGATCGCGGCGGCCTCGTCGCCCGGGGGCGGCAGTTCGGCCAGGTCGCCCAGAACCAGCATGTCATCCGTGATCTTGGCCGCACCTGCCAGCTCGGCGTCGGTCATTTCCCGCATCACAATTTCCTCCTGTATGGTCTCGCCCGAGCTTGTCGCCGGCTGCTGTGGGGCGCCGCTCAGACCGGGTGTACCAGCGCCCTGCCGCGCTGAAGCCGGCGTAGGTGGGGAAAGCATTGCCGCGATTGGACGGGCGGACGGCACAGGCGGAGCAACCACCCGCCGAGTGAAGCGCGGCATCCGGTAATAGGCGATCTTGCGCCCTCGAATTGGGGGGATGCCGGCGCGAAGGAGCAGGAGCTCGTTCTTCGGCAGCTGCATGAGCTCTTGCGGCAGCAGGAGCGCGCGGCGCTGATCAGATTCCGAGATGCTCCGGTTCGCCAGTAGCCCGTGGATGGTACGGCTGCGGGATTTCACGTTCATCGTGAAAAAGCCGAGCCGTTCGGAAAGTTCGTTCGCGACCTTCAGCTCCTTAGGCGTGAAGACAACCTCGAGGCCGCAATTGGCGATGATCTCGTCGGTGACATCGGGACCGTAGATTGCGCGAAGCTGGGATCGGCTCTGAATGACCGGAACCAGGCGCAGGCCATAGCCGGCGACGTAGGAGAAGCCGCTCGCAATCACCGAGGCTTTGCCGAGCCTGGCGAACTCGTCGAGCAGGACCAGGACCGGGACATTGCTAGCGCCCTCAGGAAGGTCGCGGGTGTTGAGATCCACGAGTTGCTGCAGGAACAGACTGTAGATCGGCGCGATGCGGTCGATATTGTCAGGCGACACGCCAAGGTAAATCGACATGCGCCGACGCCGCACCTCGCGCAGGTCGAAGTCGCTCTCCGAGGTGGCGGTATCCACCATGGGGTTGAGCCAGAGATTGAGCCGTGCGGTGATGGTCTGCTTGATCCCGGAAAAGGTGTTGTCCGAGGCCGAGGTGAAATCTTGGATCGCGGACACGCAAGCTTGGCTGAGGCGCTGGCCCACCCTGCGAGCTTCCTGAAGCGCTGCGGGAAGGTCGCTCTTGGGATCCCCGCTCGTGAGGCGGCGGTATATCTCGCCGATGGTGAAGGGCAGGCCCGGGTTGGATGCGACCAGGGCGCCGACGCCGACAAAGGCCGCTCGCGCGGCCTCCGCCCAGAAGGGATCGGATCGCTCGGGCGCGGGGAACAGCATGCCCGCGATCTTCTGCAGCTCGTTGATGACTTCGGTGTCATCAGTCCGCCTGATGTGCGCCAGGGGGTTGTACCGCGCCGTCCGCCCCTCCGCGTCGAGCGGATCGAACAGATGCACTGCTTGGCCGGCCCGTGCCCGATAGCCGGCGCTTGCGCCCCAGTTCTCCCGCTTCACGTCGAGCACGATCACCGAATCTGGCCAGGTCAGCAGATTGGGAATGACGACGCCCACGCCCTTGCCCGCTCGCGTGGGCGCCTCGAGCAGAACATGCTCGCTCCCGCCGAATATCAGGAAACGTCCAGCCTTGCGGCCGACAACGATGCCGGCAGCGTCGCGAAGGCCCTCCCGCCGGATCTCGCCTTCGCGCGCAAACCGGGCGGTGCCGTGCAATGCTGGCCCGCGGCGCAGAATCCCGATTGCGAGGAGCCCGACCACAACAGCGCCCGCCAGAGCCCCGCGCTTTAGCCAAAGAATAAGCAGCGGGTCCGCCCGATAGTACCACAACCATGCGGGCAAGGCCGTGATGTCGGTGTTCGGGCCGATCTGGCCCATCCCAAAGAGGGCAACTGGCACGGCGATGGCGCAGCACAATAAGGTGCCGCCGGCAACGGACAGGCCGATGATCCAGAAGTTACGCTGCACCGGCATCGCCCACCTTCGGGTGGAAGTAGACCTCTTCGACCTCAAAGCGACCGCCATGGCGCCGGGTCTGGACGACCACATCGATGAGCATTCGCAAAAGTCCGCGGATATCATCGCGCGCGAGATCGCGGCCGCCCTCGGATTCCTTGACGAGCAATGTCAGCTGCTCGAAGGCGCCCGCCGCAGAGCCAGCATGGACGGTGGTGATCGACCCAGGGTGCCCCGAGTTGACGTTGCGCAGGTAGAAGAAGGCGGTGCCGTCGCGCAGCTCCTGCAGCAGGATCCGGTCCGGGCGCATGCGCAGCGCGCTCTCGAGCAGCTGCTTGGGACCGACCTTCGCACGGCCCTGCCCTTCGCCCGAATAGACCATGTGAACGACATTGCGATGGGGCACGATGAGTTCGCGCGTGTCCTCGATCGTAAGCAGCCGCTCGTCGGGCGGGATGAGCTGGATAAGCGCTTTCGCCAAGGTCGTCTTGCCGGACCCGGTCGCCCCGCTGACCAGGATATTCTTGCGCGCGGCGACCGCGACCTTGAAAAAGGCTGGCCAGTCGCCCGCGTCGCGAAGTGCCACCAACTCGGCGTCGGTTTCGGTAAGGTCCCGGGCGCTCGCGCGCGTCGTGTCAAAGAGGCCAGCGCGTGCGAGCTGGTCGATCGGCAGGGTTACGGTCGAGGGCTTGCGTATCGTAAAGGACGGGCAGCCGCTCGGCGTCACCGACGGGATCACGATCTGGCAGCGCTCGCCGCCTGGGAGGACGGTCGAACAGATCGGCGTCTGCCCATCGATGTCCTGGTGCGTGAAGCTTGCCGCGGCGACGGCGAGCGTTCCAAGCCACTCGCTGTCCAGTTCAGGCAACTCATGCCATCGCCACCCCTGCCGGTCCTCGATCCCCGCCTCGCCCGGGCGGTTGATGACGAGCTCGGTTACATCATCCGGCTCCAGCAACGGAAGAAGCGGTTCGAGATAATGGCGGAGGACGGCGGTATCGCGCATGGCTTACCGCCGCAGCTCCAGATTGTAGACATCGGCGAAGTTGAAGTCCTTGGCGACGAAGATACCGACCTCCTCGCCCTGGTTCTTTTTCAGCACCGGCCGGATGTTGATGTTGTTCTGGAGCGCGATCGCGGCCCCTTCGCTCGGCGCACGCGTGACATTGTTGAAATTGCCGTTGCCGCTCGATGCGGCCTGCCCGGCAATATAGGCGGCGTCATCGACGAGCGAGAGTAGGAGCGCGCCGCCGAACCGTGCCCAGAAGAAGCTGTCGACCGCTCCGGCGAGCCCGGCGCGGCCGAGCGCGTCTGACCCAGGCGAGGCAAGGTCGATGCGGACGCCTTGTGGCGTCACCGCCCGGGTCCAAAGCACAAAGAGGCGGTTCTGCCCCTGTTGGATGCCCCCGCGATACTCGCCGAGTACGCGCGTGCCCTTTTCCATGAGCACGACCCGGCCATTCTCGGAATACACGTCCCGTGGAATCAGGCAGGACGTGTATCCAGGCTGTGCGGAATTGATGGCCGTCTGAAGGGTGCAGGGAATCAATGTCCCCGCAGTGATCAGAAAATTGCGATTGGGGAGCATCGAGGCTCGCGCTTCGCCTACGGCTGAGCTTTGTCGCAGCAAGTCCAGCGCATTGGGCGCACCGCCCTCCGTACTCCCTGGCGTTCCTGAATTTTCGGTCGGTTGCGCGCTCGAGGCCGCCGCCGGGCCTTGCGAGGTCTCTCCACCGAGATCGCGCCCGCCATAGGCGATGAGTGTCGACCGTCGCGCCTGGTCGGCCAGGTTCGGCCGGGCGCCTGACGGGCCGGGCGCTGCACCGGGCTGCATGGCAGGGACGATCTGACCGTCGGGGCCAGGAACCCCGGCTGCGGGATTGAGCACCGGTGCGTTGGGATCGTTCCCGCCTGCGCCGAGCGGTCTCGGCTGCGGCGCGACCGCCGCGTAATCGACGGTTTCCCGGGCCACGATATCGCGCCGCTCTTGGGCCGCCCCGCCCGGTGCAGTGAGGTCACGATTGGAGGCCTGTTGGCTCGTTCCGGAATTAACCCACAGGATGCCGAGTACCATCGCCGTGCCGGCAAAGATGAGGGCGGTATTACGCTTGGAAGGCGTCATCCCCCCGATCGGCTCGATACCGCGCTCGTGCAGGATCTCGTCTTTTTCTGGCGTGAGATCGGCGCTCGGCAGAGGGCGCGAAACGGAGGATGGATCTTCAACCATGGCTCATTCCTGCGGATGTGTGATGGTGCGCTCGACATGGGGCGACCCGGTGTTCGTCCCATGATCGACCCCATAGGGTTCTGGCGCCTGATTATAGATGCACAGCACCTCGCCGCCCCGCCGAAGGCGCAGCTGACGCGCCACCAGATGGACGACGACGAATTCGTCACGGACGTCGAAGGGAACCAGCGTCTCAGACCCGTCTGGTCGCACCAGATATATAGCCGGCACCTCGCGGTTCGCTGGGAAACGCAACACCGTGAACTGCCCGTTATCGGAGACCTCCGACGGCTGAAGCTCGCTGGAGCCCTGCACCTTGTAGTTCATGTTGCGAGGCCCTTCGACGACCCCATGATCGAGAGCGCCGCGAACGGCCCGGCTCTCCAGGGCAGCCGCCTGCATGGCAATCTGCGCGGCCCTGAGACGCGCGGCGCGGTCTGCATCGTCCCTGGGATATCGGAACCGCACCTGAAAATAGGCTTGGCCGTTGCGGCCCGTGATCGGACCGCTGCGAGCGGTCAACTCGAACGCATAGCTGCGCAATTCGCCTCCGCGCGACGTGGTGACGATGAGATTGGTCGGTCCGGCACGCTCACGCGGCTTGAGGAACAGGATGTGCCCGGCGACGGCGACCTCCCAAGATACGGTGTCGCCCAGCGCGACGTGCTGGATCGTCTCATCGTCGCTCAGGACAATCTGTGTTGCGGTCCGGAACGTGCCGACGATCCGATAGACCTCGGTCTCTTCATATTCGACGAACTTGACGCGCGGGTCGGACGGACCACCTCGCGGAACTTCGACCGCGTGCGCCGCCGTTACAGGCACCAGCGCGCAAATGATGGCGGCGGAGAGCGCCCTCATCGGATCACCTCCGGATCGGCACGATAGTTTTCGACCTGGAATCCCAGCGGGTTCCGGTAGCGATCGCCTTCCGCCATGGGCGCGTTGGCGTAGGCGAACGTGATCGTGGCGATCCAATCGCTGTTCTGGATGTCGGTCTCGGTCTGGACTGTCCGCGTGAACCGGACATTGGCGACGCGATCGTTGATGAAGGCGATGTTGCGCACGCGCGCCTGCACAACTGCGTTCTTGCCCCAGACATTTTGGGGACTGGCACCATTGTTGCTACTGTAGAAGCGCGCCCAGCGCTGCTGTTCGGTCGGCTGCGAGAGGATCGTCACGAACCGAAAATTTTCTTCGGCCGCTGCCGGGATCCAGCTTTCGCGGGTTCTCACATACTGGGCGAGGAAGTATTTGGTGACCGCCTCATCGTAGCGCATCGGCCGCTGCGTGAGCGCGGTCTGGACATCCACCGCGCCGGTGGTCTGGTTGACGCGAATAACATAGGGCACGACAGTCTTGAGAGGCGTCAGAGCCGCAACTGCGAAGATCGAGGCCGCGGCCAGGAGTGAGGCGATGGCCGCGATGCTCCAAGCGATGCGGGTCGAGCGCAGCGCGTTCCGGATCCTGTCCTGATCCCAGCTTCGTGCGTCCCGGAAATAGCGCTGCAGCCCCGATGCCGGCACCGCCTCCGAGCGGTCATCAGCAGCTCGCATAATGCGGTCCCCTTGGTGCGAACGATACTTTGTCTCCGGAAGATGACGCGGAAGGCACGGCGGGCGGTGGGGGTGGATCGCCGTCTCTTGGATGCGATAGCGGCGGTATGGGCGGCGCAGCTCTCGGCGCCGTGGTCGCAGGCACAGGTGAGCCCGGTAAGACGCTTCCATAGATGTTCACGTCGCGCAGGTGATGGCCATTGCAAACCGCGAGCTTCTTTGGACCGGATGCACAGCCGACGACGCCGAGCGCAGCCAGAACAACGCCCAGGCAGGTGACGCTACGGCGGAAGCTAGGCGCGAATATTGGTGAAGAAAAAGCCATGAGATGCCTCGCTACGCCGCTTCGATGGTGCCGCCGCGGTGAGCGGCGCGCTCCAAGTTGCGGCTGTTGCGCATGACGCGACGCTGTCGGAAGGGAGATGCCATCGTGCCCCAGGCCGTTCCGGCGAAGGCACCCACGCCGGCAGCGGCTCCCCCGGCTATTCCCGTTGCAATGGCTGGAGCCTGGAAGAAGAAGATCGTGCCCAAAAATATGTACGCTGCAAACAGGACAGCACCGAAAGCCGTATCCACGACGCCTTCAGATGCTGCTGTTGCAGCCGCTCCGAGGTCTGTGATCAGGGTCGTGATGGCTATGATTACAGCAAGGAGAACGATATAGTTGAATACTTGCCCCAGCCAGCCGTGGAAAAAACGCCTCGTTGGCTCGAAGAGAGCTAGAGCGATGAAGATGGGGCCAAGTGCGATAATGATCGCCAACGCAACTTTGGCAAATATAGTAATAGCAAATCCAACCGCTGCCGAGAGCCCAGCTAATGCCTTCAGCCCCAGGCTCAGCGCATAGAGGACCAGTTTATATGGGTTAATGTCGCTGTACGTTGCGGCTTCAGTCTCTATCCGTGCAACTATAGCATCACTTTGAGTGTAATAGTCGTCGAAGGCCTCTCCTACTGTGTCGATCGTCTTACCGGCGAGAGCTTGGGAGATCGCATCGGGCATTCCGTGGAAGAGCGGCGTCGTGATCCAATCGGAATAGGCGACCGTCGTCGCAGCAACATACAGCAGACAGAGCTTCACCATCCGATAGAATAGCTCACCCCATGGTTCGCTGATGATGCCCCGCATCACCATGTAGCCGAACAGGGCGATGTAGATAACCAGCCCGACAGCGAGCGGACCACGGACAACCTCTACGACGTTTTGGAGACGCTCGTTGAGGAAAAGATCAAGCTTCCCATCAACGTTCGCGTAAAGTGAATTGAACATGTCCGTGGCCATGCGAAGCTCCAAGGCGCTGGATTATTTCGAAAGCGACCGCATCTTGTTGTCGAGAATCCGGAGGCTTTCAGCGTTGGAACACTCCTGTTCGTTGGGATGTGATCCGTCGGCACAGGCCTTGACGAGTCCTCTGAGCTCTTCCGGGTGAGAGGTTAGATAGTCCTTCCCGCGCGGTGCCCGCTCGCATCCTGCGAGCATTCCCGCTGCGGCAAACCCAAGCAGCAAAGCTCTCGCGGTCATTGCGACAAGCTTTCTAGCTTCGTCGCCAGTATCGCTTCGCTTTCGCGCTGTGATCGCAACTGGACGTCTGCTTCTTGCCGCATTCGCAGCGCCTGCAATTGCAAGGCGTCGTTCTGGATATGGGCATTCTCGACCCCTACCCTCGCCTGGATATCCATGACCTGCTTGGCGTCCGAAGCCGTATCCAGCGAGGTTCTCAGTTCTTCGAGCCCGGCGGTACGCTGGGCCGACACGCCATAGGCCGCCTCCGCGATCGCGGCATCGCGCGCTGCGAGGTCGCCGTTCCGCAAGAGGTTGTCGCGGGAAGCGCGCTCATACGCCGACGCACCTGGTCGCAATTCCGGCAAAGCGATACGGTTGGCGTCCCGGATACGGGTCGCGGAGCTCCCGAGCGAGCCCAGGCTGGCATTGTCCGACGACATCAGCCGGCTGATGTCACGGGCCTCCCGCGGCAGAAGGTGGCGCATGGCATCGGTGGAAAGAGATGATGCGATGCCGTTGACGTCGGTGACCTGGTTGAAGCTGCCATAGAGCTGCTTCGCTTCTGCGATCTGCTCCTTCCCCTGATCGATCATCGACAGGGTGTTCTTCACCGTGGCCAGCGCCTGCAGATAGCCGGAGCTGTCGTAGACGGGGATACCTTGCGCGACTGCAGGCCCCGCCATTCCAAGGGCGATGGCGCCAAGTGCTGCGTATATGCCCTTACCCATAGCTCATCCTTTCCTGATCGATGCAGACCGACGCTGCTGGTGAAAAAGAGCCAACCATTTCGCCGGGTCGTCGCCGACATCAGCGCGAATGGCATCGAGGAGCGTCACGGTTTCCGTGGTGCCCGAGAGCACCGCGAGCTCGTCGGAGAGGCCGCCCAGGTCCAGTTCCACCACGATCGAGTCATGACCCTGCTTGATGAGGAAGCGGCGAGATTCCGGGTTCAGGTCGTGACGGACGAGCTTGAATTCCGCCTGGGTCAGGCCCAGCCCGTCGATATAATCCGTTTCACGCCCATAGGGGTTGGGCAGCAGGATCTTGGTCGCGACCTGCTCCATGATACTGTGCGAGATATCCGAGCGCAGCGCATCGGCCGGGCTCTGCGTGCCGAAAACCAGGAAGGCGTTCTGCTTGCGGTAGGTCTTCAGGCCATCCTGGGCAAAGGCGCGGAAAGCGTCATCACCCAGCGCCTTCCAGAACTCATCGATGTCGATCACCAGTCGTCGGCCATCCAGAAGGCCGTCGATGCGATGGAACATGTACATCATGATCGGCGTGCGAACTTCCGGATTGTCGAGGAAGTCGGTCATGTCGAAGCCGAGGAACGGCGCATCGAGCGACAAAGCATCGATCTCGTTGTCGAACACCCAACCCAGCGATCCGCCTCGCGACCATTTCTCAAGCCGAGCGCCGATGCCTTCCGGATCGCGCTGGCCGAGCAGCTGGCGCAGGGCCAGAATGGATCGGTTCTCCGGTGCGAGCCGCCCGAGCGACGCCAAGCCTTCGTCGATCATGCGCTCCTGGGTGACGCCCAGCGTGCCGCCGGGCGGCGTCACCAGCTGCCGGATCAGACGACCGAGAAAGACGAGGTTGCGCGGCCCATATTCGAGCGCCCGCAGCGGCGCGAAG
This sequence comes from Sphingobium indicum B90A, assembly GCF_000264945.2. NCBI lineage: Bacteria > Pseudomonadati > Pseudomonadota > Alphaproteobacteria > Sphingomonadales > Sphingobiaceae > Sphingobium > Sphingobium indicum. Next base: position 2,552,999 of record NZ_CP013070.1, read on the forward strand.
CCGGTTGGCTCCCCGTTCTTCAGCGTCAGATAGATCCCGCCAGCAGACCGCACGTAGATCTCGGCGCCGCGATCCTTGTCGATGAAGATCTGCTGCGCGCCCGTCTTCTCGAGCTGCGCCATCAGGAAGTTCTGAACGACCGTTTTGCCCGCGCCCGAGGGACCGATGATGAGCGTGTGGCCGAGATCCCCGACATGGAAGTTGAAATAGTAGGGCGATTGCGCGGCCGTTTTCATCAGCGCGATCGCCGGACCCCAATGATTTCCGCTCGGCCGGCCTGCGGGGTAGGTATGAAAAGGTGCCAATGCGGCGAAATTCCGCGATGTGATTGCCGCCGGCCGCGCCCGCCACGCGAAGTTACCGGGAAGCTGAGCCCAGAAGGCTGCTTCGAGCGCCGGCCCTTCCCTCGCTGATACCAAACCAGCGTCCGCGAGCGCCGCCCGCGCGGCCGACAGATTATCGGCGAGTCGCCTCTGGCTTTCGGCAAACACCCCAAGCGAGAAATGATGTTCGCCAAGGACGAACCGATTGCTTTGAAGATCGTCGGCGGCGTCTTCGAGGTCGAGCGCCTGGCTTGCTGCCGCGTCCTCGGTCGAAGCCATCTGGTTCTGTCGCCGGCGCAGCCTTTCGGCTGCGCGCGCCTTCCCCATGAAGGTGAAGGACTGCGAGACGACGAACGCGAAATCCTGGCCGAGCAGAGCGTTCATCTGACCGGGACGGGTGAGCGCGGGATATTCCCGGATGCCGAAAATGCCCAACCAGCGGCTCGCATCATGGGCGCGGATCTCGACCGTCTCGCGTCCGAAGATCACCCGCTCGCCGTAGAGGGCTGATCCAAGATGGCCTCGGACCAGCGGGACCTTGGCCTTTGCGCCCATCATGACTTGCTCGAGCACTTCGAGCGGCCTGGAGAATAGGAGGCCATTCTGCTCATAAAGAGCGAGCCGCGCGGGGCTGCACCGCCGAAGCAGCTTTTCGATATCGCGCGCCTTCTCCTCGAAGCGGGCCAACTCGTCGGGGTCGACTTCCTCATCGGCCGCCCTGGCCTTGGCGATGCGCTTGAGGAGAAGCCCGGTCCGATCGGCCGAGCCGACCGCCGGCCGCATGATCAGCGTCAGATAATGCTCGTTGACGAACATGCGCTTGGCAGTCACCCGCGCGCGATATTTTTCGTCCAGATCGGCCGCGAAGTCCGAGCGGAATTGGCCTTCGGGATAGTCATCGACCGGGCGGCGAACGATGTGCGTCCAGAGCGCGAGCCGATCGTCGGCAATGTTGCGCCAGGTGCCGTTGAGCTTCTCGTGCCAGTCATTGAGGTGGATCGGATCCGCGGTCTCGAACGCAAGCCCTTCAAGGCGGAACATCATCATGAGGTCGCCGCTATCGAGCGCGATCACCTCCGATGTCACGTGGCGCACGTAGGGCAGATAGCGACCCGGCTCGGCCTCTTGCCGCAATATGCGCCACGGCGTCTTGCGCGGCGGAAGCTGGGCAGCCGCGCTAGCCACGCGCAAAGCCCTTGCGTTTCAGCCCGGCAACCGGGAGCGGCGAATAGGAACTGCCGCCCCACCAGGCGCGGTTCCGGCTGCGCGCCTTGGTCATGGTCCACAGCCACAGCAGCCGGAAGGCATTGGCATCGTGCCGCACGATGAGCCGCGCCACGGCAAGACAGGCGCCTCCGATGGCGCCGGCATAGAGCGGGTTGCCGCTGACGATCAAAGTGAGACAGGCGGCAAGCGCGATCGGCAACGAGGCTTCGAGCGGCACGCCGAGCCACATCGTCGGCCGCGTGACCGCCAGGAACAGCGTCTCCTCGCGCAGCCGCTCGTCCAGGGCGGCGCTCTCCTTCACGCACCACCTGTGATGGTGTCGACGATCCACTGCGCACTGAAGACGATGAAGATGCCAACGATGACCGTCACCAGAAGGCCGAGGCTGGCGCGCCCGGTGAAAAACATGAACCCAACGATCACGACCGCGATCACCGCGATGGTCTTGGCGAAGGTCCCGGTGAGCCAGGTCTTGATGTTCTCCGCCATGGACGTGATGCCGTCGGCACCTTGCGCGTGTGCAGGATCGCTCAGCAGCATCGAGACAAGCAGCGCCAATGCCATCACGCCGATGACGCGCAGCAGAAGTCGCGCCCATTGGGGCCGTCCGCCCGGGTGGGCGGTGATTGCTGTCATGGATGCTGTCCTTTCTGAGATGCGGCCCCGTCGCCGAACACCATGAGCGAGGCCTGGCTCGCCCTCGCCGCTGTATTCCACCCAGCTGCGGCCGGTGGCGAAACAGGGGTGTCGGGTGGCGGAGCGAAGGTGGGCAGAGATTGAGGAATCGCTGGTGCGGCAGCCACCGGCGCCGTGCCACGGATCAGCGGAATGACGGCCGACGCGCTGGCATAGACCCTGGCGACATAGCCATTGCGAAAGCCGCGCTGCCGGTCGCCGGTATTGTACATCGACAGGGCGGTCGCGATCGCATGATCCCGGCTCGGGGCAAGGCGCGCGACCGCCTGGTAGTTGGTCGCGAGGACACGCGCGGCGGCGGCCAGATTGGAGCAGGGTTCGAACGCATTTTCGACCGAAAGCCCCAGCCAGCCGAGATTGGCGCTGTTAATCTGTCCCAGGCCGAGATCGATGTTGTAGCCTCGACCAATCAGGCTGCGCGCCGCAGCGATTGCCTGCGCCTTGGTCGCGGGCTTTGGCGCGCGCACGCCGGGACTATTGACCCCGATTGCGAGACTGTTGAACCGGCTCTCCGTGTGGACGATCGAAATGAGCGTCTCAGGCGCCACCGTCGGTGCGCAAGCTCCTGCAAGCGAAAGAAGGGTGGCGACATCGAGGATCATCGGCGGCCGCCGTCCAAACGCTCGATGCCGGCCAGCGAGAAGGTCTGGCTGCGGCCGTCGTTGAACGTGATGACCACCCGGCGGCGAGTTGTGGAATCGCGATCATAGACCTTCGTGCGGGCGACGCCGCCGCTACAGCCGGGAAAGGCGCCGCCGGTGGCCAAGCGTTGCCATAGCTTGGTCATCGGCGACACGCATTGCGCGTATTGGGTCGCGCCACCGGGATTGGAAAGACACAGGAGAACCTGGCAGCCCAGGTCATTCGCCGCTGCCGGTGCGCTTGGAAGGGCTGTGGCGAGGGCGAGCATCGCCATGCCGAATATTGCACGTTGCATCGGGTCTTCCCCCGCGAGAGACAGCTCCCGCGTCGGGAAATGCCGTCAGCTATCCGTTGGATTTCACCTCTCTTTTGTTCCGACCGCGCTCGATTTCGGCAATCCCCCTAGCCGGGGGGGGAGTTGATCGGTTTGCTGCCGCAGGAATTCGGACAGAGCGCCTTCCTGGTCGGGCCGGAGAGCATCGATTGCGGCGAGATGGTCTGGCGGATCGCCGCCGAGCAGGATGGACGGGCACTGCCCGTCATAATTGCCGAGATTGGGGCGGTGCTGCTGGTAGCCGACCAGCGCGGCAAGCTCGGGATAGAATGCGCTGGCCACCTCGGGCGGATAGGTCAGCCACTGGTTCTCATAGGGCTTCAGCCAGCCGAGGCAGTAGCTGACGATGATGCCTCGGCGCACCGCGTTTGAACGATTCGCGCCGGCGCCATGGAGGGTCGATCCCAGGAATATGATCGCCGATCCCGGATCCGCTTCGATGGCGACCGGCTCCGCGCCGTCGTCGCCCTGCCCGCCATTGTGGCTCCCCGGCCAGACCAGCGTCGCCCCATTTTCGGCCTTGAACGGCGAAATCGGCCACATGACGTTGACGAGATATTCGAGCTCGCCGGTCGGACCGCGCCACATGTCCTGATCCCGGTGCGGAAATTGCGCTGGCGCCCCCGGGTGCAGCTCGAGCGCTTGCGTGAGGTTGAGCTGGACCGTGTCGCACCAGGGCTCGAGGATAGCGTGGACGAGGCGCATGACGGCAGGGTTTTGGACAAGACTTTCAACCGTCGGCGCGCGCTTCAGCAGGCCACCGAAGCGTTTTGTCCGAGGGCCGTAGAATCCGCCCTGGCAGAAAGGCGTGGCGGCAAAACGCGGATGGAGGGATCGATTGATCTCCTCGATGCGTGACCGAGACTCGACATCCCGCAGGATGCAGAAGCCGTGCTGCCGCAGATTTTCGTCGGCTTTGGTCGCGGCGGAGACGCCGCGCCGTGCGATCGTGGCCATGATCGCCCTCCTCATGCTGCGGCGGGAAGATCGGCAAGGCCGACAGGGCGGAAAATGCCGCTCGCGCGCAGCTGCTCGCGCGTTCGGTCGTCCACATCGATTTGCAAGGCGACGAGACTTCGCCCTTGCTCGGACGTGGGAAGACCCAATGGTCGGCAAGTCCAGCCGAAACCCAGGATCTGCTGGAACCACGGCCACTCGGCGACCCCGGTGAAGCTGTGGATCTGGTTGGCGAGGGCATATTCGACGAGCGCGGTGACCAGCTGATTGCGCAGCTCGAGACGCTCCCGGGCGCGCAATTTTCGCGCAAGGCAAAAGCGGGTGATTTCCAGGATAGCACTGCCGCGCGGCGGCGCTTCCTCGCAAAGATCCGGGAAGATCGTGCCGAGAATATGCTCGTGCGTGGTCGGCAGAAGCCGTGCGGAGGCCCGGTGTTCCCCGTCGTCCCCGGTAACAACGATGTAGACGGCGCGATCATTGTCGAACTGATCGATCTCGTAGCGACCGGCGATGACCGGAACGTCCCAGCGAAGAAGATCGACGAAGACCCGCTTGCGCTCCTCGAACATGGAGCGAAACAGGCGGTGTTCCATGGCTTGCGAAAAGCCGGTCCCGATGTGCATGACAGCCTCCTTTTGGTGAGGCCTGTCAGTCGATCAGAGGCGGCTTTTTTGCGTTATCCCCAGTTCTGGGGAGATCATCGGCCGAACACATCGGCAAAGCTGATTTGCCCTTCGAACAAGGCGCGAATGGCGAGGAGGGTGCGCTTGGTGACGCCATAGCGGTCGCGCGCATCCTTCACATGCTGGATCACCGTTTCCTGGCCGATGCCGAGGATCTGGCTGATCTCCCAATCGGTCTTGCCCCGCGCGACCAGCGCCACGCATTCGGCCTGCCTTTCGGTCAGGCTCGGGCATTCGGATTGCGGCGCGTGGATCCGGGAAATCTTGCGTGCCGCTTCGAACGCGAAGCTGCCGACGAGCTGCACGAACGGCAGCTGCCGATGGTCGAGCATCTCGCCCGCCGCCATCGCGAAGGAACAGGATCCATTGAGCTCGCCAGGAATATGGGCCGGAACGGTGAAGCCGTCGCCCAGCCCGGCCTCGTAGGCTTCTGCCAGGATCGAGCGATCGGCGGCCGTCAGAGAGATGATCGACTGAACCGCCGACCAGGCAAAGCCCACATTGGTGCGATGGCTGGCGCGGTGGATCGGGTCGCTCGCATAGAGGCGTCTCGCCTGGAAGCGCTCCACCCAGTCTTGCGGATAGTCGACGATGTGGACCGAGCGAACCGCAGGCTTCAGGTCGACATGATGGACCAGGGCATAGTGCCGAAAGCCCATGGCCTTCGTGATTTCGGCCATCAGGTCAGACAAGGCCGTAGCGTCCTTGATCGCGCCAGCGACAGCGCAGAAATCCTGAACTTGCCCAAGCCCGATCATCATATGGCCGGCGAGATCAGAGCAGCGCTTCCATGTTGAGATGACCATCGCGAACCGCGCGCAGCACCAGCTGCGTGCGTCGTCGCACGCCATAACGCCTGCGGGCCGATTCAACATATTCGTGCACGGTATCGCGGCTGAGGCCGAGGATCTGGCCGATCTCCCAGTCGCTTTTGCCTTGCGCGACGAGCGCGATGCATTCGACCTGGCGAGGACTGAGAGGGACGCAGGCCAATGGCCCTGCCCTTTCGCCAAGCAGCTCGCGCGCCCGATCATAAGCGACCGAGCCGAGCAGACGGGCGGTCAGAACCTCTTCTGCACTCAGCGGCTCGTCGCGTGATCGGGCCGCAGTGAAGATCGCCTCGGGCTCGCCCGGGGTCCGGATCGGCAAACTGTAGCCCGATGCAAGGTCATGATCCCGGGCGCGGTCAAGGATGCCTCGCTGGCGCGGCGTGAGCTCCAGCACGTCGCCGACACGGTCCCAGGCCAGTCCAGAGGGCGTACGTGCGCAGGCCGCATGGATGGGATCTTCGAGATAATGGCGCTCTTCGAGCACTTCCTCGAGCCAGGCCGACGGATAGGTTGTGAGGAACAGGCTTTGCTCGTCGCCGCGCCGAAGGTCGATATTGTGAAGCAGCGTGAACCAGCGGAAGCCAAGATCGCGCACGGCGGCATCGATCGTGCCATGCAGATCGCCAAGGGTTTCAGCACGCTGACAGTCCGTCGCAAAGCGCGTGAGATCATCAAGGCGGCCGCAGTCTTTTATCCTGTTCGCCATAGGCGACGGAAGCTCGTTCGCGAGGAGACGGCTCGTCCACACCTAAGCGGCGAGCGCCATGATTATCAGGATGAGTTGAGAACGATTCGCAACAATCTACGATTAGAATGGATCGCCTATGACACTTTATCCGCCGGCAAAGTGTCATAGCTGACAACCCGTCTGTGGCCGCCGATTTGGGATTCACATTGATCCTGCTTTGTGCTTGATTCCATCATGTTATGTTTCATGCAGGCAAGCCTCTTGAACCCTCCATTGGCTGTGATGTCGCGGCCGTGCTCGAGACGCTGGCGACCGTATCGAGCCGGCCCCGTTATGCCTTCATGCTGCTCAACCTGATCGCCCAGGTGGCGGGGCCAGATGGAAGCGCCGGTCCCTGGGTCAGGCGGAACGATGGGCTCGTTTCCCTGCGCGATTGGCTATGCGACGCATTGACCCCGATGGCCCAGCGTGGTCCGCGCAGCATTACGCTGGCCGAGCGGGTCGAGAGCGACCTCGCTAGAAACGGACTGCTCCCCGGCGATCCGGAGAAAAGGCGCGGCGTGATCGCGGAGGAAATGCGGGCACGCATTCGCACAGCCGGCAAGAGTAATCTCAGTCGCGCCGTTTCCGAACTGGTGAATGCAGGCCTGCTCCGCCGACATTATCAGGGCTATCGCGTCGACCATCGGAACCGTGGCGGCCAGCGCCACGCCGTCTATACCTTGATCGGCGATGCTCTGCGTCTAGTGCCGGGCATCAGCTCCACACCGAATCTGCCCGTGCAAGGCGAACTTGCCCTCCCAAGATGATTGCGCAGTCGAACCGGGATTGCTGCAGTAGTGTGCTGTGAGGTCGGGTAACGATGTCCGAATAATAAGGCCAGTCAGAACGTCAGCATTGACCTTGCCGGCAATTACATCAGCCATTCCCGTCAAGGATCGCCATGGCCTTCTTCGACGCGAATGGATTGTCAGATTCGGAATGAAGCCGGGCACGCGAGCCATATAATCGCGGTAAACCTCGCCGAAGTTGGCTAGCGCCTCCTTTTCCTCATGCCGAGCCAGCCGAATATACATCACGACGAGCACCGGAAACATAGCAAGGGTCAAAAGGGTCGGCCATTGTAGCAAAAAGCCGAGCATGACGAGAATGAAGCCGACATATTGCGGGTGCCGGATCCGGGCATAAATCCCAGTAAGGGCCAATTGGTGTTTGCGCTGACTCAAGTGAAGGGCCGTCCATGCAACCGAGATCAGCCAGTAACCCACGCCGATCAGCACAAAGCTGGCGATGTGGAATGGACCGTAATGGGGATTAACTCGCCAGCCGAACATCATCTCCAGGAGATGTCCAGCATCGTGGCTCCACCAGTCGACAGCGGGGAAATACGACTGGAGCCACCCCGAAAGCACGAAGATCGTGAGCGGGAAGCCATACATTTCCGCGAAGAGCGCTATGATGAAAGCGCTGAACGCCCCCAAACTGCGCCAGTCTCGTTTAGTTGCCGGCTTGAAGAAGCTGAACGCAAAGAGGATGAAAACGGCGGCGTTAACCAGCGCGAGCCCCCACAGACCATAGCCATAGTCGGCGTGCGTCATCGCGACTCTCCTTCGATGCGGCCGTTGGGATTGGCCGGTAAGCCGGCGGGTGCCTGACCGGGCTCATGGCCATGCTGATGCCCACCATGGCCGCGGTGCATGAACAGGTGCATGAGCGGGCAGGCGAGCAGGATGAGATAGGGCAGCACACCCAGGAAGTGCGCGGTATGCTCGGTGAGGAGGAAGAAGCTAGCGACGAGCAGGAAGCCGATCAGAACGATCTTGCCGCGCTTGCGCATGCGATGGTCATGTTCGCCCATATGCCGTCCTCTTCTGGTCAACGTCCGGGCAGCATAGGCTCGAGTCCAAGGAGCAAGGTATAAGTAGAGACCGAAGTCCCCCGGGCATCGCGCAGGCATGGGTAAGGCGATCGATGGGATCGGCCATCGGCGTTCGGGCGACGCAGCTGTCGGGGAGCAGCAGTCGTGCTGCGGATTTTGCGTATAGGCGTGCGGCGTCCGCGAACCAATGCTGCGCTCACGAACATAATCGTGAGAGGCAGGCCCGCGTCCATGCAAAAGAGAAAGAAACGGCACCATTCCCGCGTGACCATCTTCGAGCGTGAAGCAAGGATCGATCTGGCCAAGCGCCCGGCCGATGGTCTCGGCGTTGCCTTTCTCGGCGCATCGGGAACGGTCACAGGGTCGCGTTATCTGGTGGACGATGGTGAAACTCAGATCGTGGTCGATTCCGGCCTGTTTCAGGGACCCAGGGATCTGCGCCGCCTTAATTGGGCATCGATCCCACCCGAAGTCGCGGATGTCGGCCAGGTGCTGCTGACCCACGCCCATCTCGATCACTCGGGCGCACTACCGCGCATGGCGCGCCTGGGCTGGGACGGGACCGTCCTTGCCACGCGGGCGACCGCGGCCCTGTGCGAGCTCCTTCTTCCCGACAGCGGCCATCTGCAGGAAAAGGATGCGGAGTTCGCCAACCAGCACGGCTTCTCCAGGCACCAGCCGGCGCTGCCCCTCTACACCCAGGCCGACGCGCGTCTGGCATTGCAGCTCTTCCGCCCGATCGAGTTCGGAGCGTGGCATGCAGTCACGGACGGCATCAGGGTGCGCTACCATCGCGCCGGCCACATCCTCGGCGCGGCGTCGATCGAGATCGACTGGAAGGGGCGGACAATCCTCTTCTCAGGCGATATCGGCCGTTACGGCGATGCGGTGATGAAGGATCCCGAGCCGCCCGCGCGCGCCGACTATGTCCTGGTGGAATCGACCTATGGCGATCGGCGCCACGAGCAGGTCGATCCGACAAAGACGCTTGGAGATCATGTCGAGCGATGCGTCGAGAGAGGCGGGACGGTGGTGATCCCGGCCTTCGCCGTGGGACGGGTTCAGTCGCTTCTCTATCATTTCTCGCGTCTGCGCGCGCAGGGACGCCTCCGCGACATCCCGATCTTCCTCGACAGCCCGATGGCGATCAACGCGAGCGGGCTGATGTGCGATTTCATGGACGAGCATCGCCTGGCTCGCGCCGAGTGCGAAGCGGCGTGCAGCGTCGCGCACTATGTGCGCGAAGTGGAGGAATCCAAGGAACTCACCGCCAACCCCACCCCCAAGGTCATCATCTCGGCCAGTGGAATGGCAACGGGCGGCCGCGTGCTCCACCATCTCAAGCGCTTCGCGCCGGATGGGAAGAACCTCATCCTCTTCTCGGGCTTCCAGGCGGCGGGCACCCGCGGCGCCGCCATGATCGGCGGCGCCCGGACGATCAAGATCCACGGCGAGTATATCCCGGTCGAAGCCGAGGTCGCCAACCTGACGATGCTCTCGGCGCATGCCGACAGCGACGAACTCATGCGCTGGCTCGGGTCGCTGCACGAGGCCCCGCGCCACGTCTATGTCACCCATGGCGAGCCGACCGGCGCCCAGGTCCTGGCGAAGCGTGTCTCGGAGGAACTGGGTTGGGCATGCAGCGTACCGGCGCTGGGTAGCTGGGGCATGCTCGCGTGAAGCCCGGGATCATCGAGGACGCCGAAGCAGAGCCTGTCGCGACGACGCTGCGGGCACGCCGCATCGGCCTGTCGGCTGCCGGAAGCGATCTGATCGCGGTCATGCGCCACGACTGTCCCGTCTGCCGCTCGGAAGGTCTTGCGTCCCGCGCGCAGGTCGCGCTGCGCGCCGGCGGGCGGGAAATCGTCGTCTCGCTGCTGCACAGCTCCGCGGAGACTCCAGCGCCCGGCGAGATCGGCCTCTCCGAATCCGCATGGCAGCGGCTCGGCGTCAGCGATGGCGATCCGGTCGAGATCGCGCACGCCCAGCCTCTCGCCTCGCTCGCCGAAGTGCGTCGGCGCATCTATGGCAATCGTCTCAGTGACGGGGCTTTTTCAGCGATCATCACCGACATCGCCGAGCGACGCTATAGCGATGTCCATCTCTCGGCGTTCGTCACGGCCTGCTCAGCGGTCCCGCTCGATACGGACGAAACGATCAGCCTGACCAGGGCGATGGTCGATGTCGGCGAGCGATTGCAGTGGCCCGGAACGGTCATCGTCGACAAGCATAGCGTCGGTGGCTTGCCGGGCAATCGCACCACGCCGATCATCGTCTCGATCATGGCCGCGGAGGGCCTGATCATGCCCAAGACATCGTCGCGGGCGATCACCTCACCGGCCGGCACGGCGGACACGATGGAGGTGCTGGCACCTGTCGACCTCGACGTTTCCGCAATCCGCAAGGTGGTCGAGCGCGAAGGCGGCTGCATCGCCTGGGGCGGCGCCGTCAACCTCAGCCCTGCCGACGATGTGATCATCGGCGTGGAACGGGTGCTCGATATCGATGCCGTCGGGCAGATGGTCGCCTCGGTGCTGTCCAAGAAAATCGCGGCCGGTGCGACCCATCTGGTCATCGACATCCCGGTCGGGCCGACCGCCAAGGTACGCGGCGCCGATGCCGCCGACACGCTCGAGCGGGCGCTGAGCTCTGTCGCCCAAGCCTTCGGGCTTCGCACGCGCGTGATGCGCGGCCCCGGCGCCGAGCCGATCGGACGGGGCATCGGTCCGGCGCTCGAGGCGCAGGATATCCTTGCCGTGCTCCAGGGGCAGCCGGGCGCCGAGGATCTCGCCCACCGGGCCTGCGAGCTGGCGGGAGGACTGCTTGAGCTCGCGGACGCAGCCCCGGCCCGCGAAGGTTATGCGCGTGCGCGGGCGTGCCTCGAAAGCGGCCGGGCCTGGGCCAAGTTCCAACGTATCTGCGAAGCGCAGGGCGGCATGCGGGCTCCACCGGTCGCCCGGTTCCAACAGGATATGATCGCTCCCTATAGCGGCCGCCTGGTGAGTATCGACAATCGCAAGCTCGCGACGGTCGCGAAGCTTGCCGGCGCGCCGATGGCCAAGGCCGCCGGCGTCGCGCTGCAGTGTCGGCTGAACCAGATGGTGGATGCCGGGGCTCCCTTGTGTAGCATTCATGCCGAGAGCCCGGGCGAGCTCGACTATGCGGCGGCCTATGCGGTGAGCGACGGGCCGATCTTCGGGATTGAAGCGCTATGAACCGTCCCGTGCTGTTCGCGCTGTCTGGCAGCGAGGCCCTGGCACAGCCGCTATCCGCCGCGCTCGATGCAGAGGTCGGCACGATCGAGCATCGTCAGTTTCCTGACGGGGAAACCTATCTCAGGGTCGGAAACGACGTCAGCGACCGCGAGGTCATCCTGCTGTCCAGTCTCGATCATCCGGACGCCAAGCTGTTGCCGCTGCTGTTCGCAGCCGACACCGCGCGCGATCTTGGCGCTCGCAGGATCGGGCTCGTCGCCCCTTACCTCGCTTACATGCGCCAGGACATACGCTTCCATGCCGGCGAGGCGGTGACGTCGCGAACCTTTGCTGCGATCCTGTCTCGCCATCTCGACTGGCTGGTGACGGTCGATCCGCATCTCCATCGCTACCATGAATTGTCGGAAATCTACCGCATCCCAACCCAGGTTGTTCATGCCGCGCCGTTTTTGGCCTCGTGGATCAAGCGCAATGTCGCTCGCCCGCTGATCATCGGTCCGGACCTGGAAAGCGAACAGTGGGTCTCGCAGGTGGCGGCCGATGCCGATGCTCCGTTTCTCGTGTGCGAGAAAATCCGATCCGGCGACCGTCACGTCACCATCTCGATTCCGAATGCCCCAGCGTTTCTCGATCGCCAGCCGGTGCTGGTCGACGATATCGCCTCATCCGGTCGGACCCTCACCGAGGCGGCGCGCCAACTGGTCGGCATGGGGTTCGCGCGACCGGATTGCGTGGTCGTGCATCCGCTTTTTGCCGGCGATGCAGAGCAGGTTCTGGGTGGGCTTGTCGAAAGGATCGTCAGCACGAACGCGGTTGCACATGCGTCGAATGATATAGACGTCATGCCAGCGATCGCGGAGGCCGTTCGCCACCGGATTGAATGGCGTGCTGCGCGTCAGTTCTAAGACGGAAATGAACGCCCGGCAAACGCTGTGCGCGTCCTCATCCATTGACCCTAAACGAGTCCGAACCAATCTCCTGAGATCTCCCTTTCGGAGAAAATCGCGGCAGGGAAGGAGGATATGTCGTGTCGCACACACGCTCGTTCATCGATCCCCTCGACGTTGCTGGGCACCTGAAGCTTGAGCCCGAAGTAAAGCGCGCCACCCTGCTATCCTGGGCGTCCGATCGCGCAGCCGTCAAGGGCCAACCCGCCCCCCTCGCCCGCCGGGCGCCAGTAACCCGCTGCCGGTCGACGATGTGATGGAAGCGTAGCGATGGCTCGATCGCGCCGAGGGCGGCGCGGGCAACTCGCATGCATCGTCCGGAGCAGAGACCCGGCAATGAGCCGCAGCGACCGCGGCATTGGTGTGAGCGGAGTAGCCGAACCCTCACAGTTTCGCTGTCCTTCGCCGTTTTGCCTCGCCAAATTTTTACTCTTGACCTGGGACCATAGTCCAACGTGCAGAGAAGTATCCCTTGAAGCGCTGCCCTCGCGGCACTGCGTATTGATCGATCTCGGGGGCTATGGGGAACAAGCGCGTCGTGCATATCGTCGATGACGAAGAGACAATACGAAAAGCACTAAGTTTCACGTTGCGGACCGCAGGGTTTGCCGTAGAAGCCTACGCTTCGGGGCCGGAGTTTCTGTTGAGCGCAGAGGACGCCGAGAAAGGCTGCGTGGTTCTCGACATGCACATGCCCGACATGGACGGCCTGCAGGTTCAGGCGGAGCTGACGCGACGCGGTATCGACATGCCCGTCGTGGTGCTGACGGGCAATGGCGATCCTACGCTCGCCGTACAGGCGATGAAGGCGGGCGCTGCCGACTTTCTCGCCAAACCGGTCGAGAAGGCCGCATTGCTCGGCGCGATCGACCGCGGCTTCAGCTGGCTTGAGAGTATAGCCCGTCGTGCCTCCGAACAGGCCGACGCTCTTTCGAAAGCCGCGAGACTGACGCAGCGCGAACGGGCCGTTCTGAGAGGAATTTCGCGAGGCTATCCAAATAGCCTTATCGCAGATGAACTCGGCGTCACGTCGCGCACGGTCGAGCTGCATCGGGCCAGTCTGATGATCAAACTCAACGCGCAAAGCCTGCCCGACCTGTTGCGGATCGCTTTCGCCGTCGACCTGCACGAATCGACCGAAAACGGGCACCCCTAAAATTCTCGGCCGTGCGATGCCGGATGCTATGCGGATCGGGCCGCGGCCAGTTCGGCGATGATCGGACAATCCGGCCGCTCGTCGCCTTGGCAGCGCTCAGCCAGGTCGATTAGCGTGTCGCGCAGCGCCGTCAACGCCTCGGCTTTGCGCTGAAACTCATCGGCGCGGGCAAGGGCAAGCCGCTTCACCTCCGCGCTGGCACGGCCGGTATTGGCCCAAAGGCTGAGCAACGTGCGGATCTCCTCGATCGGGAAGCCGAGATCGCGGGCATTGGCGATAAACCGGAGGCGATGGAGGTCGCGCTCGCCATAGTCACGATAGCCAGCACCCCGACGCGCCGGCGCCGGGATGAGGCCGATCTTTTCATAATGGCGGATCATCCGCTCAGAGACGCCGCTCTGCCGTGACGTCTCGCCGATGTTCACAGTGCTTTCCGGTTGAGGCGCAGCGCGTTGGTGACCACGCTCACCGAAGAGAGCGCCATCGCCGCCGCCGCGATAATGGGCGAGAGCAGAATACCGAACAGCGGATAGAGCGCACCCGCCGCTACGGGCACGCCCGCGACATTGTAGATGAAGGCGAAGACGAGATTCTGGCGGATGTTCGACATGGTCGCTTGGCTGAGCCGCCGCGCCCGGACGATGCCAGTCAGGTCGCCCTTGAGCAGCGTGACGCCAGCGCTCTCGATCGCGACGTCGGTGCCGGAACCCATGGCGATGCCGACGTCGGCGGCGGCCAACGCGGGGGCGTCGTTGACACCGTCGCCGGCCATGGCGACGACCCGCCCCTCGCGCTTGAACCTGGCGACCACGGCGCTCTTCTGATCGGGCAGCACCTCGGCTTCGACCTCGTCGATGCCCAGGCGTCGGGCGACCGCTTCCGCGGTCGTGCGGTTGTCGCCGGTCAGCATGACCACGCGAATGCCCTCCGCCTTGAGCGCGGCGAGCGCTTCTGGTGTCGTGGCCTTCACCGGATCGGCGATCGCGAAGGCGCCGCCGACTGTGCCGTCGACCCCGATGAAGATCGCGGTGGCGCCATCCCGGCGCAGCGCGTCGGCCTGGCTGGCGAGCGCATCGGTCGCAACCCCTTCGTCGGCAAGGAACTGCGCATTGCCGAGGACGATGCGCCGCCCTTCGACCGTGCCGAGCGCGCCGCGCCCGGTCGGCGAGTCGAAGTCGATGACGTCGCTCGTGACGATGCCGCGATCCTTCGCGGCCTCGACGATTGCCAACGCGAGCGGATGCTCGGACGCCCGCTCGACCGAGGCGGCAAGACGCAGCAGCTCGGCTTCGTCGAAGCCGGGCGCCGGCACGACCTGGGTGACGGCAGGCCGGCCTTCGGTCAGCGTGCCTGTCTTGTCGACGACGAGAGTGTCGACCTTCTCCATATGCTCGAGTGCTTCGGCATTTTTGATGAGGACACCGAGCCCGGCGCCGCGGCCGACCCCGACCATGATCGACATCGGCGTTGCCAGCCCCAGTGCGCAGGGACAGGCGATGATCAGCACGGCGACCGCCGCCACCAGCCCATAGGCGAAGCGCGGCTCGGGACCCCAGATGCCCCAGGCGATGAACGCGACGGCCGCGACCGCGATGACCACGGGCACAAACCAGCCCGACACCTGATCGGCCATGCGCTGGATCGGCGCGCGCGAGCGCTGCGCCTCAGCGACCATCTGGACGATGCGTGCGAGCATGGTATCGCGGCCGACCTTGTCGGCGACGATCACCAGCGCACCGGTCTGGTTGAGCGTGCCGCCGATCACTGTGTCGGCCTTTGCCTTGGTGACGGGCATGGATTCGCCGGTGACCATCGACTCGTCGAGCGAGGAGCGGCCGTCCTCGACTACGCCGTCGACCGGCACCTTCTCGCCCGGCCGCACCCGCAGGCGGTCGCCCACCGCAACCAGATCAAGGCTGATTTCCTCTTCGTTCCCATCAGAACCGATCCGGCGCGCGGTCTTTGGTGCAAGGTTGAGCAGCGCCTTGATCGCGCCCGAGGTGCGTTCCCGCGCGCGCAGTTCGAGCATCTGGCCGAGCAGCACGAGGACGGTGATCACCGCGGCCGCCTCGAAATAGACGGCAACCATGCCGTCCTCGCCGCGGAAGGCCGGCGGGAACAGCTGAGGCGCGAGCGTCGCGATGACGCTGTAGATCCAGGCGACCCCGGTCCCCATCGCGATCAGGGTGAACATGTTGAAGTTGCGGGTCTTGAGCGAGGCCCAGCCACGCTCGAAGAACGGCCAGCCCGCCCACAGCACGACGGGTGTCGCCAGCACGAACTGGATCCATACCGAGATAGACATCGGCACGAGGCGATGGATCGCGGGAAAGACATGCGCGCCCATCTCGAGGATCAGCACCGGGAGAGCCAGCACGAGGCCGACCCAGAAGCGCCGCGTGAAATCGACTAGCTCGTGGCTGGGGCCGCTGTCGGCGGTCACGGTCGCGGGTTCGAGCGCCATGCCGCAGATCGGACAGGACCCGGGATGGTCCTGGCGGATCTCGGGATGCATCGGGCAGGTCCAGATCGTGCCTTCGGGCGCCGCGACCGGCGGCGTCGGCGGGCCGAGATAGCGCTCGGGATCGGCGATGAATTTGGTCCGGCAGCCCGCGCTGCAGAAATGATAGCTTTCACCGCTATGCTCGGCGTGATGCGCCGTGGTCGCCGGGTCGACGGTCATGCCGCAGACCGGGTCCTTGACGCCGGTCGCCGCTTTAGCGGTGCCGTGGCCGCCGCAGCAACCGCCGCCATGCGCCGCTCCATGTGTCTCGTTCATCGCCTCGCTCCTTTCGACGCCTGACGATCTAGGGTCTGACACCGTGTCAGGGTCAATACGTAATCGCCTAAGTGGCCAAATCGGCGGGCCCGTTCGCTTGGCCGCCATCAGGCCGGGGAGCACGCCGTCGGCATTGGGCTGGGTATCGTCGATGCCATCGAGCCGCTGCACGGTCAGGCGGAAGGCGAGCCGCATGAGACCCGTGCTGGCGGCCATAATCGGCGATTACCAGGCGCCAATCCGGGCGCAGCATGGCAAGCATGGCGGCACGCCACCGCTTCTCCCGCGCCCACAGGCGGATCGCGCGATCATAGTCTTTCGTCGATCCAGTCCCGCGCGGCGGGGTGTACGATTGCATTGGCTTCTCCCAACGCGAGGCGTTCGAAACGATAAACTACATCGACATGGGTGGCGACAGTGTCCCCAGCCAGGCGACCAGCCCGAGAATGACGATCGCAAGACC
Source organism: Sphingobium indicum B90A (assembly GCF_000264945.2). Lineage (NCBI taxonomy): Bacteria > Pseudomonadati > Pseudomonadota > Alphaproteobacteria > Sphingomonadales > Sphingobiaceae > Sphingobium > Sphingobium indicum. Next base: position 2,569,818 of record NZ_CP013070.1, read on the forward strand.
GCCTTCGACGACGAGGCTCGCGCGCAGCAGCGCCTGCGCCCGTGGCGCGTCCTCTTCCTCGATCGCCTGCGCAAGTGCCGGGGTCAGGCGATAACGGTTGAGCGCGGCCAGGCCCAGCATGCCGGCGAAGAGCAGCAGCTTGGCGATGAGCAGCAGGCCGTAGGTCGACTGCCCGAGAGACGCGATGTTGCCCGGGCCGACCAGGAACCAGCCGTTCACCGTCCCGGTCAGGATCAGCAGGGCGACGATGATCGTGCCGACGAAGGAGAAGCCCCGCAGCGCTTCCTCGGCGAGCATGACCCGGTCCATGTCTTCAGTGGCGAGATCATCGGTTGCGAGCCTGGTAAGAACCAGCGCAAGGAATGCGGCAAGCGCGCCGACCCAGGCGCCCGCGGCGAGCAGATGGATGAGATCGGCCCCCAGTTGCAGCCAGCCCGCCTCGCCTTCGCCGGCCGCGCCATGCCCGCTCCAGGCGAGGGTCGCGAGTGCGACCGCGCCTGCCAGAGTGGAGGCGATGAAGGCAGGACGGGATTGCCGGCGATAGAAGGGGATGGAGAGCAGAAGAACGAGGAGCGCGACGAGGCGCGCCTTCAGCGCCGTTCCCATGGACGTGCCGTTGAACAGCTCTGCGACCATGGAAAGATCAGGCTGGGTGAGCGGCAGCCCGGTCATGGCCGCTGCCTGCAACGCGAACCCCAGCGCCGACAGCAGGAGGGCGAGACAGGCGAGACCGGCCACCATTGCTACCATCGGCAGATGCCGCTGTACCATCCGGCCGCCGCCGGGCGCATAGAGCGCGAACAGCGGCAGGCCGAACAACAGGCCGAGATCGACGTAGAGCGCCCAGCGGACGGCGACGAGTGCCACGTCGTTCATGGCGTCACTTGACGGTAAAGGCGAGATTGCCCTGGATGCGGTGCGTGTCGGTCGAGACGACGTGCCAGGCGACCTGATAGCTGCCCGCCATGAGCGGCTTGGCGAGCGTCAGCACGAGCGTCTTGTCGCCTTCGACGGACGTCTTGAAGCCGGTTACCGCCATGCGGTGGTTGGGCATGCCGGGCATGCCGGTCATCACGATCTCGGCGCCCGACAGCTTCGGCATCAGACCTTCACTGAAGGTGAGCGTTATACGCGACGGCGCCGAGACGCTGGCGTTCGCGGCGGGCGTCGAGGACACAAGCTTGGGATGCGCGTAGGCCGGAGCAGAAACACTCAGGCCGACGGCGGCGATAACTGCGAGAGGCGAAAAGAAACGCATTGGAACATTCTCCTGTAGATCCCATGAGACAATACGCAGCCCGAGCCCCCACCCCTCGCAATTATTCTTTTCAATCTACAGCAAGGGTTCCTGGACCATCGTGCGTATTGATGGATGAAGACGGAGAAGCACCATGGATGAACTTGACCACCTGCTCTCGCGGTTGCGCGATGCGCCTCTCGATCCCAGGCTCGGCGGCCTGGAAAGCCGGGTCATGGCGGAAATAGCGCGCATCCGGGCCATACCAAGCCTTGGCGCTATGACGTTCGGCATCGCGGCCGCAACCGCGCTGTTCATCGGAATTGCCGGCTCGGCAGTTTCGACACGGTCTGCTGATGCCAAACCGCTATCGCCCTTCGATGCTCGGCTCGCGCTTGCGCCCTCGACGCTGCTGAGCTCGCAGTGATGCGCGACCGCCGCCGGCTCCTGCTCCTCGTCCTGGTGACCTTCGCCGCGGCGATCGCTGGCGTTGTCATTGGCCGCGTCTATGTGGTTCCAGTGCGCCCGGTCGAAAATGAGCTGCACGAGCTGCTCCATCGCGATCTGAAGCTGAATTCAGCGCAACACAGCCGACTCGAGACAATCGAGAAGAACTACGCGATCCGGCGTCAAGCGCTGGAGGCCGAATTGCGCGCCGACAATGCGCGTCTCGCGGAAGCGATCGAAGCGGAGCATGGCTATGGCCCGCAAGTCGCAACTGCGGTGGATCGCTCGCACCAGGCCATGGGCGCGCTGCAGAAAGAAACACTTGAGCATATCTTCGCGATGCGGGCCGTGCTGCGCCCGGATCAGACGGACAAATTCGACGACGCCGTGGTGAAAGCGCTGACGGCCAAATCCGAATGACCGCGTGCCTCCCCGACTGCTCGGACGGGGAGCTCGCGGCTCTGGCGCTTGGAGGCCGGCAAGCGGCCTATGGCGAGCTGGTCCGCCGGCATCAAGGTTGGGTTCACCGGCTCGTGCGCAGCCATGTCGGATCTATGGATGAGGCATTGGATGTCACCCAGGCGAGCTTCGTCGCGGCCTTTGCCGCACTCAACCGCTATGACGTAACCCGACCCTTCCAGGTCTGGATGTCCCGGATTGTCATCAACAAATGCCATGACTGGCGGCGTCGGCGAGCGGTTCGAAATTTCTTTGCCCTAGCCCTACCGCTCGGCGAGGCGGACGGCGTCGCCGACGACGCACCGCTGCCCGATCAGGCGATCGGGGCCGAACAGCAGCTCGCGCAAGCAATGAAAGCGATTGCTGCCCTGCCGTCTTCCCTCAAGGACACGCTTATTTTGCGTACGATCGACGAGAAATCGGAAGCTGAAACCGCCGAAATTCTCGGGATCAGCCAGAAGGCGGTCGAAACGCGCCTCTATCGAGCTAGGGCACGCCTTTCGGAAATATTAAAGAAAGTTTGAGGGGGATGAGGCCATGCTGCGTATTCCCAATAGGTACGCCCTCTTTCTTAAAGCTGAGACAACCGAATGATTTCTGCTCTCGACCGCCGCCAGTTCCTCCGCGGCGCGGCCCTCGCCGGCGGCGGCGCAGCATTGTCAGCCTGGCTGCCGGCCTGGGCGCAGACGATCTCGCCGGGGATGCGACCGACGCTGCCGACCGTGTCGGGCGAAGACATTACGCTCACCATCGCCCGGCAGTCGATGACCATCGACGGGCGCAAGTTCCGGGCAATCGGCCTCAACGGCACGGTCCCCGCCCCGCTGATCCGGCTGCGCGAGGGCCAGCGCGTGCGGCTCAACGTCATCAATCAGCTGGAGGAGGACAGCTCGATCCACTGGCACGGGCTGATCCTGCCGGCCAATATGGACGGTGTGCCGGGCGTGTCTTTTCCGGGCATCAAGCCGGGCTCGAACTACCTCTACCAGTTCTCCGTCGTGCAAAGCGGCACCTACTGGTACCACAGCCATTCAGGCCTGCAGGAACAGGAAGGCCATTACGGCCCGATCATCATCGATCCCGCCGGTGCCGATCCGGTCGCCTATGACCGCGAGCATGTCATCGTGCTCGCCGATCACAGCGCGCTCTCGCCGCAGGCGATCTTCCGGCGCCTCAAGGTCAACCCCGGCCATTTCAATTTCCAGCGCCAGACCCTGGCCGGGCTCCTGTCGGGCAAGGATCAGCCGCTCAAGGACCGGCTCGACTGGGGCCAGATGCGGATGGACCCGGCCGACATCTCCGATGTGACCGGATCCACCTACACCTATCTCGTCAACGGCCATGGTCCGATGGACAACTGGACCGCGCTCTTCACCCCGGGCGAACGGGTGCGGCTGCGGGTCATCAATGCGTCGGCGATGACCACCTTCAACGTCCGCATCCCCGGCCTGCCGCTGACCATCGTCCAGGCCGACGGGCAGAATGTGGTGCCGGTCACCGTCGACGAGTTCCAGGTTGGTGTTGCCGAGACCTACGACGTCGTTGTCAGCCCAGGCGATGACAAGGCCTACACCCTTGTCGGCGAGGCGATCGACCGCTCGGGCATGGCGCGTGCCACGCTCGCGCCGCGCGCCGGCATGGCCGGCGAGGTTCCCCCCTTACGCAAACGGCCGCTCGCCGACATGAAGGACATGGGCATGGACATGTCCTCGATGCCGGGCATGGAAGGCATGGACATGTCGGGCGGCGCTATGCGGGGCGTCGATCCGACGGCCGAGAAGAACGCGTCCGCGCGCCTCGCGACCGGCGCGGCGGCAGCGATGGCGACCATGGACAATAGCGCCATGGCAGGCATGGATCATTCGGGGATGGATCATTCCGCGATGAGCGGGATGGACCACGGCGCGATGGGCGCCGATGGCCAGATGGCGGGCATGGACCATGGCGGGCACGCGATGGGGTCGATGAAGATGCGAGACTTCTCGAACGCGCCGCAGGTGAAGCGCGACCCGAGCGTCCAGACCATCTCGCCGATGCCCGTCGACCGCACCGGCGAGCCCGGCCAGGGCCTCGCCGACGTCGGCCACAAGGTGCTTGTCTACAGGGACCTGATGGCGCTCGATCGCAATCCGGACGTGCGCGCGCCGAGCCGCAGCATCGACATTCACCTCACCGGCAACATGGAGCGGTTCATGTGGTCGTTCGACGGCGAAAAAATGTCGGACCATCACGAGCCGATCCCCTTCATCGAAGGCGAGCGGGTGCGCGTCAATCTCATCAACGACACGATGATGGGGCATCCGATCCATATTCACGGGCATTTTTTCGAGCTGGTGACGGGGCATGGCGATCATGCGCCACGCAAGCATACGGTAATCGTCCAGCCCGGCGGCAAGGTGACCTGGGACTTCACCGCCGACGCGGTCGGCGACTGGGCCTTCCACTGTCATCTCCTCTACCACATGCATGCCGGGATGATGCGGGTCGTGAGCGTCCGTCCGAAGGGAGACGCGTAATGACCCGCATCCTCACGCCGCTGGTGAGCGCGATCGCCCTTTTCGCTGCCGCGCCCGCCTTTGCCCAGGATCATTCAATGCACGGCATGCCCGGCATGGCGCCGCCGGGCGAGGTGCCGCCGGCGCAGGAGAAGAAGAAGGACAAGGCCGCCGCCAGGCCGCGCGCTCAGACACCAGCGCCAGACGCCACCTCGGCGATGGACCATTCGCAGCACCAGGCCAGTCCTGCGCCGCAGGGAGATGCGGCCGGTCAGCCGCAACCCGCGTCTCCCGCGATGCCGGACATGCCGGGCATGGACCACTCCCAGCATCAGGACGGCGCGATGCCGGACATGCCCGGGATGGACCATTCGCAGCATGGCCAGACCGCCATGCCCGGCATGCAAATGACCGGCACGGCGCTTCCGGCCGGCAATGCGCCCCCGCCGCCTCCCCCCAGCGACCACTTCGCCGATCGTGATTTTCCCGGCGCCGAGATGGCGCGCTCACGCGACATCATGATGAAGGACAGCGGCGGCAACAATTTCGGGCAGGTGCTGCTCAACCTGTTCGAGTATCAAGCGCATAGCGGTCGCGATGGCTATCGCTGGGATGGCGAAGGCTTTTACGGCGGCGATATCAACCGGCTCTGGCTCAAGAGCGAGGGCGAAGGCGAGTTCGGCCGCGGCATCGACAGCGCGGAGGTGCAGGTGCTCTATAGCCGGGCCATCGACCCCTATTTCAATCTTCAGGGCGGTATCCGCCAGGACTTCGGCCGCGGGCCCGACCGCACTTACGCGACGGTCGGCGTCGAGGGCCTGGCTCCCGGCATGTTCGAAGTCGAAGGCGCGCTGTTCCTCTCGACCAAGGGCGATGTTCTGGGCCGGGTCGAGGGCTATTACGACCAGCGCATTACCCAGCGCCTGATCTTGCAGCCGCGCGCCGAGGTCAATTTCGCCGCGCAGGATATTCCGGAGAACGACATCGGTTCGGGGCTGGTCAACATAGAGCTCGGCGCGCGCCTGCGCTATGAGTTCAGCCGCCAGTTCGCACCCTATATCGGCGTCTCTTATCTGCGCAAAGCCGGCGACACGGCGCGGCTGTCGAGGCTTGCCGGCGAGGACGTCCATGCCACCAGCTTCGTCGCCGGCATCCGCTTCTGGTTCTAGCATCGGGACGGCTGATGGCGGGGGCGAACAGGAGAGCGGGGCGTTACACTGAGACCCAGGTCGGCCTGCGCCGAACGAAGGAGATACGCCATGGATCATTCGTCCCACATGAGCACACGGAAGATGGGCGCCTATTGGAGCCTGGCCTTCCAGACCGTCATCAGCGGCGTCATCATGTATCTGGTGATGTTCGTCATGATCGACGGGCTCGACAGCTTCTACAACAACCTCAACATGCTCTACATGACGCTGATGATGGTCTCACCGATGGTGGTGCTCATGATCCTCGCCATGCGGCACATGTTCCCGTCGAAGGCCGCCAACATCGCGCTGATCGCCGCGTCGCTGGTCGCCTTCTTGGGCAGCTTCGCGTTCATCCGCACGCAGACCACGATCGGCGACACGGCCTTTCTGCGCTCGATGATCCCACACCACTCCGGCGCGATCCTGATGTGCCAGGAAGCAAAGCTGAGCGATCCCGAAGTCATCCGGCTTTGCGAATCGATCAAGCGCTCGCAGCGGCAGGAAATCGACGAGATGAAGGCCATACTCGCGCGGCGCTGAGTGGCACGGTCCGGCTACGCCCGGATACGTGCGCCCGGCCGGGCGTGTGAGCCGGCCGATGGTCTACACGAGGCGCGGGCCCGACGAGATTGCCAGGGAGGTGGCGCGGCTTGCGCCGCTGTTCCTGCGACAGGCTGGCGGCCACGTCCTGACGCTGCTCGATCCTTCCGGGATGGTGCTGAGCTATAATGAAGAAGGCGAGCGTGCCGAATGCTGGCCGCTCGATCGCGTCCTGGGACAGCCCCACGACCTGTTCTACCCGCCCGACGAGATTGCGGCGGGGCGTCCAGGCGCAGACCTGGCGGCCGCCCTTCACGAGGGCACGCTGGAGCGCGAAGCGTGGCGGGTCTGCGAGAACGGCGCGGAATATCTGGCGCGCCTGACGATCACCGCACTGTTCGAAGGCGACACACATCGCGGCTTCGCCTGCATCAGCCGCGATGTCACCGACGAGGCGGCGGTCCGCGCATCGATCGAGACCCGCGAGCAGCATCTGCAATCGATTCTGGCGACGGTGCCGGATGCGATGATCATCATCGACGAGACCGGCGCCATCACGTCGTTCAGCGCAGCGGCACAACGCCTGTTCGGCTACAGCGAAGCCGAGCTCGTCGGCCGCAACGTCTCCTGCCTTATGCCCCAGCCCGATCGCGACCGTCACGACGAATATCTCGCGCATTATCTGCAGACCGGCGAGCGCCGGATCATCGGCCTCGGTCGCGTCGTGGTCGGCCAGCGCCGCGACGGCTCAACCTTCCCGATGCAGCTGTCGGTCGGCGAGGCCGGTGAAGACGGGCAGCGGTTGTTCACCGGCTTTATCCGGGATCTCACCGCCAAGGAGCAGGATGAGCTCAGGCTCAAGGAACTGCAGGCAGAGCTGGTCCATGTCTCTCGGCTGAGCGCGATGGGCACGATGGCCTCGACGCTCGCGCATGAGCTCAACCAGCCGCTTGCCGCGGTCGCGCTCTATCTCGAGACGATCCGCGACATGCTCGACGAGCGGGACGACGAACCCTTCGTGTCGCTACGGTCGGTGATGGATGATGCGGCACAGGAAACGCTGCGGGCCGGCCATATCGTCCGGCGCCTGCGCGATTTCGTCGCCCGCGGCGAGGTCGACAAGAGCCTCCACGAGCTGCCGCAGGTCATCGCCGAGGCGAGCCAGCTCGCGCTGGTCGGTGCACGCGAGCGCGGCATCCGCAGCTTCTTTGCGGTCGATCCCGCCGCGACGCTGGTCCTCGTCGACAGGGTGCAGATCCAGCAGGTGCTGGTCAACCTGATGCGCAATGCCATCGAGGCGATGGCGGAGTGTCCGGTTCGCGACCTCAAGGTGGCGACCAGGTTGCGCCCTGACGGGCTGATCGAGGTGACCGTGGAGGATACCGGTCCCGGCATCGCGGACGGAATCCGCGAGCAGCTCTTCACGGCGTTCAACTCGACAAAGGCCGACGGCATGGGCCTCGGCCTCTCGATCTGCCGGACCATCATCGAAGCGCATGGCGGCCGTATCTGGATGGAGCGCCCCGACCGCGGCGGCACCCGCTTTCATTTTACCTTGATCCATGCGCGGGCGGAGGAGGAACATGGGGGATAGACGCGTCATCCATCTGGTCGACGACGAGGAGAGCATCCGCAAGGCGGCGAGCTTTGCGCTCAAGACCGCGGGCTACGACGTCGTGACCTATGCCTCGGGCGTGGAGTTTCTCAAGGAGGCGAAGTCGGCGGCCGTCGGCTGCGTCATCCTTGACGTGCGCATGCCCGAGATGGACGGTCTCGAGGTTCAGGCCGCCATGGCAGCACGCGGGGTCAACATGCCGGTCATCGTCCTGACCGGCCATGGCGACGTGTCGGTTGCGGTGCAGGCCATGAAAGGCGGCGCGGTCGACTTTCTCGAGAAGCCCTTCGAGAAAGCGGCCCTGCTCGGCGCCGTCAGCCGCGCGTTCGCGCGTCTCGACGATGTCGACTTTCGCACTCTGGAAACCTCTGAAGCCGGCGTGCGGGTCGCTGCACTGACGCCCCGGGAGCGTGAAGTGCTGGAAGGGCTGGCGAACGGCCTGCCCAATAAGACGATCGCCTATGACCTGGGCTGTTCATCGCGAACGGTCGAGGTCCATCGCGCGAGCCTGATGGCCAAGCTCGAGGTCCGCAATTTGTCCGAAGCCCTGCGGATCGCCTTTGCCGCGGGCATGGGCCGCAAGCCGAAGTGACTGCGACCTCTACGTAGCGACGGGACGAGGCGCGATATGCGATCGATGGTGCAATCGTCACACGGGTGTCCGCTTCTCGCAATGCCATCGGTCCGTTCCACTCAGCATGATGGCAGATACACCATCCTCGTCTCCGACGACGATCCCGGCGTGCGGCGTGGCCTCCAGCTGCTGCTGAGATCGCGCGGCTATGCCGTGTGGGGATATACGACCGGCCACGCGCTGTTGGCCGACCCCCGCGCGAAGGAGGCAGACTGCGTCATCCTCGACTATCGCATGCCCGACATCGACGGATTCGCGATGCTGCGTCACCTTCGCGAGATCGGATGGTCGGGACGCGCCATCATGATCTCAGGCTTTCACGACACGCTGCTGGCCTGGCGGGCCGCCGAGGCGGGCTTCGATCACGTTCTCGCAAAGCCTTTGATCGGCAGGGCTTTGCTCGATGCGTTGGACCGGCACCGCGCCGAGGTTCTGCGAAAGCATTGAGTTATGGCGGCCGGCCCCCGGCAGCCTCAGCCCGGCGCGATGTGGAAAGCCGATCTGCGCCGTCAAAGCCAGTGGCTACGTTTGAACCGGATGTAGAGCCCAATGCAGACCGCAGCGATGACGCCGAGGATGACGAAATATCCCCATTGCGTCTTCAGTTCGGGCATATTCTCGAAATTCATGCCGTAGATTCCGGCAATCGCGGTAGGCACCGCGAGGATCGCGGCCCAGGCGGCAAGCTGACGCGTGATCGCACCCTGGCGCTGCTGTTCGAGCAGGTGACTCGCCTCGAACACCGAGATCAGGATGTCGCGGATGCCGGTGATGGCGCTCTCAACCCTGAGCATGTGATCGAGCAAATCACGGAAATAGGGTTTCCTTCTCACGATCTGGCTTTTGAGCCATTCGAGCATGGAATCTTTTGCCATCATGGGCGTCGTCGTCGCTCTCGGCAGCATCGTCTACCGGGCCAGCATCCGCCGGTCATCAACGTAGGGGTCACGACGGTGGAGCGAGCGGTCGGCTCTTCAAGCCCAACGCGATCGGCTCATTTCTCGCTCACCAGTCGTGAACTAACGGCAAATTTGTCAGAATTTGAGGGTGAAAGTGATTTATGGCCCTCATTTTTGTTTCAAGCAGCGCCTGCCGAATGCATCTCTGCGATTGATGTCTTCTGCAAAAGCTTGTTGGCATCGGATGCTCGCTGATCACACCTAACCCGTAATCGTGCCTCTGGCTGACATACCCGACAAACGTATAAGCTCGCCATGCGCGGGCGTCACCAACCCAATTCCGCGTGCGATCCCAAGCGCACAAGCTGCAAGGTGTCGTCATCGGGCTTGCGGTAAATCAGCACGAGGTCGGGCTTTATGTGGCAATCGCGATGGTCGCGCCAGTCGCCGGTCAGCGCATGGTCGCGGTGGCGCGGTTCAAGCGGCTCGTCGGATGCCAGCGCCTCGATGATCGGGATCAGGTCAGCGTCCAGCGTCTTGGCGTGCTGCCCCTTCTTCTCCCGCTTGTAGTCGCGCTTGAACCGCCCGAAGCGTTCAATCGTCCGCATTGAGGTCGGCCATCAGGTCGACCACCGTGGCGAACCGCTTGCCCTTTCCCTCGCGCGCTTCCTTCATGGCCTCGATCGTCTCGGCATTGGGCACCAGCGGTTCAAACGGCAAGGCCTTGTCGCGGGCAACGCGGGTCAGCATCAGGCGCACGGCATCGGAGACGGTCAGCCCCATAGCAGCCAGCACGGTCGCGGCTTCCTCCTTCACCGCTCCGTCGATCCGGGTCTGCACAAGAGCGTTTGCGGCCATGTCGATTTCCTTTCTGCATGACGATGTAATGCAAGCGAACGCAAAGTGCAATCAGGCAAAGCCCCGGCTATCGACATGGCGACCGGGCTTCGCGTTTTTCACCTTCAATGCTGTGAGTGCCATCGGTTCGGGGCCCTGATCGGGAATGTTGGGGCCGTTCTCACACTTTCGGTGGGCAAACGGTCCCACAATCGTTCCCACATTTTGGGCCAAATTCAGGCAAATCAGGGAGACGACCGCGAACAACTTACAAGACAAATCGTTGCTTTTTCAGTGTAGGTAGGGGTAGGGACGCCATCAGCTCGCTTGACACAAGGTTCTACACTCGACAGCGGGGTCCTCTACCACCGGGCAATTCTGCAGGATGCTGCAAACCGCGCGATATCAATGGCGGGCGAAAATTCGCTGACCGGCGCTGCCGAAGGCCACCACCGTATAGGGTTGGCGGGCAGCGCCTGCCACTTCCATGCCCTCCGAACCGATCGGCATCCCCGCAACCGCAATGCCTTTGACGCCCGCAGGACGGGTCGCCAGCAAGCGCTTGACGTCGGATATCGGGACATGGCCCTCGATCATATAGCCATCGACGATCGCGCTGTGGCAAGATGCCAGCGTCCGGGGCATGCCGGCCTTGCGCTGAAGCTCGCTGCGCGACGCATCGTCACGCATGACGACCTTGCGTCCCAGCTTCGCGCGCACGGCCTGCGCCCACTTCTCGCAACATCCACATCCCGGATCCCGGTGGACGACGATATCACTGGCCGCAAGCGCTACGCCGGGCATGGCGAGGAACAGCAAGGCGACGAATAGGCGGGTCTTCATGAAATGACTCCCGGAAGAACGATAAGCATGGGGCAGAGGCCCCTTCTTTTCTATACGCATCAATGCGCCCCTCCCCTCATCACGCAGATGATTTTACGATGGCGGGCGGCCTCCAGGCTAGCGGCAGGGACACAAGCAGCGCTAGCGATAGACCACCAATCCCCCACAGAACGAGCGGCTGCGCCCCGGGAGCGACGATGGCTATCGCCAGCGGCGCGAGCGCCTGCCCGATGCTGGCGGCGGAATGCTGGAAACCGAGCTTCACGCCTGAAGGGGCCCCGCCGCCGCTGATCCAGAAGCTGGTGACCAATCGAAGGGTTGCCGAGCTCCAGCCGGCAGCAACGATGATCCCACTGAGCTCGGCCATACTCGCGGCGACAGGAAACATGAAAAGTGCCACAGCCAGCAGGCCCAGCGTCAATCCGGCAAGCCGCCTCGGCACAGTGACCAGCCAATCCAGCTTTGCATGGAAGATCTGTGCCGCCAGCATGCCCAATCCGCAGAGACTGAGCATCCAGGCGATCTCTTCGCGGCTCAGCGAAATGGCGCTCCGCGTCACCAGGAGATTGACATGCATCGCCGCCAGCCCGCCGCCCGCGACGATCGTGATAAAAAGCAGGATCAACGTCGCGCCGAGCGTAGGCGCGGGCAGGTCTCCGCCATCGATGCAAGGTGCACACCAGCGCGGCAGACGCACGGCGCAAAGCGCCGCCCCGACGGCACCGATGCCGAGAGCGAGGATCATGAGGGGAGCGCGGGGCAGGATCGCGGCCGAGACCTCCGCCACCAGCGGACCGGCGAGATCGCCCAGAAACACGAAGGCGGTCAGCCAGGTGAAGCGGCGCGCCTGGTCCGCGCGCCCGCTTGCGGCAAAGCTCGCGCAGAGCAAGCCCAACGGTATGATGGCGGCCGACGCCATCCCCGCCACCAGACGCAATGCATAAAGCTCAGGCAACCCGACGAGGCCGATCGGCGCGGTCACCAGCGCGAGGATGACCAGCGCTGCGCGCAACATCGCCCGATAGTCGACCCGGTCCGCGATCCAGCCCCAGAGCGGCGCCGCCAGCAAGGCTGCCAGGGGATGGACCGCAGTCAGGCTCGCGACGTGAAAATCATGAGCGCTTGACGATAGCGCGCCACGAGCCGGGTCGACCAGTGCCGGAAGGAAGGCGAGAATGGCCGTCTGTCCCGCCGACGCCGCAGCCGCCGCGAGCAACAAGACGAAAAAGGAGGCCGGCCAGCGACCGTTGGCTTGCGATCCAGCCTTGTCACGCGGCGCGTTCGCGGTCGATCCCTCGAGTGGCCATCCGCGGATCACCACCAGGCGCGCAAGCCGATCACCAGCCTGTGTTCGGAAGGCCCTTCCCTGCGCAGGCGACGGAAATCGGCCGTGCCGTCAAATGCGCGCTCCCAGACGAAGCCGATATAGGGCGCGAACTTGCGCGACACCTCGTAGCGCAACCGTCCGCTCAGCTCGACATTGCTGAAGCCGCTGCCGAGCTGCCGATCGCTCGACCGCTTCGAATAGATATTGGTTTCCACCTGCGGCGTAAGGATCAACCGATTGGTGAACAGGACCTCATAGGAGGCCTTGGCGCGCGCCGCGAGACGCCCATCGGTTCCTACATAGCCGGTGAGCTGGACGTCGAACCAATAGGGCGCCAGTCCCTCGACGCCGGCGGCGAGCCAGGTGGTCGCACCCTTGCCGAGATCCTGCCTGACCCCGAGCAGCGTGCCCCAGAACGGGTTCTTGCTGTGCCACCACAGCGCCTCGACGCTGCTCTCCGGATCGAGACGTTGGTCGCGGGAGTTCTTGAGCCCCTGGCTGCGCAGCCAGAGCTTGTCATTGTCCTGACCCTTGGTGACGAGCACGGTCCAGCCCACGCCCTGACCCTCGTTGCCGCTGGTGAACTCGAGCTCATCCACAAGTATCTTGGGGATCGAGAGCTTGTCGGCCATCTCATAGCCCGGCAGCGTCGAGTTGCGATAGCCGTCGGCATAATCGTCCGAGTTGCGCGCGTCCGGCGGGGCCTTGCCACCCTGCATCGAGCCCATGTCCATCGTGGCGCCGTTACCGGACGCCTTCGTGTCGGTCATATCCATGCCCGGCATGTCCATGCCCGCATGCTCCTGAGAGCCTTGCGCGGAAGGTGAGTTTGGATCGGGAGTGGCCGTTTGGGCAGGGGTGGCGGCGGGCGACGGGGGCAAGGCATCCTGCGCGAGGGCGGGAGCCGTGATCGCCGGCGCCAGGAAGAGGGCAACGCCAAGAGCAATGCCGCGCGAGGGGATAATCCGGATCATGCGACCACCACCTCCCGGAACATGCCGGCCGCCATGTGATAGAGCAGATGGCAGTGGAAGGCCCATCGGCCCATGGCGTCGGCGGTGACGCGGAAGCTCACCCGCTGGGCGGGCTGGACCACGACCGTATGCTTGCGGACCTGGAAGGCGCCGTCCGGGCCTTCGACATCGCTCCACATGCCGTGCAGATGCATCGGATGCGCCATCATCGTGTCGTTGACGAAGGTGACGCGCAGCCGCTCGTTCGGCTTGAAATGCAGCGGCCGGGAATCGTTGAGCTTGATGCCGTCGAGCGACCAGATGAACCGTTCCATATTGCCCGTCAGATGCAGCTCGATGTCGCGCTCGGGCTCGCGCGGGTCGGGATCGCCGCCCGGCGTGCGCAGATCGGCCAGCGTCAGCACGCGCCAGCCGCGCCCGCGCAGCCCGGCGCCGGGATCGTCCAGATTGGTGCGGGGATAGTCGACGCGCATGTCGGTATTGGCGCCATATTCGGTGCGGGCGTGCTGTGCCCTGGCCGGCATCTCGGTCATGCCGTGCCCGGCATGCGCGTCGCCTCCCATTGCGCCCATCGTCGCCATCGCGCCCATCATGTCGACCGGCTCGAGCCAGGTCCGGGCATCGAGCGGCGGCACGGCTGCCGCCATGCCCGGAGCCGGTGCGATCGTGCCGCGGGCATAGCCGCTCCGATCGATCGCCTGCGCGAAGATGGTGCGGGCGCCGCCCTCGGGCATGGTGAACTCGACGTCATAGGTCTCGCCCGGGCCGATCCGGAATTCCTCGACCGTGACCGGCTCGACCGGCTGCCCGTCGGCCGATACGACCGTCAGCTCGACCCCCGGGATCCGCACGTCGAAGAACGTCGCCGTCCCCGCGCCGACGAAGCGCAGGCGCACGCGTTCGCCGGGCGCGGCGATACCGGTCCAGTTGCCGGCGGGCGGCGCGCCGTTCATCAGATAGGTGTAGGTCGCGGCAGAGACATCGCTGTAGTCGGTCGGGTTCATCCGCGAGCTGTTCCACATCCGCCGCCGCTCGAGCGCCTTCCCAAGGCCCATGGCGCCGACATCCTTGAGGAAGTCGCCGGCTGTCGGCTGCGCAAAATTATAGTAGCTGCTCTGCTTCTTGAGATTGAGGAAGATCTGCAGCGGCGGCTCGTCCGACCAGTCGCTGAGCACGATGCAATAGTCGCGATCGGGCGCCCGCGCCGCCGGCGCCTGTTTCGGCTCCACGATGATCGCTCCATAGAGTCCCGTCTGCTCGGCGAGCGTGTGAGCGTGATACCAGTAGGTTCCGCTCTGGCGGACCTCGAAGCGATAGGTGAAGGTCTCGCCCGGCGCGATGCCGGCAAAGCTGATGCCGGGCACGCCGTCCATCTCCGCCGGCACGATGATGCCGTGCCAATGGATGCTCGACATCTCCTTGAGGCCGTTGCGCACACGGAGCGTGACCGTGTCGCCTTCGCGCAGGCGCAGGACCGGCGCGGGCACGCTGCCGTTCACGGCGGTCGCGATACGGCGTTTGCCGGTGAAGTTGACTGGCAGCTCGGCGATCTCGAGGTCGAACTCGGTCCCGCTAAGCTCGGCGGGCGAGACTGGGGCGGATCGCGCGAGAAGCGCCGGGGCGAAGCCGGCAACCGCGCCGCCGATCGCCAGCCCCTGGACGAAACGGCGCCGTGCGATCGGCCGGATATGTAAGGGAGACATGAACTGTACTTTCGCGAAGTCGGGTTCAGGCGAGGTCGAGGACGATCCGGCCCTCGATGTCGCCATGGTGCATGCGGGAGAAGACGTCGTTGATGTTCTCCAGCTTGTCTGCATGGACCGTGGCCTTGACCTTGCCGTCGCCGGCGAACGCCAGTGCCTCGAGCAGATCGAGCCGCGTGCCGACGATCGAGCCTCGCACGGTAATGCCGTTCAGCACGGTGTCGAAGATCGACAGCGGGAAGTCGCCCGGCGGCAGACCATTGAGCGCGACCGTGCCGCCGCGCCGGACCATGCCGAGCGCCTGCTGGAACGCCTTGGGCGAAACGGCGGTGACGAGCGCTCCGTGCGCGCCGCCTATCGCCTTCTTGAGCGCTGCCGAAGGGTCCTCGCTGTGCGCGTTGACCGTCAGTGTGGCGCCAAGGCGTGTAGCGAGGTCGAGCTTGCTATCGTCGATGTCGACCGCGGCCACATTGAGACCCATGGCACGGGCATATTGCACCGCCATGTGGCCGAGCCCGCCGATCCCTGAGACGACCACCCACTCGCCGGGTCGGGCCTCGGTGGCCTTCAATCCCTTGTAGACGGTGACGCCCGCGCAGAGGATCGGCGCAATGTCGAGGAAGTCGACATTGTCGGGAAGGTGACCAACATAGTTGGGATCGGCGAGGACATATTCGGCAAAGCTGCCATTGACCGAATAGCCGGTGTTCTGCTGTTCGTGGCAAAGCGTCTCCCAGCCACCCAGGCAATGCACGCAATGCCCGCAGGCGGTGTAGAGCCAGGGCACGCCGACCCGGTCGCCTTCCTTCACATGGGTGACGCCCGCACCGACGGCGGCGACATGCCCGACGCCTTCATGGCCAGGAATGAAGGGCGGGTTGGGTTTGACCGGCCAGTCCCCTTCTGCCGCGTGCAGGTCGGTATGGCACACGCCGGTTGCCGCAATCTTGACCAGGATCTGCCCGGGGCCGACCGTCGGGATCGGCGCGTCCTCGATGACCAGGGGCTTGCCGAATTCGCGGACGACCGCCGCCTTCATGGTTTTCGCCATGTCCGTTTCTCCTTTTGAGCGAGGGGTCAGAACAGGCCGAGCGCGTGCTCGTCATAGGAGACGAGCAGGTTCTTGGTCTGCTGATAATGGTCGAGCATCATCCGGTGATTTTCACGCCCGAAGCCCGACGCCTTGTATCCGCCGAAGGCGGCATGGGCGGGGTACTGGTGATAGCAGTTGGTCCAGACCCGCCCGGCCTCGATCGCGCGGCCCAGACGGTAGGCGGTGTTGCCGCTCCGGGTCCAGACGCCCGCGCCAAGACCGTAGGCGGTGTCGTTGGCAAGTGCGATCGCCTCCTCGACCGTCTTGAAGGTGGTGACCGCCAGGACGGGACCGAAGATCTCCTCCTGGAAGATGCGCATGTGGTTCTGACCCACGAACACGGTCGGCTGTACGAAATAGCCCTGGTCGAGCGCACCGCCCGGCAGCGCCTTGGCGCCACCGACCAGACACTGCGCGCCCTCGGCCTTGCCGATATCGATATAGCCCAGGATCTTGTGGAGCTGGTCCTCCGACGCCTGCGCGCCGACCTGGACCGAGGGGTCGAGCGGATCGCCCTGGCGGATCGCGGCGACGCGCGCCACGGCGCGCTCGATGAAGCGATCGAAGATCGACTCATGGATCAGCGCGCGCGACGGGCAGGTGCAGACCTCGCCCTTGTTGAACGCGAACAGCGTGAAGCCTTCGAGCGCCTTGTCGAAGAAGGCATCGTCCTCGTCGAGCACGTCCGCCATGAAGATGTTGGGCGACTTGCCGCCAAGCTCCATCGTCTGGGGGATCAGATGGTCGGCGGCCGCATGCATGATCTGCTTGCCGGTGACGGTCTCGCCGGTGAACGAGACCTTGGCGATGCGCGGATTGGCGGCGATCGCCTGGCCGACGGTCCGTCCCGGGCCGGTGACGACATTGAGCACGCCGGGCGGCAGGATGTCGGCGGTGAGCTCGGCGAACATCAGCAAGGTGAGCGGCGTCTGGGATGCGGGCTTGATGACGGTGCAGTTGCCCGCCGCCAGCGCCGGGGCGATCTTCCACGCCGCCATCAGCAGCGGGAAGTTCCACGGGATGATCTGGCCGACGACGCCAAGCGGCTCGCGAAAATGATAGGCGATGGTGTCGGCATCGATCGTCGAGATCCCGCCTTCCTCGGCCCGGATGCAGCCGGCGAAATAGCGGAAATGGTCGATCGCGAGCGGAACGTCGGCAGCGCGCGTCTCGCGGATCGGCTTGCCGTTGTCGATCGTCTCGGCAAGCGCCAGCAACTCCATATTATCCTCGAGCCGGTCGGCGACGCGATTGAGAATCCTGGCGCGGTCGGCGGGCGAGATCCTTGCCCATTGATCCTTGGCGGCGTGCGCCGCATCGAGCGCGCGCTCGACATCTTCCGGCGTCGACAGCGCAAACTCGGCGATCTGGGCGCCATTGATCGGGCTCGTGTCCGCGAAATACTCGCCGCTCGCTGGAGCGCTCCATCGACCACCGATGAAATTATCATAGCGGTGTCGGAAGGACGCCGCAGCATTGATGGTCCCGATCGCCTTCTCGAACATCGCCTGTCTCCATCTTTACCGATGCCTGATGAAGTAGGCCTTCTGATGAGACGGCCTATAAGTAAGTTCCGCAGACAAAAATCAGGCAGAGTTTTTACGAAGCGCCAGGCTGGACACGCAAAAGAAGCCGATGATTTTCTCATCAGCTCATAGATTATCTCGTCGCCTAAGCAGGCAATGGCTCTCGCCATTCAATCGCGGCGCAGAGGTCACTGAAGTTGATCCGGCCATGCTTGGTCGGACCTCTTAATCGTAAGCGCGGACCCGCAGCTCGGTGCCAACTCCTGGAGCTTTACGCATCGCGGGCTCCTCTCTCTCGCGGTGGACGCCTGCTTCTCGTTATGAAATCCTAGAAACTTGGAACACCTCTTGAAGAACAGGCCCGCCGCGGGGGCAGCGGCGGGCCCTCAGCCCCAGGGGTCTGTTCTCGGGGCTGGAAACCTCACATGTCGCTCATCGGCTTGTCGGCCATAGGCGTGGCCGGTTTCTTCTTGGCGGCCGGCTTTGCCTTTTTCATCGGCATCTTGCAGCAACCGCTCTTGGGCTTGCCAGCCTTGCTCGAACCGCTCCCCTGCGACGAGCCACCAGACATTCCGGCCATGCCCGCAGCGCCCTGCTGGCCTTGCGGCTTCTGCATGCCGGCTTGGTGATCCTGCATCATTTGGTCGTGCATCTGCTGCCCTCCATGATCCATCCCCTGCTGATGGGCATGGGCGGTGGATGGCTTCGGCTGCGCAGGGGCGTGCTGGGGCGCGGCGGGTGCCGATTGCGCCAGACCCGCGCCAGCGAAGTTCAGGGTCGCCAGGCAGCCGATCGCGCCGACTAGAAGTTTCGTCTTTCGCATTGTGGTTCTCCGCATGATGAGTCCTTGCCCGATCGCCGTTTGCGACCGCGACCATACCGACCCCTCATGCGGGCTTGGCCCTTTGGTCTGAATACGTAAGTTACGAATCCGCACTGGATCAGGACTGGCAGGCCCGCGATCTTGCGGGCGAAACCATGGTCCAAGGGTCCAGCGGATTCATGACTGCATCGCATTAAAGCTCGTGCAGACCTTTATTCTGAAACGCAATTGGCCCGCCGGGGAAACGGCGGACCAACGTTGCGGCCCGGTCAAACGATACCAACGCCTTGTATGGTGAGGCTTTGATCAACCGACCTCTGATGGGCTTTTGGTTCAGCACCCCCCGCCCGACCGATGCGACATGTCAGAAGCCCCCTCCTGGCTCCCCGATTCCCGCATGGCCATCCGGTGGCCTCGCATCATCTCACCGTGCATCTGGTCCTTGCCGTGCCGCATGCCCTCCATATGGGCCGTGCCGGACTGAGCCGGCGCAGGCTTGGCCTTGAGCGTCTCCTCGAGATCCGGCATGTCCGACGGCATGCCATCGGCGAGAACAGGCCCGGCACCGAGGGCAAGGAGGCCGAGGGCTGCGAGCGAAGTGATAACTACCGTTTTCTTGCGCACTATCGATTCCTTCAAGTCTGGTTTCCGTTCGACCGGCTTCAGATCCGGTCGTTTCTCGCTCCTCCGGGAGCTTGCCCTTGAGATGGTATCGGTCCTGACCCGGCAGTATACGTAATATGCGAAGCGGGTGGTCAGCCGGTCATGTCCGCCATCATTCGGCAGCTCGCCGCGCATTTCTTGCAGGTGGCCGAGCAACGCGCGATCCGCTGGTCCTCGCTATGACGCCCGCATTCCTCGGCGCAGCGCTCGCAAGCATCGGCGCAGGCGCGGCACAGGATGCGGTGCAGAGCCGATTCCCGCAGCATCGAGTTGGCTGTCGCCTGGCACAGTTCCGCACAGTCGTTCAGCATGGCGATCAACGACGCGCTCGCCAGCGCGCTGCTTTGCTTCGTCAGCCAGGCGGCGGTTTCGAGGCACATGCGGTGTGAAGCCAGGCAATCGTCGATGCAGTCCGTCATCGACATCGCCATCCCTTCCATTCGATGCTGCTGCCCCGCCGCCGGCGCAGCCAGCGTTCCGGCGGCGGCAAGGCCGGCGCCCGCCATCAGCAATTCGCGTCTCTCGATCATCATGCACCCTCCATCGGCTATCCCTTGCGCGGTGTGCCGCATCCGGCGGCCTCAGCCGTCGCCGGCGACCCATCCGACGCCGCACGCGCCTTCTCCCGCGCCATCCGGGTTTCCTCCCAGGGCCAGTGACCGTTGATCTCGACCCCGAGCGAGATGCTCAGGAAGGTCCGCACCAGCACAAGCCCGGCCAGCACGATGAGATCGTCGAGCGTCGGGTTGATCACCAGCGACTTGACGATGTCGCCGGCGACCAGAAATTCCAGGCCGAGCAGGATGCTGCGGCCGAGCGCCGAGCGGAACGTGCTATAGGCCTCGGTTCGGTCGCCCGCCCTCGCCCGCCGCGCAAACAGAAAGGTTGCGAGCCCCGCGCCGACCAGGATGGTCAGCGTGCCCGCCAGTTCCAGGCCGATCACGGCGAGCCGGAAGAAGGCGCTCAGCCAGTCGGCCTCAATGGTGATCATACCAGCCTCGCTTGCGGATATTGTTGAAGCTGTCGGTGGCGTGACAGGCATAGCATTGGTCGACGCGCGCCTTCGATCCGGCTGCGCGCTGCGAGACCATGCTGAAATGCTCCATGAAGTGACTGGGCGGCGCCTTATGGCACTCGGCGCACTGCGTCGAATTGACCGATGGATGGCGGTAATTGGCGATCTTCCAGCTGTCGGTCTTGTGGCAGCTCGCGCAGTCGGTGCCGAACAGGCCCTGGTGCGGATCGCGGAACGCATGGCAGCTCGCGCAATTGAGCGCGGTCTCGGGGGTCAGGCTTCGAGTGTTTGTCGACATGCCCGCCAAAGGCTGCCGCCACTTCGCCATGTCGAGCAACGCGGCGTGATCCATGCGGATGATGCCGCGCTCTCCCTCATGTTCGACGTGGCAGGAGGTGCACTGCGTCGCTTTCGCGTGGAACTGCGTCGACTGCTTCGTCCCGAAATCGGTGCCCGCATGGCAGGTGAGACAGGTCCGGGTTTCGACGCCCTTGCCCGGCGTGTGGCAGGCCGTGCATTGGCCGGCAAAGGACTGGTGCGCGCTCGAGAGCGGGCCGGGCGAGACGAGCTGCGCCACCAGGCCGGCATCCCTCGGCGCGTCCGATCGCATCCGGATCGCGACCGCGGCGACCATCACCAGCAGGGCTGCGATGAAGACGGCGTAGGAAAGACGCTGCCAGCTCATAGCCAGCGCAGCCCGTAATAGATCGCCGCGCCGACGTGGAGCGCGAGCAGCGCGAAGATGAGACAGCCCAGCAGGATGTGCAGGAACCGCCACCGCGCGAACAGGGTGTTGGTTGCCTCTTCGGCACGGATCGCGAATTCGGTATCGGCCAGCGCTGCGGCGATCCCCGCCTTGTCCTGGGGGCGCTGGCCCGCGGACGCATCCCCGGCGACGAACAGATAGCGCTTCCAGCCCGACAGCGGCGGGGCTGCGGTATCGGCCTGCGTCGGCGCCGCCGGCTCCTCGAGGAAGGCGGCGCGAAGCGAGGCCAGTTCTGACCTGCGTCCGCGCAGCGCCCGACCAAGCTGGGCAAGCAGGTAGCGGCCGATGAAGCCGGTGATGACCGTCATCAGCAGGAGGACGGTCAGAAGCAGGCCGACCGGGCTTTCGAGCTTGTGCGCGGCGTGGACCAGACCCAGGATCGGCGCCAGCACGCCGGCATAGATGTGGATGGCGAGCAGGGTTGGCTTGCTGACGACCCGGGAGAGCGCCTTGTCGACCCAGGCGATGTGCTTGGCCGCGACATAAGGAAGCGTCAGCAGCATCAGCACGAGCGCTGCGATCCCGATGATCCCGCCGGCCAGGCTACCCGGAAAGCGGGGCGACACATGCACGAGATAGCCGAACGGGAACAGCAGCAGGAACGCGACCAGCAGGCCCACGGCAATGTCGCTGCGTTCGCGCATCAGGCTTCGACCACGAGCGGCGTGCCCGTCCCCTTCGCCTGGCACGCGAGCACATAGCCTTGCGCCTTGTCGGCGGGCGCAAGGCCGGATTCGACCTCCATCGTCACTTCGCCCTGCAGCAGCTTGACCACGCAGGCGCCGCATGTGCCCGCACGGCATGCATAGGGGATCTCGACGCCCGCGCCCTCGGCCGCCTCCAGCACGGTCTCGTCCGCGGGCAAGGCCGCCGACACCCCCGACACGGAGAAGGTCACCGTGCTCGGCGCCACCTCGGCGCTCGGGGCCGGCTTATCCGCTGGCGGGGGCGCGGGCTTGACCTCGAGATCCTCGTGGTCGGCCGGCAGCGAGGCCGGACCGAACGCCTCGGTGTGCAGCTGCGCGTCGGGGACGCCGAGTTCCGCCAGCACGCCGCGCATCGCGCCCATCATCGCCGGCGGGCCGCACATATGG